>CAIKOL010000307.1 GCA_903829085.1 uncultured Anaerolineales bacterium | reverse complement strand
GTCAGACAAGTTCGACGGGGAAACGATCACGGTTGGTTTGGTTAAAGCGTAAATGGAGCGTAAAAAATGCGATGCATTCAAAAAATGCATCGCATTTTTTACCATAAATGAGTCTTTTCTCTTTCAATTTGCCTTTCGTGATTTGTTGCTTCGGGATATGGTTCTTTGGGAATCTCCGTGACTTAGGGAAAGAGATGGGGGCGTTGGGTGGGCTGCGAAGCGGCCCGCCCAACACCTCCTGTTTCCTGCCTCACTAAGCTAATTCCCAAAGAACCCGGGATATTCGTGATTTGAATTTGTTCGGTATGGAATATAATCTTATTAGGATTGGTGTATCAAACATGATCGGTTAAGGAGATTGTATGAAAGTAGCCATTCTTGCAGGCGGGCTGGGAACCCGGCTCTCTGAAGAAACTACAGTGAAGCCCAAGCCGATGGTTGAAATTGGTGGCAAGCCAATTCTATGGCACATCATGAAAACCTACGCCGCGTACGGCTTTAAAGAGTTTGTTATTGCTCTGGGTTATAAAGGGGAGATCATCAAGGATTATTTCATCAATTATCATTATCGGGCGCGCAATATTACCGTTGAACTCAGCAGCGGCAAGCTGGTGGCGCACGATGGAGCCAGCGAGGATTGGACCGTTCACCTGCTGGATACCGGGGCGGAGACGCAAACTGGTGGACGTGTGAAGCGTGTAGCCGAATTCATCGGGGATGAGCCATTCATGCTGACTTATGGAGATGGGGTGGCGAATATCGATATTCCCGCCCTGCTTGAATATCACAAGCGGCAGGGGAAACTGGTGACCGTAACTGCCGTGCGTCCAGCAGCGCGCTTTGGGCAGATGGTTATCGAAGGGGGAGGTGTTGTGGCGTTCAAGGAAAAACCACAGATCGGAGAAGGCTGGATCAACGGTGGTTTCTTTGTACTTCAACCGGAGATCGTAGATACCATCGCCGGAGATCAGACCTCCTGGGAATTTGATGCCCTTGAAACTCTGGCTGCTGAAGGACAACTGGCAGCCTACCAGCATGAGAACTTCTGGCAATGTATGGATACGGTTCGTGATGTTCATTTGTTGGAAAAACTCTGGTCGGAAGGGAACGCGCCATGGAAGAACTGGGTTTGAATCACTCCTTCTGGCGGGACCGCCCGACCTTCGTCACCGGGGGAACGGGACTTGTGGGCAGCTGGCTGGTGCGCCGCCTGGTCCAATCCGGGGCGGAAGTGGTCTGCCTGGTGCGCGACTGGGTGCCGCAAAGCGAGTTGGTGCATTCGCGCCAGATCGAACAGGTGACCGTGGTGCGCGGTGACATCCGCGACCGTGATTTGCTGGAACGCACGCTGGGTGAGTACGAGATCGACACAGTCATCCACCTGGCGGCTCAGACCATTGTCACCATTGCCAACCGCAACCCGGTTTCCACCTTCGAAACCAATATTGGGGGCACCTGGAACCTGCTGGAAGCCTGCCGGCGCAGCCCAGCCATCCGGCAAGTGGTTGTGGCCTCCTCCGATAAGGCCTATGGAGACCAGGAAAACCTGCCATACGATGAAAGCACGCCTTTGCAGGGTCAACACCCCTATGATGTCAGCAAATCCGCAGCCGACTTGATCGCCCACACATACGCAGTCAGTTTCGACCTGCCGGTGGTGATCACGCGTTGTGGAAATTTCTATGGTGGCGGCGACCTGAATTGGAATCGCATTGTACCTGGCACCATCCGCTCTGTGCTGCGTGGGCAGAGGCCGGTCATTCGCTCGGATGGCAATTTTGTTCGGGATTACTTTTACGTGGAAGATGGCGCCGCGGCCTATATGCTGCTGGCAGAACAGCTGGCAACTCATCCGGACCTGCGGGGCGAAGCGTTCAACTTCTCGTATGGGAACCAGATGACCGTACTGGAACTTGCCAGCTGCATCCTGGAGCAAATGGGATCGGGTCTCCAGCCGGATGTGCGAAATGAAGCCAGCAACGAGATCCGAAAACAATACCTGAATGCGGACAAGGCGCGGCAGGTGTTGGGCTGGCATTCCCTGTTCACCTTGGAAAGCGGCCTGGAGAAAACGATTGCATGGTACCGGGAATTCCTGGCGGAGACCCCTCGATCATGAAACGGGAAGCAGAACTGCGCGCCGGGATCCTAAAACTGGTCGAGGAGTATTACCAGGAACGATTTGCGGGGAGAAAATTCAACCCGGGTACGGATACGGTCCATTATGCCGGGCGCGTCTTCGACGCGGATGAACTGGTCAAGCTGGTGGATTCCAGCCTGGATTTCTACCTGACTGCCAGCCGTTACGCTGACCAGTTCGAGACCGAGTTCGCTGACTATTTTGGACTGAAGAATGCATTCCTGGTCAACTCTGGCTCGTCAGCCAACCTGGTGGCTATGACCGCCCTTACCTCGCCCAAGCTGGGGGAGCGCCGCCTGAGACCCGGGGATGAAGTGGTGACCGTGGCGGCAAGTTTCCCGACCACTGTGGCACCCATGCTGCAGAACCGGCTCGTGCCGGTTTTCGTGGACGTGAACCTGGGAGATTACACTGCCATTCCGGCCCAGATCGAGGCTGCCATCGGGCCAAAAACACGCCTGATCGCCATGGCACATACCATGGGCGTACCCTTTGACCTGGATACCGTGCTGCGCCTTGCAAAGGAACATAACCTGTGGGTGGTGGAAGATAACTGCGACGCCCTCGGTTCCCGCTACCGGGGACAGTTGACCGGCACCTTTGGGGATATTGCCACGGTCTCGTTTTACCCAGCCCATCACATCACCATGGGCGAGGGCGGCTGTGTCCTGACCGGCAACGAACTCCTGGGGCGCATCCTGCGCTCCGTCCGCGATTGGGGCCGGGATTGCTACTGCGCTGGTGGCGAGAATAACACCTGCGGGAAAAGGTTTGCCCAGCAATTTGGGACATTGCCCTACGGGTACGACCATAAATATGTATATAGCCACATCGGCTACAACGTGAAAGTGACCGATATGCAAGCGGCGGTCGGCGTGGCGCAACTTGGCAAGTTGGAAAAGTTCATTTCCCTCCGAAAAGGCAATTTCCAGAAATTGTACAACCTGCTCGAACCCTACCAGGACCGTCTGATCCTGCCGCACGCTACTCCCAACTCGGATCCCTCCTGGTTCGGGTTTGTGCTCACGGTCCGGGACAAAGCCGGTTTTACACGCAATGAATTGACCCGCTTCCTGGAGGCCAACCGGATCGAGACCCGCAATTTATTTAGTGGCAACCTTCTGCGCCAGCCTGCATTTATGGATATCGAGCATCGCGTGGTTGGCGACCTGGCAAATACCGACCTGATCACGGAACGGACTTTCTTCATCGGGGTCTATCCGGGCATTGATGAAAGCCAGTTGGAATATATCAGTTCGGTCTTTGCCCGCTTCATACGTGGCGAACGGGGACGCTGATGCCGCAAAAACTGCGCTGCCGGGTGACGGAGATCCTGGATCATGGTGAGCGGGTGTACAGCCTTTTCCTCGAACCAGAAAGCCCCGCCCCACGATTTCAGCCCGGTCAGTTCCTCCATTTGGCGTTGGACCCATACATCCCCGGCGATTTCTGGCCAGATTCCCGGCCCTTCTCCATTGCCAGCTCTCCTACGGAGCGTCAGTGCTTGCGGATCACCTACGCGGTCAAGGGCCAATTCACTGGGCGAATGGAGGCGGAGCTGCAGCCAGGTGGCGAGGTGTGGGTCAAAATGCCCTACGGTGAGTTCATTGTCAATTCCGGAGAGAATGTGTGTTTGTTGGCCGGAGGCACAGGAGTGACAGCCTTTACTGCCTTCCTGGCGGGCCTGCCGGCAGATAATCCCTACCGAGTTTATCTGTACTACGGCGCACGTCGTTCCGACTTGCTGATTTACCGTTCGCTGGTCGAAGCTGCCTCTACCAGTTGCCCGTCCCTGCAGCCGGTTTTCCTGGTCGAAGAGAGCTCCAGCCCAGGTTGTCTCACCAGCCGCTTGGAAGCGGAAATTATCTGGCAAACCCTGCCTGCGCCGTTATCCGTGACGTATTACCTGTCCGGTCCGCCAGGCATGCTTAAAGTTTTGTCAGCAGACCTGGTTGCACACGGCGTACCGGCTGCACAAGTTTGCATGGATGCGTGGGAATAATGATCAATCCTACCAAAGGCGCTGGAGTTCAGTCGCGCCAGGATGCTGTTGGACTCCAGTAACATAACCGAACAATAATGCCGAACAAAGAGAACTGTTAAAAAAGAGCAGACTTTTCTATGAAGAAAAACATGATCGGCCTCATCACGGTTGGTGTATGCATTTGCTTTATCATCGCGATAGCCATCAATTTTCCAACCAGCAATGAACCCAAACCGGATGCCAAGGCGGTTCAAAACCTGTTCATCTTTACCCTGGCAAATTATCATCCCGAACCGCAGGAACGACTTAATTACATTATTGATACTCTCTCGCTGCCATTCCTATGCGCCATCCTATATTATTCTCTCAGCCGCTTGTTCAGCAGGCTGAAGTTGAACAAATTCGGGAAACTCTATTGGTTCCTGGCTCTGGAAGCCGTTGTCATTTCGATCGTCTACCTTTATATTCTTGCTTTCGCTTCCAGGTTGGGTTTTGATTATTTGAGCGCGAACCTCCTGTCCCAAAATCCGATCCTGGCGCTTGCCCTCAGCGCCAGCCTGCTTCTTGCTTTGATATATTTCCAGGCAGGGAAAAAAGGCACAGCTATTCTCGAAAAAAAGGTTCTTGATCCCTTCTCGTTGGTTTTGGGAATGGCTCTGATCATCCTGGTTTCAATTGCTACTGTATTCAATGAAGCGGATCCTTTCGTGCCCGGAGGGCACTTTCTTGCATATTTCGATTCGGTCGTGCAGGTTTTTCTGGGGAAAACATTATTGGTGGATATGGCTCCCCAGTATGGCTTATACGCCCTTCTGTTGAAACCCCTGTTCAAGGTTATTGGTCTCAGTGTTCTAAACTTCACCCTTGTGATGGCCGGGTTGAAAGCGCTGGCTTACCTGAGTATTTTTCTGCTGCTACGCAGGGCCACGCTCAGTAAATTGATTGCCTTCATCGGCTTTGGGACCATAATCTTTTTTACCTGCACCCTTGGGGTTGTATCCATAGGCACAGATCCATTCTTTCAATACGATCCGCACCGGCTGGTTTTCCCAGCGGTATTCATCTTTCTGTTATGGTTGTATATTACTGAAAGAAAACCAGCGCTACATAAGATTCTTTATTGGTGCATATCTCTGGTGTGTGCCATTTCTGTGCTCTGGAATTCAGATAGCGGGTTGGTTGTCATGCTAACCTGGCTCATTTATGGGGTCTACGATGAATTGCTTTCTTTCAGGAGCCAAAAGATCGGCGCGGCAATACTCAAATGCTTCAAACACTTGGCGGTGGTCATTGGCTGCACAGCCATGGTATTGGCTTTATTTGCCCTCTATACTTACATTACCAGCGGGCAATGGCCCAATTTAGCCAACATGGCGTTGTATACCCAATTCTTTTATTTTTACGGTTTTTTCATGTTGCCAATGCGTCCCATTCACGCCTGGAACATCCTGGCGCTGGCTTACGTCATCGGCTTGCTCCTTTCGACCAGCTTTTTGCTGGACCGCAATGGGTATACCATTGCCCATGTCTCCCGCGATCCAAAAGATCAGTCATTCTATAAAATCACCTTTGGTCTTTCCGTTCTGGGGATCGGCTTGTTCAATTATTTCGTTGGCAGGAGTCACGACTACAACCTGCTTCCAGTCAGTTGGGCGGCATTGATTCTGATGACCCTCTTCATGGACAGGTTATACAACGAACTTGTGCGTATCTTGCAGACTCGTCACCTAAAATGGACCGGCAAGGCCCTTTTATTCTTTAGGCATATTGACAAGGTGTTCTTCTTCCTGCTCCTGTTCTTATTCTTTAGCTCATCAGCTTGGAGCATCCTCCCAAATTTATCCTCATATCTGACGGTTCCCCGCACTCGACTAACAACTGCCTCGGAAGGGATGCCATCTTCGTTGAATCTCCAAATTCGTTTTATTGAATCGACCGCCCAGGAGAAGGACCCCGTCTTCATCCTGTCAGATTATGCGCCGGAACTATCCCTTTACAGCCAGCACGCCCGCCCATTGGCTATTCAGGGATTCGGCGAGTTGGTATTGCAGGCGGAAATAAGGAAAATCAATGATTTCCTTTCCAATCCTCCCCAGAATGCAAAAATCTACTGGACCCCTGCTTTTTCAAGTATTGACCCTCGCACCTTCAGTAACCTGGTCCAGGTATCTTCCTCCGAAGACGGAAGCTTGATATTGTTCGAAAGCAAAGGCAGGTAATTCCTTGCTTGATTCTCGGGATTTAGATCATATTCTTAAGCATACCCGGCCACTTTGGGATGAGCTGCGCGGCGGACGCATTTTTATCACCGGCGGGACGGGTTTTTTCGGCTGCTGGCTGCTCGAGAGTTTTGCCTGGGCGAATGACCGCCTGGGGCTGGATGCTTCGGCGCTGGTACTCACCCGCCATCTGGATGCTTTTCGCAAGAAAGCACCTCACCTGGCAATTCATCCCGCCATCCAGTTCCTCGAAGGGGATATCCGTTCGTTTGATTTCCCAAACGGCAGCTTTTCCCATATCATTCACGCAGCCACCGAGTCCAGCGCGAAACTGAACGATGAAGCTCCGCTGACCATGTTCGATACCATCGTGGAAGGGACGCACCATACCCTTGAATTTGCCCGCTGCTGTGCGGCTCAAAAATTCCTGCTGACCAGCTCCGGCGCGGTATATGGCAAACAGCCGCCCGAAATGACGCACATCCTCGAGGATTACCCAGGCGGGCCTGATCCGACCGATCCACGCTCCGCTTATGGGGAAGGCAAGCGCGCCGCCGAAACCCTGTGTGCTTTGTATGCCAGGCAATATGGCTTCGAAACCAAGATTGCCCGTTGTTTTGCCTTCGTGGGACCATACCTACCGCTGGATATTCACTTTGCCATCGGCAACTTTATTCGCGATGGATTGAGGGGGGGACCGATCATCATTAAGGGCGATGGGACTCCCCGCCGCTCCTATCTCTACGCTGCCGACCTGGCTATCTGGCTGTGGACGATTTTATTCAAGGGACAATCGGGAAGGCCTTATAATGTGGGCAGTGACGAGTCGCTTTCCATTACGGAGGTGGCTCATCGGGTGACAGAGCAGTTCTCAGGCGAAATAAAGATTGAAATTCGAGGCATGCCTGACCCGCATAAACAGCTGGAACGATACGTACCGGATATTCAAAGAGTAAGAAACGAGCTAAACCTTCAGCCATGGATTAGCCTTCAAGAGGGTATCGACAGATCGTTCAGATACTTTAAACCAGTTTAGGACATGAAAGAATAAATTGATCATTATATTGAAATTTAAAGTAAACCAATTCTGGGAATTGATTCAGGGTAAGTAAGAATCACCTAAATTCCCTGTGGCAATTTGAAGAGTCTCTATGAATCTTTACCATTATCTGGAAAAAGAGATTTGTTTTCTGATGAATCTTCTCAATAAGGCCCGGTAATAAAATGAGTAAGTTTGACTTAAAAAAAGTAGTGATAACAGGTGGAGCGGGATTTATTGGAATCAATTTGGTACAAGCTCTCCTTCATACAGGGGCTCAAATTTCAGTCATTGATCTACCCACAGCAGATTTTTCAAAACTACCTCCCGAAATCACAATAATCAGACAAGATATCATGGAAGCCGAACGATTTCGGGAGGTTCTATTGAATGCCGATTTTGTTTTTCACTTGGCTGCGAGGACTGATCTGAATGGAAAGAAGATTGAGGATTATCGTACCAATTATGAAGGAACTCGCCGATTGTTGTCAGTCTTGCGTGATAACCATAACCTTGCTCGATTTGTTTTATATTCCACCCAGCTCGTAGTGGGTCTGTTTAATGAAACACGATTTATTGATGAGACTGAACCTTACAAAACGAAAACTATATACGGAGAGTCGAAGATTCTGGCGGAAAGAACCACGCAGAATTTATGTACAGAATTTAATATCCCTTATACAATCCTTCGACCAACATCTGTTTATGGTCCATATGGGAAAGAACCATATCGGGATTACTTTCTTTCCATAAAGCGAGGACATTATTTTCATATAGGCAAGGCTGCCAACTTGATCAGTATGGTATATGTGCGAAATTTGGTTGAACAGACTCTTTTCCTGGCGTGTAACTCGTCTTCGATCGGACATATTTACTTTGGAAATGACTTTCATCCATATACGATGCGTCAGTTTTCAGACATTGCTGCAAATTATTTTAAGAAGAGATTATTTACAGTTCCAGAATCAATTGCATATATAAGTGCATATGCGATGGGTCTACTGAAATTATTTGGAATCCCAGTTCCCCTTTATCCATTTCGATTACATAACATTACAGCCAATTATTGTTATGATATTGGTAATTCTGTGCGGCTGGGATTTTTCCCATCATTTACAGTAGAACAAGGAATTCAAGAGACCTTGGATTGGTATACTGCAAACGATAAGGATTTCCAGAAATAGTGTTTGGCTATATTGCCACATTTATCTTTATACTTTCGATCTGCCATCCTGATTGCGGGCGACCTTCTTCCAGGGCTTTCGTGAAGACTTTATTACGTGGATAATGAAGCGAGTATCTTCATCCATGCTTTGGCTGAGAAAGTGGCACAAGCCTTTCAGCCCCAACCTAGTATCAGCATCCTAAAGAAAGCAGATCCTGCCAAACCTTTCGAACTGTACGTTCCATAAACGGCCAGGGCTTTCAATGAGTTACAATTGAATCAGATCATTGGTGTGGAAGAGGCAATTGTTCGGACCATTGTTTGGGCTCAGACTGAATAACTATTCAAGGAGCGACAACTATGCCAGAGCTAAAAATAGGGAACATCATGGTTGGTGACGGCTATCCATGCTTCGTGGTTGCTGAAATAGGCATCAATCACAACGGTGATATCAACATTGCCAAGCAGCTAATTGATGTTGCTGCCCGGGCAGGTTGCAGTGCGGTTAAATTCCAGAAACGAACCATCGAGATTGTGTACACTGCAGAAGAGTTGGCTCGACCCCGTGAAAGTCCATTTGGCATGTCGAACGGAGATTTGAAACGGGGCCTGGAATTTGGTATGGAAGAATATACGGAGATCGATCATTACTGCAATGAAAAGAATATACCTTGGTTTGCCTCCTGCTGGGATGAACAATCTGTGGATTTCATCGATCAATTCGATCCCCCTTGCTATAAGATTGCCTCTGCCTCCTTGACGGACGATCATTTATTGACCCATACCCGCACCAGGGGTAAGCCAATTCTGCTTTCAACAGGGATGAGCACTTTGGAACAGATTGATCACGCCGTGGAAGTATTGGGGAAAAACCACCTGGTTATTTTGCATGCCTGTAGTACTTATCCAGCCTATTATGAGGAACTCAACCTGAAAGCCATCCCAATGTTGAAGCAGCATTATGGCGTGCCAGTTGGCTATTCTGGTCATGAAACCGGACTGCCTTCATCGGTTGCAGCGGCGGTGATGGGGGCTTGCATTGTGGAACGGCACATTACACTCGATCGTTCCATGTGGGGCTCGGATCATGCTGCCTCGTTGGAGCCAAATGGTATTACGCGTCTGCTGCGGGATATCCGCTTGGTTGAAACCTCGATGGGTGATGGTGTCAAGAAAGTGATCGAGAGAGAGGTTCCCATTATGCAGAAACTTCGCCGTGTTGATAACACATGATAGCAGACAGCATTTTGAGTAAGGCGGAAATTCGCCCAGGCATTGTTACTCGTCAATATATTATTTGGAGAATTGGATTTGACAACAAAACTATCAGATTATGTCATTCGCTTCATTGCCGATCAGGGAGTGAAGCATGTTTTTTTAGTTCCTGGGGGCGGTGCCATGCACCTGGTCGATTCATTAGGAAAGAACCCAGATATTGAATATATATGTAATTTGCATGAACAAGCAGCTGCGATTGCCGCAGAGGCCTATGGAAGATACACAAACAACCTTGGCGTGGCGCTTGTTACAACGGGACCTGGAGGCACTAATGCGATTACCGGTGTTGCAGGTGCTTGGCTAGCGTCTACTCCTTGTTTAATTGTCTCTGGACAGGTCAAGCGGGCTGATATGAAAGGGAATTTAGGCGTCCGCCAGCTTGGTCAACAAGAATTAGATATTGTTTCAATTGTAAGAACGATCACTAAATATGCGATAGTTGTTACAGACCCGG
>CAIKOL010000306.1 GCA_903829085.1 uncultured Anaerolineales bacterium | reverse complement strand
TTGGCATACTCCGGCCATTCCCGATCCTTGGGCAGGGAGACAAGGTGGGCTTCTTCCGGCGTGCCAGCCTTCTCCGAGGTCTTGTAGTCCAGCACCCTGATCTTGCCGGTCTGCCGGTGGCGGTCTATGCGGTCGATCTTGCCCCGAACCTGCACCCCCTCGATCTCGCCCTCGATTCCCATCTCCGAATGCACGATCTCCCAGCCCTGCCTCACCAGCCCCACTTGTACCTTGGCCGCCTGGCGCAGACGCTGCCTGGCCGATTCGATCTGAACCTCAACCCGGAGCGGCGGCGACGGGCCAAGGCGGGCCGTCACCCAATCCGCCGCCACGGCACAGAGAAACTCCTGCAATCGGGCAACATCCTCACACCGGCGCATTTCCTCGTTCAGCGCCATCTCGTGCAGCGTGTCGTGGACCAGCGAGCCGAAGTCCATAGCGTCGAGCTCCATCTTCTGATCATCCAGCGCTTCCATGTCCAGCACGCGCTTGAGGTAGAAGCGGAAGGGGCACTCCAGGTAATCCCTGAAGGTAGTGACCGATATCCTCTTCAGTTCCAGCTTTCTTGCCGGTACGTCCGGCGGAGGCACGGCTTCCAGCCTGAAGGAGATGGTCGAAGGATGACCGACCCGCGCCTCTGGCGGGGTGCCGAAGAGCCGTTCGGCGCGGCGGGGCAACTCGGCATCGCTGCACTGGAACAGCAGGCGCGAGGGCTTCAGGACCTCGCCAGTGGCGCCGGTTTTGCCAACTGTGAAGCACACGCGGCCCTGCTCGCGGCGCGATTCGATCAAAGCGGTCATCAGATAGGCGTCAGTAGCCAGCCGGTCCTCGTCATGGCGCAGGTTCAACTGTCTCCGCAGGGTATCGGGCAGGAAGACATCAGCGGGGCGGCTGTTGGGCACCATCCCATCGTTCATGCCGGTAACGATCAGGAACGGGGCGTCGTTCCACGGCAGCTCCAGCCAGCCTTCCAGATCGATGTTGGCCTCTTCCGGTTCCGGATAGTACTGCTCCTTGCCGAGAGACCACAGCAGCAGCTCCAGCGCGTTTTCCTTCTCCAGGCCCAGCGCGGTCAGCGCACCCTCGGACATACGACGCAGCGCGGTATCGATGGCCTCCGCCACAGCCACGAACTCGCTGTCTTCGGGTCTCCTGGCATCGAGAGTGCGGAGCTCATACACAGCCTGGAGAAGCGCGCGCAACGAGCCGTCTACATCTGCAGCGTCGAACCCGCGCACCTGTTCCGCCATAACGCCGATCGCCTTCCCCAGGTCGGCAAAATCCTCATGATCTGTCCTGGCGGCGGGCCGCTTCAATGCCCCAATCATGTCGTCCAGCGACTGCGGCAGATGTTCGTTCTGGTAGTTGTCCAGTTCTTCCAGCACACGGCTCGGCAGTATGCGATGCTTCTTCTGCAGATAGTCGAGGAAATCGGCGTTCCGCATGAAGGCGCTCACCGCCGGATAGTCGCCCTCGCTGCGCAGGTCGCGAAACGCCTGGAGAAGCTGGGACAATGGATGCTGGTCCGCCGACTTCCCAGCCGGATTGAACGGGACCAAACCGGCACCCGCCAGGTCCGTTT
>CAIKOL010000305.1 GCA_903829085.1 uncultured Anaerolineales bacterium | reverse complement strand
GCTTTGTTGGGCTGCATTTTTAAGAATCGCCTTTTTGCATTTTACCTTTTCTCAAATATTTACAACTACTTACTTCGTTATTTTCAAGCAGTTTCATTGTCAATTATTTGACAAGCCATTTTCCAACTACCTTGCCCATTCCAAGCGGTTGTTCAACAAAACCAAGTTTTGCATAAAGTTCTTGAGCGTCATCAGTTTGCAAATAAACATGTTGCCCGCCTAATTGGCTCATCAATTTCTGTATCATTGATGACGCTATTCCTTTGCGGCGAAATTCACTGCGTATTCCGGTGCATGTCGACCAGTGATTCCGATTGATGTCGACCACCGATTCCGGTGGATGTCGACCAGTGAATCCGGAGGATGTCGTCCACCGATTCCGATGCATGCCGTCCACTTTTAGGGAAGGATCGGAATCGCCCATCGGCAGTCTCTGAAAATGGGGGTGAAGTAACGCTGGATAATCTTACTCAAATGTGGCAAGCTATCTCCATCCATGAACCAGGAGGCAGCAATGTCACAAGAAAGGTTATCTATGCGGAAGATCAACGAAATCTTACGCCTCAAGAAAGAGTGTCATCTCAGCAACCGGGCGATCGCCCGTAGCTGCCAGATATCGCACAGCACCGTTGGTGAATACCTGAAACGGGCGGAGGCGGCCGGGATCAGCTGGCCGCTGCCGGAGGGAATGAGCGAAGAGCAGCTGGAACGTCTGCTCAATACCGAGGGTGAAGCTACCGGTGGACCGCAAAAGCCCATGCCGGATTGGAAGGAAGTGCAAGGGGAATTGAAGAAACGGCACGTGACGTTGCGCCTGCTGTGGATAGAATACCGGGAAGCTTACCCCGATGGCTATGGATACAGCCAATTTTGTGAGCTGTACGGCCAGTGGGTGGTAAGGCTCGATCCACCGATGCGGATGGTGCACAAGGCAGGCGAGAAGTTGTTCGTGGATTATGCTGGAGACACGGTTCCCATTACCGATCCTGAAACAGGAGCAGTGAGCCAGGCACAGATCTTCGTAGCGGTCATGGGTGCCAGCAGTTACACATTTGCTGAAGCACAGAGCAACCAGACCATGCCGAACTGGATCGGGGGCCACGTGCGCGCCTTTGCCTATATCGGCGGTTTGCCACAGATCCTGGTGCCCGACAATCTCGTGCAGGGGGTGAAAAAGCCATGCCGCTATGAACCCGATCTCAACCCGACTTATCAGGAGATGGCAGAGTACTATGGTCTGGCAGTGATCCCGGCGCGAGTCGCCCGACCCCGCGACAAATCTAAGGTCGAGGTGGGGGTGCAGGTGGTGGAGCGCTGGATCCTGGCCAGACTGCGCAACCGCATCTTCTTCAGCCTGGCCGAACTGAACCGGGCGATCTTGCAGATTCTGGAAGAACTGAACCATCGGCAGATGGAACATCTGGAAAAGTCCCGGCTGGAGCTGTTCAAAGAGCTGGACCAACCTGTTCTGCGTTCCCTGCCGGAAAAGCCCTTTGAATATGCGACCACCAAAACCACCCGGGTGAACATCGATTACCACGTTGAGTTTGAAAAACACTTCTACTCCGTCCCTTACACCCTGATCCACGAAGAAGTGCGCATCCGGGCCACCGAGCACATGCTGGAGATCTTCCATAAGAGCAGTGTTCCACCGGTTGCGATCCATCCCCGCAGCAGCGTTCCCGGCCGGTATTCGACCCAGCCTGCCCATATGCCGCCCAAACACCAGAAAACTGCCGAATGGAGCCCTGAACGCCTCACTCGTTGGGCTGGGGAGATCGGACCTCAGGCTTCCCTATTGGTCCAGGCCATCCTGGCCTCCCGGCGCCATCCCGAACAAGCCTTTCGTTGCTGCCTGGGCATTTTGAGATTATCCAGCCAGGTCTCCCGCCTGGAAATGGAAACCGCCTGCCAGATGGCCCTGCAAGCCAAGCTGCTAAACTACAAAGGCTTCAAGGAGATCCTGGAGCACATTCCCCCGTCTGTGAACCAGGAAACTCTTCCGTCCCTACCCATCCACGAGAACATCCGTGGGGAATCCTATTACCAGTGAGGCCCCTTGCCATGCTTACCCAACCCCTGCTCGACAAACTCGTCCAACTCCACCTGCCTTCTTTCCGGGAAGGCCTCCAGGAGCAACTCCGCAACCCCCAATACGCCGACCTGGCGTTCGAAGAACGATTGGCTCTCCTGGTGGACCTGGAATGCACCCACCGCCACGACCGGCGTATCCAGCGCCGTGTCCGCCTGGCCAATTTCCCCCAGCCCGCATCGATCGAAGATCTCGACCTATCTTCCGCACGTGGGCTCGATCGCCGCTTTGTGCTTGAACTCTCCCAGTGTGTCTGGATCGCCAGCCACCTGAATACCCTGATCCTTGGCCCGACTGGCTCAGGGAAAACTTACCTCGCTTCAGCCCTTGGACTTTCTGCCTGCAGAAACGACCGCAAGGTGTGTTACTTCCGTACCTCCCGCCTGCTCTACCAATTGGCCCAATCCCACAACGACGGTTCTTATCCTTCCTTGCTCGCCAGTCTGGCAAAGCTTGACCTGCTCATCCTGGATGACTGGATGCGCGACCCACTCACTGCTTCAGAAGCTCGGGACTTGTTGGAAGTATTCGATGACCGCTTTGGCCGGGTCTCTACTCTGGTTGCCTCTCAAGTCCCCGTGGCAGATTGGTTCGCCCGTCTCCCAGATCCTACGATCGCAGATTCAATACTGGATCGTATTATTCACAATTCCTATCGGCTGACACTGACAGGAGATTCTCAACGAAAAACCCGGGCGGCTGTCCCCATGTCGTCCACTTGATTTATAATGTTTTCACCAGCGTCGCTTCGCTCCGCCACTGGACGGCATGACCGGACAGAGTGGACGGCATGGACCGGATTCAGTGGACGATTTCACCGGATTACGCAATTTATCAGGACAAACCACGCTTAGTTGGGCATACTAGCTTTCTTGCAACTCGAACAGATAATAATTCGAAGGGTTTATCGCATATTTTTGCACGATCGGATCTGTATATTTGGGATCTTTTGCAATCATCCTGTATCCAT
>CAIKOL010000304.1 GCA_903829085.1 uncultured Anaerolineales bacterium | reverse complement strand
GGCAGGAGCTGGCCGAACATGCCCAGCATGCCCGAGAGCAGGAAGGGTCCGCCCGCAGCCACCAGCAGGCCGGAAACGCCCGCCAGCCCGGCAGCCTTTGCCACCTTCCCGCCTTTTTTCGACTTATCGAGCGTCGTGGCGATCATGCCTTTGTTGGTGGTGGATCCCTTCGTCTCGGAGGTGCCGGTGGTCGTGCTGGTGGAGGTCGTGTCGCTCTCACTCTTTGCGACAGAATCGGATGTGCCGGTACTGGTCGAACTGTTGATGGTCACCTTGCTGAATGCCTGCACCTGCCCGGCCAGGGTATGGCAAGCGATCACGATGCCATTGACCTCGCTCTCGGTCATGGGGTCGGCGATCAGCAGGTAGATATACGCTTTGCCGCGCAGCCCGACCATGAAACGGTCCAGGCTTTGCGGGTATTCATCCGGCTTCTCGATGGACTTGGGCGAGGGGATGCCGGTGAAAGCACGTGCGTAGCGGTAAGTGCTGAGCGGCACATGGACATGGTCCACCAGCTCCTTGTAATCACTGACCGGCCGGATGCGCGTTCCGGGCCAGTTGGAGCAAAGGAACTGTCCGAGCTGCCCGGCGAAGATGAGCGGCTGGGCATCCGGCACGCGCGCCCTGATCCCCAAGTAGAGATGGTTGTACAGGCCATCGCTGGCGATGATGAATAAGAGCGAGAAGCGCGGGTCGTGGCAGGCGCCCAGCGTGGTTTGGATAGCGCGGAAGTAGTCCCGGCTCTCCTCCTTGACCGGCTTGCCTACCTGCTCCACCTCCAGGAAGGCCAGGTCCGGCGGCGGCAGATTCGTTTCGGGAACCATGCGCATTAAACCGTTATCGAAAACGGGGGTATCCAGATAGTCGCGTTCCAGGGTGAAGAGCAGTGACTTAGACAGGGCATCACCAGCCTGCATGAGTGTCTCCGCCGTGGGTACAGCATCTAAGATGGGATGCGCCTGGTGAGCAGGTTGGATCGTAGTTTTTTCGCTCATAGATTCACCCTGAATAATCAGATGCTAATGGTGGCAGACGAATTTTGTCTTCCCAAACATTATCTCGTCTTTATCAGCCAGTGTGTGAGGTTGGTGTGGTGGGAGGCGTTTATCGTTAACGAACGTGCCGTTCGTGCTGCCAAGATCGACGACAGATAGAATCTCGCCATCCGAATGAAGTTCAGCGTGGAAGCGCGATGTCTTTATGTCATCGAGCTGGAGATCGTTCCCGACCCCCCTGCCAATTTTGGTGACCCCGTTAAATAAGGAAACTTCCTTGCCATCCGGCTTGACCAGCTTCCAGCCGGTTCCGGGCTGCGCCGGGCTGACACTGACAGGCTTCTCGATCCCGGGAGTTGCGCCTGGGAAATGAATGGTCGGTTCGATCTTTTCCACCGAAGCACCAAACTCGAGCCCGATGCCCTGGACCACGATCTCCTCTGGATTGTCGGCCAGGACCACCTTGTCTGAGCCGAAACGCTGACGCAGGTGCCTGATGATGGTGAAGAGCTGTGCCCCACCTCCCACCAGCACAACCTGGTCGATCTCCATTTCCTTAAGATTGATCGCCTTGAGGGCATTGTTCATTAACTCTTCGAATCCGCGGTCGAGTTGGCCGGTGATACTCATAAATTTAGCCTCGTCAAGTCCGATCACCCTGCGATAGACCGTGCCATTGCGCATCACGAGTGTGACAGTGCGTTGATGGACCTGGTTTGCCTGAGTGCCGTGTAATACCTGGCGGCTGAGGGATTCCTTCAAGCGCTGCCCTAAAATCCTGAGCGCTACCAGCGCCGAGGGGTCGTCAGCCATGGCGGAGGCTGGGATGGCGAGGTCATCGGCAATGTGCTTTGCCAACTCGGAGTCATATAAACCACCCCCAATTGGCTCACCATATCGACCGAGGTAATCCAGCCGTTTCGTATGCTGGTCCACCTTTCCGGCGACTATATCGGTAGTACTCCCGCCCACATCGACGATCAATGTCACGGCGCCATCCCCTTTGGCATTGAGCAAACCCCGACGTTGCAAGCATAGGATCGCTCCCTCTGGCTCGCTTACAAAACGAATCTGGTTAAAAGAATCTTCAAAACAACTTATGACCATCTTTTCAAATGCCGCAAAGATCACCCCCTCATGGTCGTAGCGCCAGTGGATCGGGTAGGCAAAAGTGAACCGGACGCGGTCGTCGAACGTACCTGCGCGCCATTTTTCCTGGCGTAGCTGCTCCAGCACATTTTGCAGGAGCATCTGCGTGTACTGCAGGGCTTGAGCGTGGGTATATCTTTTTTGGTGAGGGAGGGGATTTAGGTCGAGGTGGGAACCGATGCAGGGCTTGAAATAATCACGAACGCGTTCACGATTCTGTTCATCTTCCAGTTGCTGCTGGGCCACGTCCCCGAAACTCTCCAGGGCTGTGCCTTCCGGGTTGAGACAGATAACCGCAGGCAGCCGGCGGTCAACAAAACTGGTCATGGAGGCTGGTTGTGGTTCGCCCAAGATTTGGGCACACGTTTCGTCCACCCGGTATTCCATCCGGTACAGGCGCCAGTTAGTGGCACCGCAATCAAACGCAAAAAGGGTTTGCTGGTTGCTGACAGGCATGTTACACCGTGATTTCTTCGAGTAATCCACCCGAATCAGCTGATGTAGATATTATACAACTCAAAAGCCTTGGTGACGAATTTTCAAACACGAATTCCATGACTGAACGGATTTTCATGTACAATATCACCTGACCGGCCTCCTGGCGCTCCAAGTGATCAAGCCCTGCCGGAAACGAAGCAGTAAATTTGACGTAAATAAGAGCGATCGATCCCAGATGTAAGGAGTAATTTCATGACTGCTGTTGAACTTTCACATATTTCCAAATCCTTCGGCCCGGTCAAAGCCGTGGACGATGTCTCGTTCAGCATCGAAAAGGGGGAGCTCTTCGGGTTACTGGGTCCCAACGGGGCGGGAAAGACCACCAGCCTACGCGTGATGCTGGATATCTTCAAGCCCGAGTCCGGCTCGGTGGACCTGCTCGGCGGGCCGATGACCGAAGCCAAGAAAGACCGCATCGGCTACATGCCTGAGGAGCGCGGACTCTACCAGGATATCCCGCTCGACCGTTGCCTGGCATACCTGGGATCGCTCAAGGGTCTCAGCCCGGCGGAAGTGCGGAAACGCTCGGATGTCTACCTGGAACGTTTCGACCTGGCGGCCTTCAAGACCAAAAAAGTCAAGGAACTCAGCAAAGGTATGCAGCAGAAGGCCCAGGTCATCGCAACGCTGCTGCACCAACCCGAACTGCTGATCGTGGATGAACCGTTTGGCGGCCTCGACCCGGTCAACACCCAGATGGTCAAGGACCTGCTGCTCGAACAACACCAGCAGGGCGTGACCATCATCCTGTGCTCGCACCAGATGCACCAGGTGGAGGAATTGTGCGACCGGATCGTGTTGATCGACCACGGCAAGGTCATGCTCTACGGTGTGCTGGAAGACATCCGCCGCCAGTTCTCGGGGCACTCCGTCACCGTTCGTACCGGCGACAAGCTACCCGCCCTGGAAGGGGTCGAGCGCGTCGAGCCTGGCAACGGGACGCTCAAGCTGCATCTCTCGCCGGGAACCCTACCGCAGCAGGTTTTACGCTCACTGGTAGCGCAGAATATCGCCCTGGAACAGTTCGAGATCTCCATGCCCACCCTGGATGAGATCTTCATCCGCGTGGTGCAGGGCAAAGGAGTGGAAGCATGACCAAGCTGTGGCACGTGGCCTGGCATGAATACCGGCGCCACGTTTTCACCCGACGTTTTGTGCTGGTGGGCCTGTTGAGCGTTCCGCTGGTTATCCTGGTAATGGGCGGGTTGATCCTGCTGATCTTTTCGCTGGATACCAACACAACCCCGCTGGGTTACGTGGATCACTCTGGCCTGCTTGTGGATCCGGTCTCCGCTCCCGCCCCTGAATGGCCCGATTACCCCGTGCCCACCCTGCCCTTCGAGACCGAAGCCGCCGCCCGGAGCGCGCTGGATGCGGGCCAGATCCAGGCCTATTACATCCTACCCGCCAATTACCTGTCCACCGGCCAGTTGAGCGTTGTCCACCTGGGAGAGTTCAAATCCTCGGCGAGCTATCAATTCTATGCCTTCCTGACCGCCAACCTGCTGAGGAATACCGACCCGGTCATTGCCAACCGGCTGGTCAAAGGCACCCAGATCATCGTTCAATCTCCGGATGGCAGCCGCAGCATTTCCAGCGACAACTGGTTCACGGTACTGATCCCGATGGTGGCCGGGATCGCCTTCATCATTGCCATGTTTTCCACCGGCGGGTACCTGATGCAGGCCGTGGTGGAAGAGAAGGAAAACCGGACAATGGAAGTGATCATCACGTCCGTCTCACCGAACCAGTTCATGGCCGGGAAGATCATCGGGGACACGGCCATTGGCTTGAGCCAGATCCTGCTGTGGATGGTCTTTATCGTCATCCCGATCCTGGTGCTGCGGAATCGCATCAGTTTCCTGCGTGGCATCCAGATCGCCCCGCAGACTCTGCTGCTGGGTGCGTTCGTCATGTTCCCGGCCTTCATCCTGGTCTCGGCATTGATGGCAGCCATCGGTGCCACGGTTTCGGATGCGCGCGAGGGCCAGCAGATGGTGAGCATCCTCAGCCTGCCCATCTGGATCCCTTACATGTTGACCGGCCTGCTGATGAGCAATCCCAATTCGCCGCTGGCGCTCGGGTTGAGCCTGTTTCCACTGACCGCGCCGCTGACCATGCTCATGCGGGATGGATTGACCATCCTGCCAGCTTGGCAGATTGCCCTGTGTGCGGCCATCCAGGTGTTATGTGCAGCCGGAGCCATCTGGCTGGCCGGGCGTGCTTTCAGGCTGGGGATGCTGCGTTACGGGAAGCGGCTGAAGTGGCGGGAAGTTTTTGCGAAAGCCTGAAAACCAAAGGCGCCAGTTTTAGATGGGTTTTCTGTTATAGCAAAGAAAGAAATGCAACCATGAAGAAAATTCTGCTGGTTCTTAAAAATGAACTTATCACTCTCATCAGCCGTCCATCCTTCTGGCTGGCGCTGGTGGGACTCCCGCTGGTGGGGGCGTTGATCTTTGCAGGGGTGGGGGCGATCAATAAAAATGCGAGCGCATCCCAGGCGATAAGCCAGGTGGTCAGCGGCCCTCAGGACATGCGCCCCGAAGGCTACGTGGACCTGAGCGGGCTCATCCGCCAGATCCCGGAGAGCGTTCCGGCAGGCAGTTTCGTGGCTTACCCCGACGAGAGCTCCGCCCGCCAGGCACTGGCAGCGGGTGAAATTTCCGCTTTCTATATCGTACCGGCCGATTACCTGCAGACCGGAAAGATCACGTCCATCCGTCCCGATCTCAACCCGCTTTCCACCAGCAGCGCCCAGTCGACCTTGTTCACCTGGGTGCTACAGGTTAACCTGGTGGGTGGGAACTGGGTGTTCGCCAACCTGGTGAACGGGCCTTTAAAAGTAGATGAGACTTCCCTGGCGGTGGCTACCGCCCCGGATGAGAATAATCCCCTGGCGTATTGGACCCCGTACATCATCACGATCATCTTTTATATGCTCATTGTCGGTTCGGCCAGCCTGCTGCTCAGCAACATTTCCAAGGAAAAGGAAAACCGGGTGATGGAAGTGTTGCTGACTTCGGTCACGCCGCCTCAATTGCTGACCGGTAAGATTCTCGGGCTGGGTATCATCGGGTTGGGGCAGACCCTGTTCTGGTTCGGCACCAGTTATATCCTGCTGAACCTGAGCGGCCAAACCTTCCACCTGCCTGCTGATATTCACCTGCCGATCTCGTTCCTGCTATGGGGACTGCTTTTCTTCGTGTTGGGCTACGCGGTGTATGCTAGCTTGATGGCGGGACTGGGGGCGCTGGCTCCCAACCTGCGCGAAGCCTCGCAAGCCACGTTCATCATTACGCTGCCGCTGATGGTGCCACTCTTTCTTAGCAGCAGTGTCTTTATGCAAGCCCCCAACGGGGGTATCGCTGTCTTCCTGAGCCTGTTCCCGCTGTCCGCGCCGGTGGCGATGATGGCCCGCCTTTCAGCAGGCGGGGTGGCCTGGTGGCAGCCCTGGCTGGCGGCAGCATTGCTGGCGGGTACTGCTGTATTGATCGTGCGCCTGGTGTCTGGCATGTTCCGGGCGCAGACGTTGCTCTCGGGGCAGGCGTTCAACATTAAGGTGTATTTCCGGGCGCTGGTGGGGAGGTAAGAAGAACGGGAAAGGAGGATATATGAATACTTCACCTATCTACATCGCCGTTTCCATTGCAGTCCTGGCTGTTGCCGCGGTCTTGATCTTTCCAGGCGGCAAGATTAGAAGGAAAGAAAACAGGCTCACCCCGTTGGCTGGTCTTGCGTTTGGATTTATCCTGGCAGACATTGATATTGTCAATCGATCAAAGCGTGATTGAGCGGGCCCATTTCCTACGAGCCGAAGAGATAGTTTATAGGAAATATAAGAATAGGGTACTTGACCTGCCCTGGAGTTTCTTTATAATGGGGGCATATCTCAGGGCTTTTATTGGTGATGGGTGGGATTGTGGCGGTCAAAACTCGAGATTGGCGATTTCAGCGTCAAAGCAAACGGAGTGTTAACCCCTTGACTATCATCTTCACTGAGAATCTTCGCCGGACTTATCAAACCATCACCGGGATCATACGCCGGAAGAAAAAAGAGATCGTAGCCCTGGATGGCGTCGATCTTTCCATCCAGAGCGGTGAACTGTTCGGGTTGCTGGGTCCAAATGGTGCCGGGAAAACCACCATCACGCGCATCCTGGCGACCGTGCTCCTGCCCACCTCCGGCACAGCCCAGGTCTTTGGGCTGGATATTGTCAAGGGGGTCAAGCAGATCCGGCCGCGCATCGGCCTGGTGTTTGGGGGAGAGCGTGGTCTGTATTGGAGGCTTTCGGGGCGCGACAACTTGCAATACTTTGCCGACCTGTACAAGGTCCCACCAGAAGTGGCGAAACGACGCATCCCCGAACTGCTTGAAATGGTCGGGCTGACGGACCGAGCTAACGAGCGCATCGAAGGTTACTCGCGCGGCATGAAGCAGCGCCTGCACATTGCCCGCGGGCTGATCCATGATCCGGAATTGCTCTTCCTCGATGAGCCGACCATCGGCCTGGATCCGCTGGCAGCGCGCGACCTGCGCGAGGTGATCCGCGGCTTGAATCAAGCCGGAAAGACCATCTTCCTGACCTCGCACTATATGTTCGAGATCGATGCCCTCTGCAACCGGGTGGCAATCATGAACAAAGGTAAGATCCTGGTGATGGACACGCCCTCCGCCCTCAAAAAGGTGGTCGCCAACCTGGAAGTGGTGGAGATCGAATGCTTCGGGATTCCCGAGGAGCTGATCTTAAAGCTGCGTGCCCATCCGTCTGTCCAGGCAGTGAACATAGAGCGCCTGGAACACAGCCAGTTGGTGCAGATCCAGGCGCCGGCTGGGGCAGAGTTGGTCAAGGAGTTCCTGGGGATATTGGAAGGTGTGCAGGTGCGCAAGGTGGTCACCCGACAGCCAACCCTGGAAGACGCGTATGTGAAATTGGTGGGAGAGGAATCGAAAAAGGTGTAAAGATGAAAATGGCCAATTTCCGGTCCACTTTCAGGATACTTCGGAATTCAGTCATTCTCCAGATGAAGAGTAATGTCATATCCAGTGACTTTATTTCAACTCTGTTCATTCAGCCGGTCATATTTACCATCATCTCAGTTGGCACATACCTGTATGGAAATAAACCGGACTTCGGGTTGTTTGCCATCACAGGAACCGGGCTGATCGCCATCTGGAACAACAACCTGTTCACTTCCGGCGAGATCATCCGGGGCGAACGCCGCACCGGAACCCTTTCCCTGATCATGGCGACCCCGAGTTCCCTGCTGCTCATCCTGCTGGGCAAGAGTTTTGCAAACGCCATCACGTCTGTTTTCGCCATGGGGATCACTTTCCTGACCGGCATGCTCGCCTTCCATTTACCGATCGGGATCAGCAACCCGCTGGCGTTCCTGATCGGGTTGATCCTGATAATCGTTTCCATCACATGCCTGGGACTTGTTTTTGGCTCGCTATTCATCCTTACCCGCAATGCAGGTGAGTTTGTTTCGGTAGCCAATTTCCCGGTCTACATCCTGTCCGGCCTGTCAATCCCGCTCACCCTGTTGCCGTTATGGACGCGGCCTCTCTCGCAGTTCTTGACCCCCACCTGGGGAAATATCATTTTGAACGAAGCGGCTTCCGGGTCGGGTGGAAATATGCTGCCCAATTACCTGGTGATCGTCGGTCTGTCCATCATCTACCTGGTGATTGCCCGAATACTTTACAAGAGAGTGGAATACCTGGCCCTGCGTGCCGGCACCCTGGAGCAGTGGTGATGCGCACAAACTTGCGCTTATTTTGGAGTGGAGCCCGCGCTTCTTGGGCAACCTACCTGGTGGAACTGACGCCAACCGTCTACTTCGGTTTCCGCATTCCCCGGATCCTGCTGCAATCCCTTTTCTTTGTGCTTCTGGCCAAGGCAGCCGGGGGCGAACCCTTTGCCCGCTTCGCCCTGATCGGCAATGCGATCCAGATTGCCGTGTTCATGGTAATGTTATCCATGGAAGAGGTGATCGAGGGGGAGAAATGGAATGACACCTTCCAATACCTGATCGCCGCCCCGGCCAACTGGTTCCCGAACATGCTCGGGAAAAGCATGTCTTATTATGGTGATGCGCTGATCGCTTCGGCAGTGACCTTTTCCGTACTCGTCCCGGTTCTCCACGTTAATATCGCATTTATGAACCTGATGCGTTCAATCCCGGTTATCCTGATCATCATCGCCTCTGCAAGCGCGCTGGGGTGGTGCATCGGAGCGTTCTCCCTTCCCATCCGGTATGGATTTATGATCTGCAATTTGCTTGCCTACGCCATGATCATCTTCTGCGGGGTAAATATTCCCACCAGTGCCCTGCCTCCTGCGGTCCAGATAGTTGGTAATCTCCTGCCCGTGACCCACGGGCTCCAGGCAGTCCGGGCGCTGGTCGATGGGGCCACCTATGCCAGTGTATTGCCTTTGATCGGGAAGGAAATCTTGATCGCACTGGTCTACAGTGCGGTTGCATGGCTGACCTTCGGCTACCGTTTGCGCGTGACCCGCCAGCGAGGCACTTTTGAGCTGGTGTAGATGAAAAATATTACCGTATCTTGAAAATGTTCTTCTCCCTTGACAAATAGACAGTTATCTATATAATATCAAATAGACGTCTATCAATATGGAAAAATTGCAACCGGTCGAATTCGCCAAAGCCCTGGCTGACGACACACGGCAAAAGATCATGGCTCTGGTCTGCTGCAAGTGGCTGTCAGTCAACGAGATCGTCGAGCATTTGAACGTGACCCAGCCGACCGTCTCGCATCACCTGGCCATCCTGCGGGAGGCTGGGTTGGTCAGTGCGCGGGAAGAAGGCAAACAAACCTTCTATTCGCTCAACCAGGAATGCCTGGCGAACTGCTGTGGTACCCTGGTGCTCAACTTTGCGCCGGAAACCGAGACCGCCCGGGCGGTCAAGATGATCAAGATCGTAGTCGATTGTAAATAGAGGGACGCAGGATACTCTTTCAAGCGTCCCGATAATTTTGACCAAACATATAGACAATCATCTATATAAGGAGAAGAAAATGACGACACAAACCCCTACCCCCACCCACCAGGCAGTGCAGGAATACTATGGCAACGTGGCACGTGAAGCCGGTTCCTGTTGCGAACCATCCAACGCAGCCAGCACCTGCTGTGGAACCTCTACCAACCCTGAAAAAATCCAGAACGAGCTCTACCCGGCGGAATTACTAGCCGGCCTGCCGGCAGAAGTGGCAAATTTCACTGCCGGCAGCGGCGATCCCATCAGCCTGGCAAGGCTTCAACCCGGCGAAACCGTGCTCGACCTGGGCTCCGGCGGCGGCCTGGATTGCTTCCTGGCAGCAAGGCAGGTTGGACCAAGCGGACATGTCATTGGCGTGGATATGACCCCGGAGATGCTCGCACGCGCCAGGAGCAATGCGGAGCGCGTAAGCTTTCAAAATGTGGAGTTCAGGGAAGGCTATCTGGAGGCCCTGCCTGTGGAAGATAACAGTATAGACGTGATCATCTCGAACTGCGTGATCAACCTTTCGCCTGACAAGCCCCAGGTTTTCCGTGAAATGATGCGGGTGCTGAAGCCCGGAGGGCGCATAGCCGTTTCAGATATGGTGACCAACCATCCGCTCTCTCAAGAAGCGGGCAAAGGGAAGGATTGGTGCGGCTGCACTGCCGGCGCGTTGACGGACAAGACATATAATAAGGATTTGAGCGAGGCCGGATTTATCGCAATCCGCATCGAACCGAACTTTGAAGCAGTCATGAAGGCAGTTGATAGCGGTCACGTCAGATCGCCGAAGGAAATCACGAAGCAACAAATCCTGACCGACATCCGGGACTGGGATAAAATTGATCGAACGATGATCGTTCCACACAAGATCACTGCCATTAAGCCCGGCTTGAAAGAAAAAGTGGGGAATGGGTTCAATTAACCCATACCCCCTGGTTCTCAATGGAAAAGGAGTTGAGTAACTTATGATCGATCTGGCTTCCATCACTGCAACACCGAAAATATTCCCGACCAATAGCCATCTGTCTACCCGGGACCGCTGGGACCATTTCCTGGCGCGGGTGGGATATAAACGTGGCGAACACCGCGTTGAACCCGGACTGTATGCCCTGGGGAATCCCACACCCGATTCACCGGTCTTTGTGTCCGCCAACTACACGCTCAGTTTTGACGCCTTGCGCAGTTCCCTGGAAGGGCAGGACGGTTATATCCTGGTGCTGGACACCAAGGGGGTCAACGTCTGGTGCGCGGCGGGAAAAGGCACCTTTGGCACGGATGAAATCGTGCGCAGGGTCATGATCGCGCGGCTGGGCGAGGTGGTTCAGCACCGGAAATTGATCCTGCCCCAGTTGGGCGCTCCCGGAGTGGCTGCCCACGAGGTCAAAAAGCGAACCGGCTTCTGGGTGGAATACGGCCCGGTGCGGGCGGCAGACCTGCCCGAATATCTTAAAACCCATACTGCCAACGCAGAGATGCGGCGCGTGGAATTTCCCCTGAGTGACCGGCTGGTGCTGATCCCGGTGGATGTTGTTCAAACCTTCCTGCCCACCCTGCTGGCCGCGGTGGTGCTTTTCTTCCTGGGTGAATGGGTCTCCAGCCTGGCGGCGCTGGTGGCTGTCTTTGCCGGGATTGTCCTGTTCCCCATTCTTTTGCCCTGGCTGCCAACGCACAACTTCAGCACCAAGGGTTTTCTCCTGGGCGGACTGGCAGCACTGCCTTTTACCGCTTCTGCATTCCTGGGTCACCCTGGCTGGAGCTGGTATCGGCAGGTGGGGCAGGCGCTGGAATACCTGCTGGCCATGCCGGCCGCAACGGCTTTCCTGGCGCTCAACTTTACTGGCTCAAGCACATTCACTTCGCGCAGCGGTGTGAAGCGGGAGATGTTTTCTTACATTCCGGCCATGGCCTGGACTTTTGGAATTGGCATCCTGCTTGCAGTTGTTGTTGTTTTCATTCATTGATGGGAGAACGATCATGCTGAATGCTTATGAAGTCAATACGCTCGCCTATGACGCGGAGTTGTGCAATGGATGCGCCGTATGCGTAGCCGTCTGCCCGCATGCTGTATTCGAGATGGATGGACGTAAGGCCGTGCTGGTTCGGCCGTCTGCCTGCATGGAATGCGGTGCCTGCCAGAAGAACTGCATCCAGAATGCCATCACGGTGGAAAGCGGCGTGGGCTGCGCCAGCGCCATGCTCCGCGCCGCCCTGACAGGCCGCAAGGAAGTTGCCTGCGATTGTTGACGGATGTTCACTCTCCCACCGGGTTGATAAATAAGGACGGGCAGGTTGCCATGGCAACCTGCCCGTCCTTATTGGGGAATTTGGTTTAGATTTCTGGTAGAAAACACAGTCCAGCTGTGCCCGGCCCGCTGTGGACAGCCAGGGCAGGGGAGAGTTCGGCAATAAAGGATTCGACCACATCCACTTTAGCCTCCACCAGTTGCCTGAGCTTTTCAACATCCTGCTTTGCCCCGGCGTGGACATAAGCGATCCTGGCCTTGCTCCTGCCCAGAGTCTCTTCCACTTTTTCAACAATAGCCTGGTAGGCATGGCCGCGGCCACGGGTCACACCCAGTGGGATGATCTCACCGTCTTCCATGCCGATCAGTGGCTTGATATTGAGCAGCGAACCGAGCAGGTTGGTGGCCTTTCCGATGCGTCCGCCCATGTAAAGATATTTGAGCGTATCCGCAGTCTGGATCATATGGGTCACCGGGATCATGCGTTTGACTTTTCCCACCACTTCTTCGAGGCGCAAGCCTGCCAGGGCGGAGCGGGCTGCTTCGATCGCCATCCACCCCTGGCAAAGGGAGACATTGCGCGTGTCGACCACCTCAACGTGCACCGCAGGATCCTTCTCTTGCATCATGGATTGGGCCAACCGCGCGGCTTGATAAGCGCCGCTGCCTTTTGAGGTCATATGGAGACTGATAATCTCAGTGTGGCCTTCTTCCACCAGCGATCCGTAGGCCTCGAAATAATCACCGGGACCGGGACTGGCGGTGGTGGGAAGCACCTTGGCAGTGATCAGCCAGTTCAGGAACTCCTCGCGCTGGATGGTAACCAGGTCGCGCAGCACCTCCTGACCGCGGTGAATGTAGTACGCCACTGTGCGGATGTCCAATTCCTGCAACATCGCTTCGGGAATACTCGCAGTGCTATCGGTCAGGACAGCAACATTCTTTCCCATGGGTACAACTCCTTGAAATATACTCCGTTCAGTAACTTTCCTATTTTGTATCCTCTCAATAACTTGGGGCGTGGGGTGTGTGGGCGGCGAAGCCGCCCGCACACCCCAGATCCTGCCCTTTTTTTGAGAAGATACCCTATTTTACGCTTTTTTGAGCGAAGTGGGCAATAGGTTCTTTTGAAATCGACTTGAAACCGGGGAAGATTTGGGGTATCTGTTTCCTTTTTATGGAACCTTCCCGTGACCCGGGCTTTTTGAAAAAAATATGACATTTGGCACTATTCTTCAGAACCAGAATTTTGTACAATAATAACGTAATCGGAATTATGTAGTTCCGAAACGGAATAACTTAATGCCATCTCGTAAGAACCGTCTTGACGAACTCGATTATCAAATCATCCAGACTCTGCATACCGATGCGCGCGTCCCTGCCTCGGACATCGCCCGCAGGACAGGCGCCAACGAGCGCACCATCCGCAAGCGCATTGAACGGCTGGTCGAGGATGGCGTCATCCGTTTAACGGCCATCCTGGATCCGGCCGCTTTTGATTATCTCACCGCGGCCGATATCTTCCTCGAAATCGAGACTGAACTTGAGCCTGCCATCCTTGAACAGCTCATGTCCATGGCTGAAGTGACCTATCTGGCTCTCGGGCAGGGAACGCGTGAAATCTCCATCGAAGCGCGTTTTAAAGATAATGAGGAATTGCGCCAGTTCCTGGGACGCACCCTGCCGGATATCCCCGGTGTGAAAGTGATCCGCTATGCGCTGGTGCCGCGCATCCTGCGAAACATTGACGAATGGATGCCGAAAAAGGAAGATTTTTCCTCATCTCCAACTCCCTTCCCGAACAAGGGAAAGGGGGGAATGGTTGAGGCATTTCTTTAAGGAAAGGATTCCCCATGCTCCGCCACTTTATTGACACCCAAGACTTTACCAAGAAGGAACTGCTCGACATCATTGAACTCACCCGCCAGATCAAGGCGGCCGACAAGCAGGGCTGCACTCCAAAACTGCTGCAGGATGCCTCCCTGGCGATGATCTTTGAGGAACCTTCCACCCGCACACGCGTTTCGTTCGAGGTGGCCATGACCGAGCTGGGCGGGCACGCCCTGTACCTGAAACCGGGCGAGATCCACCTCGGCGTGCGAGAGTCCATGTATGACACGGCCAAAGTCCTCTCGCGCATGTGCGACGTCATCGAGGCGCGCGCCCTGAAGCATGTCACGGTCACCGAACTGGCAAAATATGCCGATGTGCCGGTCATCAACGGGTTGACGGATTACAACCATCCCACCCAGGTGGTCTGTGACGTGATGACCATGCTGGAGCATCTGCCCGCCGGGAAGAAACTGGAAGACTTGAACGTGACCTTCATTGGCGATGCCACCAATGTGCTTTCATCGTTAATGCTGATCTGCACCCAAATGGGCATGCACTTTACCCACGCCGCGCCCAGGAAATACCAGGCGCCTGCAGAATGGCAGGCCTGGGCGCAGAAAAACTGCCAGGAATCGGGTGGCCAGCTCACGGTCACGGATGATCCGCTGGCGGCAGTTCGTGAGGCAGACTTTATCTACACCGACCTGTGGTGGTGGGTGGGACAGGAAGACCAGATCCCAGAACGGCGCGCGGCGTTCATGCCCGACTTCCAGGTGAATAAAACCCTGTTCGAAAAAGCCCCTTCCCACTGCAAGTTCATGCACTGCCTGCCGGCCTCGCGCGGGGTGGAGGCCACCGACGAAGTGTTGGACCATGCACGCTCGATCATCTTTGACCAATCTGAGAACCGCCTGCATACCGAGAAAGGACTGTTGGTCTATTTTGTGTACCCGCGCCTGAAACGACCTGCGGAGGAATTGAAAGCCTTCCACAAGGGCCGGATTGAGGCGCTTTTGAATGACCCGAAATTCGGGAATTAGACATCAGAGAGGAGAAAATAATGACCGCTGAAACCAAGTCAACTGGATTCAAGAAAGTCCTGCGGGGGCTGGATATGACCCTGTTCTCCATTTGCGCCATTATTGTGCTGGACACACTGGGTGCATCCGCCTCGATCGGGGCTTCGACCATCACCTGGTATATCATCACGCTGGTGTTGTTCTTTATTCCCTACGGGTTGATCACCGCCGAGCTTGGGTCCACTTATCCGGAGCAGGGCGGCATCTATGTGTGGGTGCGGCGCGCCTTTGGCGAGAAGTGGGCCGCCCGTACCACCTGGTACTACTGGATCAATGTGGCCTTGTGGATGCCATCCGTTTATGTGCTCTTCGCAGGTGTATTTTCCCAACTTTTCTTTCCTGACATGAGCCTGTCGTGGATCATTGTCATCGGTATCGTGATGACCTGGGTCACAGTGCTGGTGGGTATCATCACACTGGAAGTGGGAAAGTGGGTACCGAACCTGGGCGCCATCCTTAAAGCACTCATTATCCTGGTACTGGGGATCGGCGGGATCGTATTTGCAGTCCGCAACGGGGTGGCCAACGATCTGTCGATCAAAGCCTTGCTGCCTACCTGGAATGTGGGCCTTATGTTCCTGCCGGTCATTGTCTACAACTTCCTCGGCTTCGAACTCATGTCCGGAGCGGGTGAAGAGATGAAAAACCCGGGCCGCGACATTCCCAAGGCCATCATCACTGCCGGTGCCTTGATCGCATTCTTCTATCTGTTCGCCACTGTTGGTATGCTGCTGGCTTTGCCGCTCGATCAGCTTGGCCTGGTTTCCGGAATTGTGGATACCCTCAAGGCGATCCTTGGCACTTCCACCTTTGCCAGCGTGGTCGTGACCATCCTGGGAATCGGTGCCCTGTACACCTTTTTCGCCAACATGGTCACCTGGACAATGGGCGCCAATCGCACCGCTGCCCAAGCAGCCGAGGAAGGCACCCTGCCAGCTGTTTTTGGAAAGCTGCACCCGGTCAATAAGACGCCCGTTGGCGCCTACATCATCACCGGCGTTGTCTCGACCCTGGTGATCATCATCTATGGCTTCATGGCTGGCAGCAACGAGGATCTATTCTGGACGCTCTTTGCCTTCAGTTCCATTATTTTCCTGCTGCCCTACCTGATTCTCTTCCCTGCCTTCCTGAAACTGCGCAGCTCCGACCCCGGAGCCAAACGCCCTTACCGGTTTCCGGGTGGCAAGGTTTTTGCCTGGATCGTATCCATCATCTGCATGATCTTCGTTCTCCAGGCCATCATCTTCTTCCTTTGGGTGCCGGGAACGCCAATGGATTGGGCTTATGCCACTCCCATCCTGCTGGGTGTCCTGGTGACATTAATCATTGGCGAAGTCCTCCTGCTGGTCACCAAGAAGAGGTAGGCAAGAATGACTCAACTCTGCAATTCGAACCCGCGCGCGGATGGTTTTCACATGCCCTCGGAATGGGCAGCGCATACCCGTACCTGGATGCTGTGGCCTGAACGAACGGATAACTGGAGGCTGGGAGCCAAACCTGCTCAAAAAGCCTATGTGGCAGTAGCTGAAGCCATCTCCCGCTTTGAGCCGCTGACCATGGGCGTCAACCAGGGCCAGTTCCAGAACGCGCGCGGCCTGCTCCCGCCGCAGGTGCGGGTGGTTGAGCTCTCCAATAACGACGCCTGGATGCGGGATTGCGGCCCGACGTTTGTGGTCAATGGCAGTGGTGAAGTCCGGTTGGTGGATTGGGTCTTCAACGCCTGGGGTGGGCTGAAGGGCGGCCTGTATTTTCCCTGGGATCTGGACGACCTGGTGGCCCGCAAGGTGGCTGACCTGGAAGGCGTGGATCGTTACCGAGCCCCCCTGGTACTGGAAGGGGGTTCCATCCATGTGGACGGCGAAGGCACACTGCTGACCACCGAGGAATGCCTGCTCAACGAAAACCGCAACCCGGAATTCACAAAGGAAGAGATCGAACAATACCTGATGGATTACACCGGTGTGTCAAAGGTGGTCTGGCTGGGAGCGGGCGTGTACAACGACGAGACGAACGGCCACGTGGACAATATTGCTTGTTTTCTGCGGCCTGGGTTGGTGGCTCTCACCTGGACCGATGACCACAACGACCCGCAATACCCCATCTCGAAGGATGCCTTTGAGCGCCTGGGTAAAGCCCTGGATGCGAAAGGGCGCAGGTTGGAAGTGCTCAAAATCCACCAGCCCGACCCGGTGATCATTGCTGCAGAAGAAGCTGATGGCGTGGACGCCGTGGATGGCACCCAGCCGCGCCAGCCCGGTGCCCGGATGGCTGCCAGTTATATCAACTTTTACCTGTGTAATGGGGGAGCCATCCTGCCGACCTTCAATGATCCCCATGATGAACCTGCGCGGGCGACATTACAGAAGGCCATGCCGGACCGCAAGGTGGTGGGCGTGCCCGCCCGCGAAATTCTTCTAGGCGGAGGCAACGTTCACTGCATCACCCAGCAGCAGCCCAAGGGGTAGACTGGACAAGCCGGCGATAAAAATGCACGGGCAGACCGCCATGCAAGGGTCTGCCCGCTTTTTATTTGGGTAATCTGATACTCACCGTAGTCCCCTGGCTGGGATTGCTTTCTGCGGAAATGCTTCCGCCGTGCAGTTCGACAATGGCTTTGGCGATGGCTAATCCCAGACCCGACCCCCCGTCTTGACGGGATGGGTCGCCGCGCCGGAAGCGTTCGAAGATGTAAGGCAGGAGTTCGGGGGCAATCCCAGATCCGTTATCCTGTACTCCCAGAACGATTTCCTTTTGTTCCTGGCGGGCAAAAAGGATGATTTCCCCTTCCTGAGGTGTATGAAGCAGGGAATTGCTGATGAGATTCCCGAATACCTGCGCCAGCCGTTCGGGGTCTGCCTGGAGATCGGGCAGGCCGGTTTCTGATTCGGTTTTCAGGCTGATTCCCTGTTTGGTTGCCAGTGGACGGTAGGATTGCGCCATTCGTTCCAGCAAGGCAGAGGGGGATACCGGCTCCCGGTTCAGGCTCAATTCCTTTGCATCTGCCTGGGAGAGCGTACGCAGATCTTCCACCAGGCGCTGGAGGTGCTGGACTTCGGTGTGGATGGTGTCGAACCGCTCAGGGGTGGGTTTCAGCACCCCGTCGCGCATCGATTCAGCGTAGCCCCCAATGACCGTCAGCGGGGACCGCAGGTCGTGGGCAATATCCGCGGTCATCTGGCGGCGGGATTGGTTGGCGCGCGCCAGGTCGGTGCTCATTTGATTGAACGAGGCAGCCAGTTCACCCAATTCATCCTTCGAGCGCACAGGCACTTGCTGTTCAAGTTCGCCGCGCGCCATTGCCCGGGTGGCGGAAGTCAATTCATTGACCGGGCGGGTGAGCGTGCGCGCCAGCAAAATTCCTAAAATCAGGGCGATCAACGTGCCACCCAGGGCCGCGATGAGCAGCGCCCGGTTGATGTTGTTGATGTATTGTTGTTCAACCGTGTTCCTGATCAAGGGCTGTCCCGAGGCGATCACGGTCCCGACCAGGTTTCCATTGACCTTGATCGGGAGCTCCTGCCCGGGAGAACCAACCGGCACGGTCTGCCCGCTCAGATAGGGACCGCTAGAGATGATGACAACCCGGTTGGCATCCAGCAAGGCGAACGGGGGAGGCTGATTTCCACCGGGTTGGGGTGGCACCTGGAGAACTCCTTGCTGCAGAAGGGCAGCCTCCACGCCATCCCAGGAATTGTTTTGCTCAAAAAACGCCTTTGCCGCGGCAACAAAAGTGTTCTGGCGTTGATCCTGCAGGTAATTGTTGAACTCAAGCGAGGTTGTCCCCCAGATGAAAACCGCCGCCAGCCCAATGACGATCAGGCCTACCAGCAGGAATGCCAGGATGAACTTGGTGGTAATTGAGCGGGTCATGTTACTCCGTTGCAAAGCGGTAACCGACGCCAAAAACAGTCTCGATGTAGTGAGGTTGGGCCGGTTCGGGTTCGATCTTGAGACGCAGGTTGCGGATATGAACATCAATCGTTCGCTCCACGCCTTCTAAGGTGATGCCCTGCAACTTTAGCAGCAGGTCGGAGCGGGAGAATACCCGCCCGGGAGCGGACATAAGAATGTAAAGGAGATCAAATTCAGATGGCGTCAGGTTGACAGACTGCCCGCATGTGGTCACCGTACGGCATTCCTTGTCAATCCGAATGCCGCCGACCGCCAGCACCTGCGCATCTGCAACCGGGTGCCCGGCGCGCCGTAAAACCGCGTTGATGCGTGCCACCAGTTCCTTCATACCAAATGGTTTGGTCACGTAATCGTCCGCACCCAGTTCGAGACCGAGCACTTTGTCGGTTTCTTCCATCTTTGCGGTCAGCAGGATGATGGGCGTCTCGCGCTCCTTGCGGTAGGTCTTCAGGAAATCATAGCCGCTCATTTCGGGCATCATGATGTCGAGCAGGATCAGGTCAGGTTTTTCCTGGCGGGCAGCGTAGAGGGCTTCACGCCCATTGCTGGCTGTGACCGCGCGGAAATTTTCTGCTTCCAGGTATTCGCGTACCAGGTTGCGGATATTGGCTTTATCGTCAACGACGAGGATGGTTTTTGGCATTTCCAGTCACCTCAAGAATATTATAGACCATTTCAGGAATAGGGCTCATTTAATAAAGTCAGTCCTTTGGGAATTAGCGTAGTGAGGCAGGAAACAGGGGGTGATGGCGGGCGCAGCACCCAACACCCCCTTCTCTTTCCCTACTTCACGGAGATTCCCAAAGAGTCTAGCCTCCGCAATCATACAGGCTGGAGCCCTGCTGCTGGTTGGCTGGCAGGTTGTTCGTGGAGTTGGTGGCATTCGTTAGTCTGGGTAAGTCCACGATCGTGCAGTTCTGGTCAACCCACGTGGAGAGTTCCTGGGTTTGTTGTACCTTCGAACTGAGGATAAAGCGCAGTTGGCCACTTGCGACCAGGGCTGCCAACTGGTCCACCGTAACTTCCTGGTACTCACCCAGAAAACCGCCAAAGGTCAACACGGGACGCCCAGTTTCCAGGATATAGGTGGCGGCGTCCTGGGCGCGGTCGGTAGCCAGGAGATAAGTACCCGGTTTGGTATTGGTCAGCAGGTAGTCCAGCAGGGCCTGGTTGCCACCCGCGTTGCTGTTCCCACTTCCATTCCCGTTGCCAGCGCCCTGGATTCCGCCGGGCATTCCCTGCATGGCTACGGCTGCAGGGCCGGCATAAGGCAGGGCGGTGTTGGGGGTGGCGTTGAACGTGGTTTGTGCAGACCAGAGCGCCGGTGCGACCAGCATGGCGACCATCAGGAGAGCGATTGCCATCGGTGAAAACCGGACCCGGAATTTGCTGACAATTGCGCAGACCAATCCTGCAATGAGTAGCGTTACTGCGATACCCACTGCCCAGGGGGCTGCGCTGCTGGTGCCTTTCAGAACGCCAGCCTGGAAGATGATTGTCCCGGCGGCCAACAGGAAGGCCAGACCCCATCCCAATAGCTTGCGTTTCTGGATGAGCTCCCACAAGGCCCAGCCGGACATGGCGGTCAGCGCGGCGAGCGGAGCACCCATCATGATGAGATAGTAGGCGTGCATCAAGCCTGAACTGTAGGTGAAATAGATTGTTTCAGGGAGCAGCCAGCCGGCCCACAGGATCAGGGCTGCGTGTTTCCCGTCAAAGGGCCGTTTCCACAAGACGATGACCAGGAGAACCAATCCTCCCAGTACGAAAGGCAGCAACCAGGAAGCTTCACCCACCAAAGGCTCGGTGAACAGGCGCAGGCTCCCGGCACTTCCGAAGTCCATGCTGCCTCCACCTCCGCTTTGACCGGTCGGATTGACCATGCTGGACTGAGCGGGCGGGGTAAATTGACCCGTTTGCCTGCCCTGTGGCAGGGAAGGTGGGTTCTGCCCGGCGGGAGGTGCACCTTGGGGAAGATTACCCGATGGCAGCCCCTGCCCTGTCCCGATCCCTGCCTGTGGACCGTTGCCCCCATCATCCAGACCCAAACCTTGGCGGAAGTTGATGAGACGCTCAATGCCATTGTGCCCAAATATTAGTTCCATCACGGTATTGTTTTCCGTACTGTCTACGTAAGGACGGCTGGAGGCAGGCACGAGGTCAACGGCAATGGCCCAGGAAAATGAAATTGCCAGCAGGATCACGGTTGCCAGGGTCAAATTGAGGAACCTTTTCCACCATTTCTGCCTGGTACCAAAGAAATAGACGGCATAGAATGCCGGCAGAGGCAGGTAGGCCTGCAGCATTTTGATATTAAAACCCAGTCCGACAATGGCTGCACCCACGAGCAACCAGCGCAATTTACCGGTGTAAACCGACTGGAGGAAAGCCCAGGCTGCCAGCAGGAGCACGAAGACCAGCAGCCCGTCAATGGTGTTGTTGCGTTCGGCGGAAACAGCCACCGGCATGACTGCCAGCGCCAGTGCAGCCAGGAGCCCGGCCCATTGTCCGAAGGGACGGCGAACGAGTGTATAAACCATGAATATGGAGAACACTCCTGCAAGGGCATTCGGAAGGGCCAGGGCAAATCCATTCATTCCCAGGATATACGCCGAAACCGCCTGCACCCAGAAACCGAGTGGAGGCTTGTCCACCGAGATGGAGCCGCCAGGCTCAAAGGCTGCGAAGAAAAAATTATGCCAGGATGCCAGCATGCTCTTAACCGTGGCGGCATAGTACAGGTTGCCATCGCCGGTGGCGCCCAGCTGGTAAAAACGCAGGAACGTACCAATCGCAAGTACGAAGATGAGCAGACCGGCGACCAGCAACTTGCGGCGGTCCTGGAGAATAAGCCGTATCCTGGCAAGGGTTTTATTTTCGGACATACGTTTCATCATCGAATACCATCATCCTGTCGTCTAATTGTTTTTTTCTAGAATTGTACGTATCTTATCAATAAGTAGGGGAGGGGTGGGGGTGTGCGTGCAGTTAACCCGCACGCACACCCCCCAGTTAATTGAGAATTTACGATTGTACTTTCTTTTGCAGCAACTCGATCAAGACACTCAATAAGGAGGTTGAAGCCTGGCTGGAAGAGCCTTGTGATTGGCTGCTGACCGTTTGGGGGGCGTTACCTTGCGTCTGGCCGAGAGACTGTCCACTGGCTGCGGCGGATGGATCACCTGCTCCGCCAGGAATACCGGCGGTTGAAGCGCCCGTACCTCCGGCGGGAACATTGGCAATTGATCCTTGAATGGAACTGGTATCGGATGTGCTGCTTGCCGCAGTACTGTTGGAAGTCAGCCCGTTCTCAGTCATTAGTGAAGTCAAATCCTGTTGCGTTAAATCCATTGTTGTGATCGCGTTCATTTGCTGTGTGGTCATGAGGCTGTTAATTTGGTTAACGACTGCATTGATTTCTTCCGTTGCAGCAGTACCGCTGTCGGTCAAAACCTGTAAAGTTTGCCAGAGTGGTAGCAATTGCACTGCCTGATCCGAGGTTACGGCCTGGTCGGTATCTTCCAACTTGAAGGTGCCAAGCATGAGTTCATCCTGCTGCGATAGTCCGGTCGAATTACTCGTTGTACTTGTGGAAGTACTTGTGCCTCCACAAGCCACCAGTACAAGCAGGAGGCAGAATAGTGTGAAGGAAAGGATAATTTTTTTCATTTTGATCTCCTTTTTGTCAGATCATCCAATGTCACATCTTTGTGACTTGCTGGAATTTCCCTGGCAATGGAAAGGTTTGGGTTTCCCTTTTTCCTTCGCCACGGTGATTCCAAGGAAGCTGGCAGCCTTAGAATATCAAAGAGATATTTGGATTTTGTTTAGAAATATGGAGGATCTGATTGAGGCTTGCCTCCCCTGGAAACCTGTAAGCTAATTCTAATCATTCCTTGATTGACATTCCTGGGATAAGGGTTTATTATAAACATACCGACTAGTCGGTATGTTTATTGTCAAGGAGTAACCCATGCCACAACAACGCAGTGAAGAGACGCGCGCCCGCATCCTGGATGCAGCAGTCCGGCGGTTTGCCATCGCCGGGTATGACGCTGCCAGCGTGGATGATATCTGCGCGGAGGCCGGGGTCAGCAAGGGTGCTTTTTACCATCACTATCCCACCAAGCAGGCCGTCTTTCTGGCGCTTATGCAGGGCTGGCTGACAACGATCGATATGGGCATGGGTGCCACTCGCCAGGGTACCGTTCCAGAGACGTTAGTGGAGATGACCAACCTTCTGCCGGGCGTATTCGCGGCCGCCGAGGACCGCCTGCCGATGTTCCTGGAGTTCTGGTTGCAGGCCAGCCGGGATGAGAAGGTCTGGAAGGCCATTATTGCTCCATATCGGCATTACCAGGAGCATTTTGCCACTCTGGTTGAAGATGGGATTTCCGAAGGTTCCCTCAAATCAACCGACCCGCACGTGGCTGCACAGGTGATCGTTTCCCTGGCGGTGGGATTGGTTTTACAAGGCGTGCTTGATCCGCACGGCGAGGATTGGGAAAAGACAGCGCGCGAGAGTATACAAATTTTATTGAATGGGTTGGCTAAATAGCCTGCCCCATGGCCTCTCTTTTAAAGAGGAGAGAAGATAGGAGATTGTTATGATTTTGGTTACCGGTGCAACCGGACATATAGGCAACGTTCTCGTCCGAAAACTGCTGGAGCAGGGTAACAAAGTCCGCGCTCTTGTCTGGCGCGGCGAAGATACCACCCCCCTGAAGGATCTGGGTGTGGAACAGGTGGTGGGTGACGTACTCGACCTGGACTCGCTTGAATCCGCCATGCATGATGTGGAGATCGTTTATCACCTGGCAGGCATCATTTCCATCATGCCGGGCAAAAACCCGTTCGTATGGAAAGTGAATGTCGAGGGGACGCGCAACGTGCTCGAGGCAGCCCGCCGCGCCAGCATCCAGCGACTGGTTTACACCAGTTCCATCCATGCCATTGCCCGCGCTCCGCACGGGGTGGCGATGGATGAATCCTTGGGGTTCGACCAGAACAACCCTTACGGCGAGTATGACCGTTCAAAAGCCGCGGCCAGCCTGGAGGTTCAGAAGGCTGCAGCCGATGGATTGGACGCGGTCATCGTTTGCCCTACGGGGGTCATCGGTCCGTATGACTTCCGCGGCTCGGAGCTGGGAGAGGTCATCCGCAGCGCGTCCGAAGCCAAGACAATGTTCTACGTTGAAGGCGCGTATGATTTTGTGGATGTGCGCGACGTGGCCGACGGAATGATCGCAGCCCAGGCGCATGGCCGCCATGGGGAGAGTTACATCTTGAGCGGGCAGAGACTCTCCGTGCGCTATATGCTGGAGACAGTACGCGAGGTGACTGGCAAGGCTTTTGCCAGCATCAAGATCCCGTTCTCGCTGGCAGAGTATGCTGCCAGGTTTACCCCCTGGTACTACCAGCGGACAAAAGCCAAGCCGCGTTTCACGCCTTATTCGTTGGAAGTGCTGCAAAGTAACTCGAATATCAGCCACGCCAAAGCGGCGCTTGAACTGGGATACAGAGCGCGCCCGGCTATTGAAACGATCACCGATACGGTGCGCTGGTTCTTCGAGAACCGGCGGATCAAGTCGGCTGTTTAGCGTTTTCTTAAAAGGCGCGCGATGCAATACCTTTTCAATACCCCCATTCCGGTACCCTGGTTTCTGGCCGATATTCTCACTTTGCTGGTCACTGTGTTTGTGATGATATTTGTTGTCAAGAGGAGCAAGCACCCAGTGGCAATCCTGCTAGAGAGTCTTGCCTTTGCCTTCCTATATGCCAGCGTTTATGAGAATTTCGCCGTTGTGCAGAAGATGTACGTTTACGGACACGCTCTGCTGATGGTAGGCGACGTACCATTATCCGTGCCGCTTCTTGAAGTGGATGTATTGGTAACTGTGCTGTGGTTGCTGGAAAAGATGGAAATCCCCACCTGGTGCAAGCCGTTCATTGCCGGGTTGTTCGGGATGTTGCAGGATTTCTCCCTAGATCCTTATACTACCCGCCAGGTCTTCACAGTGAATGGACTGACCAGTGGCCGTTGGAGCTGGCTGCTGCCACAGGGGGCAGTGAATATCTATGGCGTGCCGGTCTATAACTTTCCTGGCTGGATGTTGATCATGTTCTATGCCACCATTTTCATTCTGATTGGCCGCTGGTGGTACCGACGCTCCGGTTATAAAGCGGTGGTCGGGATTGTGTACCCGTTCCTGATGATTTTCCTGGCCCTGCTGACGATGGTCAGCCCACTCTCCCAGTTCCTGCTCTGGCTTGGCCCGTTCTTTTCCAAGGGCAGCAATGCCGAATGGGTCATGCTGGGCTTCCACCTGCTCTTCCCGACCATCTTGCTGGGAGTCTTCTGGCGTGGCAGGATGAAATATCCCATCAGCTTGAAGACAGACCTGCCGGTATTTGCTGTGATCGTTTTGTTCCATCTTTCTGACATCCTCTTCACGATTGCCGGCGGGTACAACAAAATCCTCTGGCTTGTCCTGCTGGCAAGTGTGGTCCATTGGGCATGGTTGGGTTGGATTTACATGGCTGGCAGGAAAGTAAAAATGCCCAAGGAAGAGTTTCTCTATGGGTCATGAAATGAAAACTGGTATGAATGCCTGGAAAGATAAAGTTGCAGTCGTCACTGGGGCCTCTTCCGGTATCGGAGCGGCGACAGCCAGGAAACTGGCGCGCGAAGGCATGCAGGTGGTACTGGTGGCCCGCCGCCTGGACCGGCTGGAGAGCTTGGCTGCCGAGATCCGGCAGAGCGGAGGGCAGGCGGATGCCATTGCTGCTGACTTGATGCAGGAGTCGGATCGAACCTCTGTGTTCCAGGAAGTTACCGACCGCTATGGCGATGTGGATATCCTGGTCAACAACGCCGGGCTGGGCTGGTACGGTTACGGGTCTGATATGCCTTGGAAGACTGCCTGGGAGATGCT
>CAIKOL010000303.1 GCA_903829085.1 uncultured Anaerolineales bacterium | reverse complement strand
CGCGGCCCCAAAGGCGAAGTGTGGGAGGTCTACAAATCCCTGCCCGGGTTGCTGCACGCCTGCCGGGCGGTGTTGAGCGACCATCCCCTGTTCGTGGTGCTGACGGTTTACGCCGTCAAACTGCCAGCCATCCATGCCCAGGCGATCCTGGCAGAGATGATGAAAGGCTACCGGGGGAACCTGGAATGCGGCGAGCTGGTGACGGAAGAGAAGAGCGCCGGCAGGTTGCTCTCGCAGGCGGTGTATGCCCGATGGAGTCCCTGACACCTGAGCGTTTGGTTCAGAAATGTCGTTTCAAGATCACGAATTTCAAATCCCGATTTCCCCATCTTTGGTACAATTACAGCAATGATGCCCACACCTGAAAAACCATCCATGCTCGACATCCCCCTGAAACGCTGGTTCCCATTGAACGTGGAAACCCTGCTGGTAGTCCTGCTCGTAGCGGTGGCGCTTGTTTCCCGCTTTTATGACCTGGGGGCGCGCACCATGAGTCATGACGAGATCAACCATGTGGTGCCTTCCTTCAGCCTGTATTCAGGCAATGGATTCAAGTACGACCCGATGAGCCATGGGCCGCTCCAGTTCCACATGATCGCCCTCTCATATGCGCTCTTCGGCGATAACGATTTCACCACCCGCCTCCCGGCGGCTGTGCTCGACATCGCCACCATCCTGGTGGCCATCTTTGCCTTCCGGCGCTACCTGGGGCGCACCGGGGCGCTGGTGGCGGGGGCGCTGCTCATTATTTCTCCGCTGATCCTCTTCTACGCCCGCTATGCCCGCAACGAGTCTTATATCGTCCTGTGGGGCATCCTGACCATCTACGCCATCCTGCGCTACCTTGAGCGCGGTGAGACCTGGGTCTTGTTCCTGTTCACTGCCATCAACGCGCTGCACTTCACTGACAAGGCTACTTCATATATGTTCGCAGCAGAGGAGTTCCTCTTCCTGGCGGCCTATTTCATCGACCGGGTCTCTCGCCGGCCGTGGCAATCGGCGCGGCGGCGGGCATTCTTCCTGCTCGGCCTGGCGCTCAGCGTGGCGCTGCTGGCCGGGGCGGCTGGATTCTATCTGACCCATAAACCGGTTGAAGATACCCCGGCGGACCAGGTGCGCCTGATGATCATCCTGGTGAGCGTGCTGGCCGCGGGCGGGGTGGGGGCGCTGGTCTGGTCGGGGGTGGAATTGGTGCGCGGCATTGGCTGGACCGGGATCAAATCCGAGCGGGCGGCGGATTTGCTGATCCTGCTGGGAACTTTTATTCTGCCGCTGATGAGTGCCATCCCGATCATGCTGCTGGGATACACCGCCCTGGATTACACCAGCGTGGGTATGTTGCGGGTGGGCGGGGTGACGGCAGTGCTGGCTGCCATCGCCGTTGCGCTGGGGTTGTGGTGGTTCGGGCGCAAGTGGTTGTTCCACGCGGCTGTGTTCTTTGTGCCCTTCGTTCTGCTTTACTCCACATTCTTCACCAACCCGGAAGGGATCGTAGGCGGGCTGGTGGGAGCGCTCAGTTACTGGACCGAACAGCAGGATGTGGCGCGCGGCGGGCAGCCCCTGTATTATTACATTGTCCTTTTGATCCCCATGTACGAATTCCTGTCAGCCCTGGGGACAGTGACCGCCGCGGGGATCGCCACCTTCGGGCGTCTCTGGCTGAGCCAGCCCGGGTTACCCTTTACCAGGCCTCAATTGGAACCTTCGCCTGCGGATGCGCTGGTGACAGGCGCAGGGCAGGCGGCAGCCCAGCCGGTGCCGGTGGCGGCGCTGCTGGTCTTTTGGTCGGTCAGCAGCCTGGCGGTGTTCACCTACGCCGGGGAGAAGATGCCCTGGCTGACCGTCCACCTTGCCCTGCCGATGATCCTGTCAACGGCCTGGGCCATCGGCTGGGCGGTGGAGAGCATCTCCTGGCCCAAAGTGGCTGCCTGGGGTTTCCGAAATTACGCCCGCACCGCCTTGCTGGTGCTTTTTGGCCTCCTGGCGGTGCAGACCGCCCGGGATGCCTTCCGGGCTGCCTACATTAATTATGATTACGCCACCGAGTACCTGGTGTATGCCCATGCTGCGCCGCTTCCCAAGGAGTTGTTCAGCCAGATCGAGACGCTGTCCATCCGCACCACCGGCTCCGACAGCGATATGGTGGTGGCGTACGACAACCAGGTGCGTTACCCGTACTGGTGGTACATGCGCCGCTTCACCAACAAGATCGACTTTGACGTGAACCCCACCCGGGATGCCAGCCGGGCGCTGGTGATCGCCGTGGGAGATGAAAACCTGACCAAGATCACACCCGTCGTGCGGCAGGATTACTTTGAATTTGCCGGCATGCGCCTGTGGTGGCCCAACATGGATTACTGGAACCTGAAATGGGGCACGATCGAGTCGGAACGGATCAGCGCCCTCCAGGCGCAATATGCCGGTACCGACCAGGCCGTGCCGGCGATGAACATCCTTGGATATCTTGAATATGCCTGGCCGCATATCAAGCCGTTCTTCACGGATGCAAAAGTACGCAGCGCCGTGCTCCAGATCTGGTTTAATGACAACTTCACCGAATGGGGTGCCCTGAGGAATAGCACGGCCTATACGCTCACCGATTGGGGTGTCGCGAGCCGGATGCATTACTACATCCGCAAGGATATCGGCGCTTTGCTCTGGCCGTATGGCGCCAGCGCCCAGGCGGTGATCACGCCTGCCGACCCGTATGCTGCCATCACGGTGCCGGCCTCCCCCGACCTCGTTTTTGGCGCTGCCGGAACTGAATCCGGACAATTCCAGTCGCCGCGCGCCGTGGCTGTGGCCGCGGATGGAAGCCTGTACGTGGTCGATTCAATGAATGACCGCATCCAGCACCTGGCCCCCGATGGGAGCGTGCTCCAGGTGTGGGGCAGCCGCGCGGATGTGTCACAGGGCGCGGCAGCCGGTGGCACCTTTAACGAGCCGTGGGGCGTTGCGGTGGGACCGGATGGCAGCGTGTACGTGGCTGATACCTGGAACTATCGCATCCAGAAATTCACTCCGGATGGCACCTTCATCACCATGTGGGGCTTCTTCGGGCAGCCTTCCGATGCGCCCGAAGCCTTTTACGGTCCGCGCGGTATCGCCGTGGACGCCCAGGGCCACGTGTATGTAGCCGACACCGGCAACAAACGTATTGTGATCTTCGATGGGGATGGGAAATACCTGGCCCAGTTTGGCTCGGCGGGCATGGACGTGGGCCAGTTGGACGAGCCGGTGGCAGTAGCCCTGGATGCGGCCGGGAATGTGTATGTGACCGACACCTGGAACCAGCGCGTGCAGGTCTTTGCCCCCGATCCATCCGGGCTGGACTATACCTCCATCGCCCAATGGTCAGTGGATGGTTGGTACGGGCAGTCGGTGGAGAACAAGCCCTTCATTACCGTGGACAAGGGTGGCAACGTGACCGTCACCGATCCTGAAATGTGCCGCCTGATCACCTTCAGCCCCGGTGGGCAGGCGTTGAACGTGCAGGATGGCTGCTCGTCAGGCAGCCTGAACCTGCCCAGCGGGATCGCTTCCGATGGCTCCGGCGGCCTGTGGGTCAGCAATGCCGGCAGCGGGACGGTGGCGCATTTCAAGGCGCTTTATCCGTAAAACCATCAACCCCCCGAGGAATTTCGGGGGGTTTTTGATTCTAATACTAAAATAACAGCGCATGGACTCGATCTGCGCGACTGCGATCTTTAAACCTGACCGGGTTTCGAACCGGGGTACAGCGGCTTACGGTAAACGGTATCCCGTTTGATTATTTGAAAGCCGCAACTTTCATACAGTCGTGTGACACCACTTGTGCTCTCGCTGTCAGCCACCAGGGCGGACTCCGTCATACCAGCAACTTTTTGCGCCTGCAGACTGCGACAGATCAGCGCACGTGCCAGGCCGCGGCGCCGCCATTCCCGTGAAACCCCGACTCCTTCTGTGTAGCCGCGCTTCCGGTCGAATTGCCGGTTCTCTTCATGGTGGATATAGGTCAGTACATGTCCCACCGGATTGCCGGTCCTTGTATCCCAGGCGATTTGCCAGAGGGATGGCTGGAAGAGATCATCCTTTAACCATTCCTGGTACGCCGCTTCGGTTGGTTCTGAGCTGCCCCACTCCTCCTGACCGGAGCCATTCGCCGAATCCCAGATGGCTCGATATTGATCGGGCGTCACGGGGCGGACTTCCAGCCCATCCGGCAAGGGAAGATCCGGGATATCTTCCAGGCTGGGGCGAACCATTTCAAAGAAATACCGGGCTGGCTGATAGCCAGCGCGCTCTAAAAGGATGGCTGTGTTTTCTTGAAACTGCGAGACACTGACTTGAAAAAACTTACTGGCTTCCGGGGGATGGGCTGCGGCGATGTTCTTTAAACGGCCTTCCATCCAGTTCAACAGGACATGACCGATCCCCTGCCTGCGCCAGGCTGGCAATAAAACCGCCAGGTGCTTATAGAGGTACAGGGAGGGCGATTCTGCCTCCCACCATCCACGGATATAACCGACCAGTTTATCCCCCACTTCAGCCATGAGCATGTCAGTGGCTGGATCACAATTGGTCAGCGAGGTTGCAAAGACCTTGGCAATATACTCTGCACTTACGCTGCGCTCATAATGGTCCGCCCTCTGGCTGATGGTCAACACATCGGCAATGCAGCCATAATCACCTTGCCCTCGAAAGGGGCGGAAAGACAATCCAGGTATTTCTGGCGCATTTTCCAGGCGGATAAGCTGTTCGTCAGGCATGCTTGATCTCCCAATTCGTTTAAGGTTCAACTTCCTGGCTGGGGGCATTTCTCAGCTTCCTGAGCACCGGCACAGCCAGTTTTCCCCATACCAGCTTCACCATCAACCCCGCCCGCCAGAAAGCCAGCGCGGCCATGCCGTGTGCCAGCACGGCGAAGAAGGGCGGCGTCTGGAAGGTGTAATACGTCCAGCACTGGCGGGTGGTGCCCCACACCTCCAGGAAATAGCCCAGTCCCGTCCCGGCCAAAAAGGTCAGGACCGCGTAACGGTAATTCGTGGGCGTCAGGGTTAACAGCGCCACCAGTAGCAGGGCCATGATCGTATACGACTTCCCAAAGGTCGGGGCCACAAAATAAAGCATCAGAATGTAGAAACCGGTGAAAATAACCCAATAAAAGATTCTAAACACCAGGGACACGAAGGCCTCTGGGACATTTCCTTTGAACTCCTTGGTGCCCTTTGTGTTTAATCTTTTCACCTCCCAATCCAACATCCTTGTGATCCGGTCGATCGAAAGGCTGGCAATCGGCCAGGCCGGGATGATCCACAACGGAGGCCGCTCGGCGGTGAAATAATGCCACAGGTTGGTCTGCGTGCCCCAGGACTCGATTACCAGCCCGCCCAGCATGCCAACGAAGACGATCAGCGCGTCCCGCCTCAGGTCGGCATGGGCGATGATGGTCAGGCTCATGAAGGCAAATATCCCCAGCAGCAGCCAGTCCATGTACCGCCACCACGGCCCGCTCCAGTCTATATACGCCATGGCTTCCTGCGCCAACGGCCACCAGACATAGGCGATCAACCCGCAGATCAGGAAAAAACCGCCCAGCAGTACGCTGCTGGAACGCGTCCAGCCAAGCAGGGTCAGCAGGCGGCGCCAGGCGGGGGGTGGTTGAGAGACAACGTTCATGGGCGCATTATACTTGACTCCCGTCTCACGCTTTTCACGAAGTAGGGGGTTGGGGTGTTGGCGGGTTGCAAAGCAACACGCCAACACCCCAATTCTTCCTCTTTCCCACCTGAAAGGTGGGAGGCAAGCTTGACAAAGCATGTCAAACGAAGTCACGCAGTAAGGCTTTCAGACTTTAAGAAAGCCCTGTCTTTCGCGTCACATTCGATGTCCCCGAAAGGGGATGGTAGGTCGGGAGCCCCCTAAAGGGGATGATATTCAAGTCTCACGCCCACAAGACCGCCATAAAGGCGGTCTTTCGCGTCACGG
>CAIKOL010000302.1 GCA_903829085.1 uncultured Anaerolineales bacterium | reverse complement strand
CCGCCCGCACACCCCCACACTCCTCCCCCACTGATTGAGAAGATACTCGTTCCGTTTGAAAATCTGCTCTACCATTCTTTGGAGGCCATATGCCTGGACTGGCTTTGATCGAGATCCGTAACCTGGTGAAACGCTTTGGCGACAAGATGGCCGTGGATAATATCAGCCTGGAAGTGAACGCGGGCGAGGTATTCGGTTTCCTGGGCCCAAATGGTGCCGGGAAGACCACCACCATCAAGATGATCGTTGGCCTGCTGCAGCCCAGTTCGGGCACGGTCAAGGTGGCCGGGTACGATGTGCAGGCCCAGCCGCTGCTTGCCAAGGCCTCCAGCGGTTATGTGCCCGATACGCCCAACCTGTATGCCAAGCTGACCGGGCGCGAACTGCTGCGATTCGTTGGAGACCTTTACGACCTGGACCGCAAGCAGGTGGCCCGGCGCACCGACGAGCTGTTGGCCATGTTCGACCTGACCGCAGCGGCTGATGATACCGTTGACTCGTACAGCCATGGGATGCAGCAGAAGGCTTCCCTGGCCGCGGCGTTGATGCACGACCCCAAGGTGCTGGTGCTGGATGAACCCACCGTGGGTCTCGATCCCAAGTCGGCGCGGCTGATCAAGGATATCCTGCGCCAAATGGCTGACCGGGGGGCAGCCGTGTTCCTGTCCACGCACATCCTCGAAATAGCCGAGCGCATGTGCGACCGGATCGGTATCATTAATAAGGGCGGACTGGTGGCAGTGGGCACGATGGATGAACTCCGCTCGCTTGGCAAGGCGGGAGAAGTCAGCCTGGAAGATATCTTCCTCGGTCTGACAGGGGGCGCCGAGGAAGCTGAGATCGCGGGGATCTTAAAATGAGCCTGATCGTGCCGCCCGCTCCCAGCCGCTTCCTGCCAGCGGTCTGGAAACTTCTCCGCCTGCGCCTGCTGATCAGCATCAACGGTTTCAAGCATGCCAGGCTGCGCCGCAAGATCCTCACGGTCATAGCCGGCCTTGGCCTGCTGGCCTTTGCCGGGATGATCCTGTTCCTGAGCTGGTTGCTGCTCGATTTCCTGCGCTCGCCACAGATCGCGCAATACGTGGGGGTGGATGTGGCGCCGTTCCTGCAGGCCATGCCGGTGTTGATCCTTACCGGGCTATTCCTGGGCATCCTGTTGAGCAGTTTTGGCGTGCTCCTGCAAGCCTTATACCTCTCCGGCGATATGGATTTCCTGTTGAGTTCGCCGGTACCCATCCGGGCAGTGTTTGTCACCAAGCTGCTGCAGGCGGTGCTGCCCAATTTCGGGCTGATCGCCCTGTTCGGCCTGCCGGTGTTATATGGGCTGGGCCTGGCCGGGCATTACAACCTGGTCTACTACCCGCTGGTCCTGCTGACCATGGTCGCCCTGACGCTGGCGGCAGCGGGACTCTCGGCACTGCTGGTCATGCTGGTGGCGCGTGTCTTCCCGGCCCGGCGGGCGGCAGAGATCCTGGGCTTTTTCGGGGCCATCCTGGCTTTTACCTGCTCGCAAGCCGGGAACCTTTACAACTCTTTTGAGCATTCCACACCTGTCTCCGGGGATCAAATGAGCAATTTGTCTGCCCTTTTGATCCGTTTCAACACCCCCTGGCTGCCCTTGAATTGGGCCGGGCAGGGACTGGTGGCGCTGGGTGAAGGCCACTGGCTGAGCGGAGTCCTGCTGGCGACCCTGACCCTGGGGCTATGCGCGGGGGCTTTCTTATTCTCGCTGGCAACCGCGGAACGCTGGTATTACTCCGGCTGGGCCGGGATGCAGGTGGTGGCTCGCCGCAAGAAGCCGCTTGGAAAGGTGCATCCAGCCACCCGGGTGGAAAGCCTGGGCACGGAGGGGACGAACAGAGAGGCCACCGTGCTGGGGCTGGCAGGCTGGCTGCCCGCACCGGTGCGGGGCATCGTTTGGAAGGATTTCCTGCTGCTGCGGCGGGACCTGCGCAACCTGTCACAGTTGATCTCCCCGCTTATCTTTGGAGTCATTTATTCCATCATGATCCTGCGCTCCAACAGCCTGTTTTCCACCGGACAGGGTGAAGCGCCCGACTGGTTCATGAATTCCCTGCACGCCGTGCTGGCTTATACCAATGTGGGCATGGCACTGTTCGTCGGCTGGTGGCTGCTGGCGCGGCTTTCGGGGATGGCTTTCTCTTCCGAGGGCAGGAACTACTGGATCTTGAAAGCCGCCCCGGTGCGCGCCGGTCATTTGCTGATCGCCAAGTTCCTGGTGGCTTATCTGCCCACGCTGGCGCTGGGATCGTTATTCCTGACCGGGATTTCGATCCTGCAGAAGATCCCACTCGGCGGGTTTTTATACAGCCTGCTGGCAGTTGCCCTGTGCCTGGCCGGGATGAATGGCATCCTGCTGGCATTCGGAGTGCTGGGGGCTAATTTCAAGTGGGAGGATCCGCGTAAAATGTCAGCGGGGAGCCTGGGCTGCCTGGGGCAGTTCCTGACCATGCTCTACCTGCCCGCGGCATTTGGAGTATTTATCGGACCGCTATTACTTGCCAACCTCCTGCAGTGGCCGCCGGTCAGCGGGTACCTGGTGGGCGGCATTGCGGGGATGGCCGTGACCGGCGCCTGTGCCTTTCTGCCACCCTGGCTGGTGCGGGCAAAAGTGGAACGCCTGGCAGAGGATTAAGGACCCATCCGAAAATTCAGTAGAGGTTCGCATTTTGAGTGTGTGCACGGCGGAACCGCACACACTCAAAATGCGGTTCTTCAATAATTTTCGGTATCTTCTCAAAAATCCGGGGTGTGGAGTGTTTTTGGCAAGCTTCGCCCGCCAAAAACACTCCACTTTCCCCCCTTTATTGAGGTGATACAATTTTCGGATAGATACAATATCCATATTGAAACGATATTCAGGGGGAACAAAAGCGGATACAATTCGTTCTTAATCTTGGAGAGATTAGATGCCGGAGCTGGTCATGTTCAGGAAAATTCTTATCGTTCTTCTCGTGCTTGTCCTGGCTGCCTGTACTACAGCACCCACGCCCGTCTCCACGCCTTCGGCGGAGCAAATGGATGCCGATGAACAGGCCGTTTTTGCTGCGCTGCTTCAAAAGCTGTATGCGGCTCCCAGTTACGTGATCATGGACACGACTGCCACCAGCCCGGGAGGCGTGGGGGATACGGCCTCCAGCCTCGAACGGGTTGGGCAGGACCTGGCCGGCCTTGACCAGGCTACTTCAGACAGTTTTCAGGCCAGGAACGCGGCGGTTACTCCTATGCGGGGGGACATGCAGCTTGGCAGTCCCTACGTTGTGTTGAGCCAGGCCGCGATGAGTCAAATGTTCAGTCAAAACCGGGATGGATGGCAGGTTTTTTATGAACAATATCCCGACGCGCCGGGGATCATCACCCTTTCACGCGTAGGCTTCAACGCGACGTTCGACCAGGCGCTGGTGTATATTGGCATAATGAGTCACTGGCTGGCCGGGGCAGGCACCTTTGCACTGCTCAAGAAGGTAAATGGAACCTGGATCGTAGATCAGCAGGTGATTACCTGGATTTCATAATCGGGTACAATCCCCGCATGTCAGTTTTGAAATCCCCGCTCTCCTGGTTCATCCTGACCGTCCTGGCGACTGCCGGGCTGACGGCGCTTGGCCCCGGTGAACAATCGCTGGGCGCGAACGTGCGCATTGTGTACCTGCATGGAGCGTGGGTGTTGACCGCTGAAGTGTTTCTTGGACTTTCGGCTGTCGTCGGGTTGGCGGGCTGCCTGGCAAGCCGCGCAAAGCTGCATCAATGGTCTGCCGCGCTGGGGCGCACCGGCCTCTTTTTCTGGGTAACATCCCTGCCGCTCTCGTTATGGGCAATGGAGGCAGCCTGGAACGGCCTGTTCATGAGCGAGCCGCGCTTCCGGATTGCGGTCATCTTTGCAGTGACCGGGGTGCTGCTCCAGGTGGGATTAACCCTGATGGCGCGGCCCTTGTTCACTTCGCTATCCAACGTATTGTTCTTTGCGGCGTTGCAGTTGGCGTTATCGCAAGCGGCTTACGTGATGCATCCGCCGCCCTCCCCGATCTTCAGCTCAGGGATCTTATCACTGCAATTATTCTTCGTTGGGATCATTTTCCTGACGCTGGTGGCGGCTTATTTCATGACCCGCGGGTGGCTCTCCAGGTGAAGCAGAACGTATCTGCGCCACCCCCGAAAGAGACCGGAAACATTCCGCCCCGTGCAGAGACCGGGACTACTTCGTCCCGTGCAGAGACCGGGACTACCACGCCCCGTGCAGAGGCCGGGACTACTTCGCAGGTGGTTGCCTTCACCATCACCCGCACCATCATCAACACCCTGCACCGGATGGTCTACCCTTTCCTGGCAGTGCTGGCGCGCGGTGTGGGCGTGGATATCCTGACCATGTCCTATGTCCTAACCGCCCGCAGCCTGGTTGGGACTGTTGGCCCGTTCGCGGCTGCGGTGGCCGACCGGCGGGGAAGACGGTTCGGCATGCTCTTCGGGATCGGGCTGTTCACGCTGGGTACAGCCCTGGTGGTGTTTTGGCCGGTCTTCCCGGCCCTGGTGCTGTCCATCATCCTCTCCACGCTTGGTAAATACATCTTCGATCCATCCATGCAAGCCTGGCTGGGCGACCGCATTCCCTACATCCGCCGCGGCCGGACGATGGCTGTGACCGAATTTGGCTGGTCGCTGGCCTTCCTGCTGGGTGTCCCGCTGGTGGGCTACATGATCGCCCGCAACGGCTGGATGGCGCCTTTCCCGCTGTTCGTTCTGCTGGGCGGGATTCTTTTCGCCACCATGTTCTTCATGCTCCCCCGGGATAGCTCCCCCTCCACGGCAGACAGCCCGGCCTCGAATTTCCGCCTGGTGCTGACCAGCAGCCCTGCCCTGGCGGGGCTGGCGGTAGGCCTGCTGGCCAGTGCGGCCAACGAGGTGGTCAATCTCATCTTCGGTGTCTGGCTTGAGCAATCGTTTGGCCTGCAGATCGCGGCCCTGGGCGCAGCCTCGGCCGTGATCGGGCTCTCTGAACTGGGTGGCGAGGGGCTGGTGGCAGCTTTTGTTGACCGGCTGGGCAAGCCGCGCGCCATCGGCCTGGGGCTGGCAGCCAACTGCCTGGCGGCGCTGGGCCTGTTCTTCCTGGGGCGGACGGAAGCCGGCGCCCTGGTGGGCCTGTTCTTCTTTTATATTACATTCGAGTTCACCCTGGTCAGCATCATCCCGTTGATGACCGAACTGCTGCCATCTGCACGCGCCACGCTGATGGCTTTCAATGTGGCGGCGCTCTCTCTGGGCCGGGCGGTGGCAGACCTGCTGGCGCCGCGCCTGTACGGGTTGGGTTTCTGGTTTGTGGTGCTGGGGGCGGTGGGATTTAATTTACTGGCCCTGGCTGCGTTGCGCAAGGTGAAGACAGCCAGGTAAGCCCGCGCGCCCGGTTGGTGTACGAAACGGCTGCTCCTGGCGGCGAACTGCTCTGGCATGTAAAGGGGATCCTGGTAATGGATTGCATCCTGCTCACCGCACTCATTTCCCCTTTTAACGCGCCAAGCTCCTGGGTGAGGGGGGCACCCAAGAGCTTGACTTCTATAGTATATACGCGGTAATTGACTTTGTCAATGAATTCTGGATTAATTTTAGGTTAGAAAAGCAGGTTATGACGACAAGCAGGGCTTTCTCAAAGTCTACTGCAAAAAGCGCAGTATCTTGAGAGAGCCAGGGTATCCCCGCCCCACGGCAGGGGAAAACGAGATCTTGGGGTGTTGTAGGGTG
>CAIKOL010000301.1 GCA_903829085.1 uncultured Anaerolineales bacterium | reverse complement strand
TCGGTGCTTATCTCTGCCAGCTGTCCCGGGGCTTCCAGGCTGGTGGCCTGCACCTGGTTTATGTCTGCCAGGGAGGCCGCCTTGATCTGGGCATCCCTGGCATCCCAGGCCGCGGCGTAGGCTTGATATTCAGGGATGGCACGATAAGATTTATACGCATCATACAGGGGATAACCAAGCATGACCAGAACGAACACGGCAGAAAGAAATCGCAATTTCAGCGGGACGGTTTCACCGGCCAAATCATGCAGTTGATTAAGCAGAAAGCCTAACAGGCTGCCTTCAACCGCCAGGAACAAAACCAGGATGAAAGCGGCCTCCATCAGGACGCGCCCGTCCGGATAGGACGATTGGGCATAGGCAGCCGGCGCCATGACTGCTGCCACAGTAATCAATACAATCACAGGAGAAAGAAGCACAACCAGAACAATGGAAGATGGTCGAATGGCCGACGAACCCCGCAGGCCGGAAAAATACACGAACATCAGCGGGGCAAAGAAGGCGAGTAACATCTGAAAAGCGTTGTTTTTCATTGAGATATAAATGAAGAGGAAAGTGTTGGTGGCGACCATCTTTACGAATTCCATGAAGGCCGGGTGGGCAGGCATGGCTGCCTGGCGGACTGCATTCCCGGGCGCAGCCAACACGATGACGAGGGAAAGGAGCGAGCCGATCAACGCACTTCCCACCGGCTTGATCCCAAGTTTTCGCCATTCCCGGTTATTCAAGACCAGGAGCAGCAGCAACGCCAGGCCGAGCAGGCTGATCTGGAATGCCAGGTAAGTTTCTGAAAGTCCCCCGCCCAAAAAGGCCAGCATGCCAGCTGCCACCAGCCACCCCCAGGCGCGTTTCTTTTCACGCAATCTCAGAACCCCCTGCACCAAAACTCCCACCAGGAAACTTAATAGAACCAACGGGAGCGTATAAGTGATCAGCCCGATGCGCCAAAAAAGGCTTTGATAAAGCTGGGGCGCCAGCAGGATGGAAAAAAGGATGATCCATCCGGCGATTAAGAATGCCACCCACCCTGGCATCTGGATGTGCAGCAATGTTTTGATCTTGAAGATGGCCCAGACCAGCCCGACGACCCACAACAGGAGCGCCAGGGAAGTCCAGGATCGGATGAAAGATTTTCCGAAGAGATCCGAAACGCTCAGCATGAACATCCCAGTAAACCGGTTGGACCAGGTGGCAAATTGGAACCATTGAGCCTGCCAGAAACCAAACCGGGTGACATAGCCGCTCATGCAGAAGTCGTCTGCATAATAGCGGGAAAAAGTGCCGAGAATGCAATAGAGAATGAGCGCCAGGCCGGTTGCCGAAACCCCCAACCAGCCTAGAGTATGAGACAGGATTTTCGAGAGGCGTTGTTTTTTATCCAGGTTTTTCATATGCTTTCCATTACTGCGTAAACTTTCTGCTTATTCTTTCCAGCGGACGCCCTGTGAGTCGACCACAAGCTGCCGGGAACGATACACCATCCTGCGGCGGAATGTGCGGTAGGCAAGGAATAACCTGCCAAATCCGATGAAACCACCCAGCGCCTGTACAAGCTTATACCAGTAGCGGAAAACGGCAGCCGGTCTCAAGCGGAAGGCCTGCCAAAAATATCCCAGGGCCGCCCGCGGCTTGCTGGCATCGATATAGCGACGGGCGGCAAAGATATTCAAGCCGGCATAGATCTCGTTTTTCTTGTGTTGAAACACAGCCCGCATGAGAGGGTCATTTTCAATGGATGGGATGAAACGAAAAGCTTCATCCACGAACATGGTTGCCTGGGAAGTGGTCTTGGCGGCCTCATGGGTGCGTTCGACCGCCCAGTATTCCGGGATATGCAAAATGGGTCCGCGCGCAGCGATGCGCACCCAAAGGCTGTGGTCGAGGATGCCATGGAAATCCGCCCGCAGAAAACCGGCTTCTTCCAGGACATGGCGGCGCATAAAAACCGCCGGCTGAAGCAAGACATTGAACTCAAGCAAGTCCTGGAGGTTATATTGGCGGTAGGGGTGCCAGTCCAACAAATTCAAATGGGCGTCCACCATGACCCCGTCACCATACACCATACCCACCTCGGGATGCTCTTGAAAAGCCCGCACCGCCTGACTGACAACCTGTGCCTGATAATAAAGGTCATCTGAGTTGATCCAGGCGACAATCTCTCCATGGGTGTGGGCAAAGCCCTTGTTAATGGCATCTGCCTGGCCTCTATCGGGTTCGGAGACCCACCATGCCAGCCTGGCGGCGTAACGGCGGATGATCTCCACGCTGCCATCGCTGGAACCGCCATCCACGATCAGGTATTCGATGGGATGGTAATCCTGCCCGAGCACCGACTGGATGGTTTGTTCCAGGAATTGAGCCTGGTTATACGAGGGGGAAACAATGGAAACGAGTGGTTGTGTCACGGTTGTTTAGTGATGGCGAGAGGATGAGCCAGGTCAACGAGGGTTAGCATACAATGCCAGCGAGCTTCTATTGTATACCAGTTGATAGCCTTTTTCCTGCGCCAGCGTACAGATATTACAAATGACCATGCAGGGCTGATAACCAGGATCAATCAAGCGGCTGGTTTCCGGGCTGGAGGAAATGTTCTTCACCTGATCGACCGGCAGGTGATTCGCGTCCAGGAGGTACCAGATGAGATATTCCGGC
>CAIKOL010000300.1 GCA_903829085.1 uncultured Anaerolineales bacterium | reverse complement strand
GTTGCCAATGCCGAGGAGAACTTCGGTGTCAGCCGCGACGACCTGTTCGTTGCTAAAATTTTTGCCGATGAAGCGCCCACCCGAAAATGGCGCCGTTTCGGAGCACGCGGTCGCTTCAAGCCGGTCCTGCGTCGTTCATCGCACGTGACAGTTGTCCTGCGTGAACGCGAGGTTGCCTGACCGGCAAAGAAAGGACGAAGGAGATCTTATGGGTCGCAAAGTTCATCCGATTGGTTTTCGACTGAATGTCAACCAGGACTGGCGTGGCCGCTGGTTCGCAGAAGGGGCTCAATACCGTGAGCAGTTGTCGCAAGATTTCGCCATCCGCGATATGCTCTACAGAGAGTCAGGCCGGGCAGGCGTTTCCCGTATTGATGTGGAACGCTATCCTGGAAAACTGAAAGTGGCTGTATTTACTGCCAAACCAGGCATCCTGATCGGTCGCAAGGGCGAGGGCATCAAGAAAGTGCGCGTGGCTCTCGAAGGGTTGACCGGCAAGAAAGTGGACCTGGATATCAAAGAGATCAAGGCTCCTGATTGTGATGCCTATCTGGTGGCGCATAATATTGGAGATCAACTGGAACGCCGCATCAGTTATCGCCGTGCAATGAAACGTGCCATCCAGCAGGCGATGCGGCAGGGCGCTCAAGGGATCAAGATCGAGGTCGCTGGCCGGTTGGCGGGTGCAGAAATGGCTCGCACCGTTTGGCTGCGCGATGGCCGGGTTCCGCTGCAAACTCTTCGTGCGGATATTGATTTCGCCCGCGCCGAAGCAGCGACGACTTATGGCCGGATCGGCATCAAGGTCTGGGTCTATCACGGCGAGATGAAAGCCGAAGTTGAAGAAAAAGTCGAGACTACCGAAGGCGTCTACGTTAGTGAGTAGAACAGGCGTCTGTGAAGTGAGGTTGATCTTATGTTAATGCCAAAACGTGTTAAGTACCGCAAGCAGATGCGCGGCCGTATGAAAGGGAAGGAATCGCGCGGTGTCGAGATTTCCTTCGGTGAATATGGCCTGCTGGCATTGGAACCGGGGTGGGTGACCGCCCGTCAGATCGAAGCTGCCCGCCGCACGCTTGTCCATGCCATGAAGCGCCGTGGGAAAGTTTGGATACGCATCTTCCCGGATAAACCCTATACGCAGAAACCGCCGGAAACCCGCATGGGTAAAGGCAAGGGCAGCGTGGAATACTGGGTGGCGGTGGTCAAACCGGGCCGTGTGATGTTCGAAGTCGGCGGTCTGGATGAAGCTACTGCCCGCGAGGCGCTGAGCCTGGCCAGGCATAAATTTGCCATCAAGACCAAGATTATTGCCCGTAGTGATGTAGCGGCAGGAGAGCAGGCATGAAAACCGAAGAGATTCGCAAGATGTCGGTGGAAGAGATGCAGGTCAAACTGTCGGATATGCGTGAGGAACTTATGAAACTCCGCTTCCAACAGGTGACCGGCCAATTGACCGATACCAGCCGCCTGCGCCAGCTACGTCGTGATGTTGCCCGCATGGAAACCATTTCCAATGAACGCAACCGGGCGACTGTACAGGAAGGTGAAGCATGAATGAGCGTCGTCGGATCACTGGTGTGGTTACCAGTAACAAAATGACCAAGACTGTCGTGGTGGAGATCAGTAGGACCTACCGGCACCCGCTCTACCGCAAGGTGGTGCACTTGAGCAAGCGTGTTAAGGCTCAGGATGAGCTGGGTTGCCAGATTGGCGACCAGGTGCAGATCGTGGAATGCCGCCCGCTCTCACGCGATAAGCGCTGGGCGGTTGAGGCGATCCTTAAGCATGAAACCCGCACCGCTGACAAAGGCGTGGCGGAGGTCACTGCTGCCCCTGAAGTGGCAGTTCCCGAAGTGGCAGAGTCTCCGGTGGAGGCCCAGCCATGATCCAGCACGAGTCGCGTCTAAAAATCGCTGATAATACCGGCGCTCGTGAGATCCTGGTCATCCATGTGATGGGTGGTTCAACCCGTCGGTATGGTCGGATCGGAGATATCGTGGTCGGGGCGGTCCAATTGGCGACTCCGAATGGGTCGATCAAGAAATCCGAGATCGTCAAGGCCGTGATCGTACGTTGTACCAAGGAATGGCGCCGAGAGGATGGCTCCTATATCCGTTTTGACGACAACGCTGCCGTCATCCTGGATACCGACGGTCAGAATCCGAAGGGCAGCCGTATCTTCGGCCCGGTGGCACGTGAACTGCGTGAAAAGGGCTTTATGAAGATTGTTTCGCTGGCCCCGGAAGTGCTCTAGGCCAGTTGAGGAGCGAACGATGAGAGTCAAGATCCGTAAAGGTGATACCGTTGAAATTATCAGCGGAAAAATGGAAGACCAGGGCAAGCGCGGCGAAGTGATCAAGGTTCTGCCGGACGAGCACAGGCTGGTGGTGCAGGGCGTGAATGTTCACACCAAGCATCAGCGCCAGGTGCAGACCCAGGGCCGCACAATCAACCCCGGTCGCATCAAGTTTGAGGCCCCGCTCGATATCTCGAACGTGATGCTGGTCTGCCCGAAATGCAGCGAGCCGACCCGTGTCGGTGTCCAGCGCGATGATGAGGGCGCACACCGTGTTTGCAAGAAGTGCCAGGCGTTGATCGATTAGCCGCCGGTGGAGCAATGATTTATGAATAGAATGCAAGAAAAATACCTGAAAGAAGCTGTTCCGGCCCTGTCCAAGGCATTCCAGTACAAGAATGTCATGCAGGTCCCGCACATCGAAAAGGTCGTGGTCAATATCGGCCTGGGCGGTGAGGCGATGGATAATCCGAAAATGCTTGAAGCCGCCATGGGCGATTTGACGACCATTACCGGTCAGAAACCGATCATGACCAAAGCACGCAAGAGCATTGCCAACTTTAAGTTGCGTGAGGGGCGCATCATCGGCTCCAAGGTGACTTTACGCGGCGCCAAGATGTGGGACTTCCTGGACCGGTTGGTCAACACTGCCCTGCCACGCGTGCGCGACTTCCGCGGTGTTTCTCCGGATGCCTTTGACGGGCGTGGCAACTATACCCTTGGCTTGCGTGACCAGTTGATCTTCCCGGAGATCGAATACGACAAGATTGACAAGATGAGAGGCATGGAGGTCACGATTGTGACCACAGCCAAATCCGATGACCATGCACGGCTGATGTTGTCGCTGCTGGGCATGCCGTTCAAAAAGGAAGAGTAATTATGGCAAGCACTTGCATGAAGTATCGTGAAGCCCGCCGCAAGTATCCCAATCAAGTACGCAATCGCTGCTCGCGTTGCGGACGCCCGCGTGGATATATTCGCCGGTTTGGCCTGTGCCGGATTTGTTTCCGCGAATTTGCGCTGGAAGGGAAAATCCCCGGCGTCATGAAGTCATCATGGTAGCCGGGTGGAGGTAGGAAATGAGCATGACAGATCCGATCGCTGATATGTTGACCCGCATCCGCAATGCCGTGATGAGTGGTCAGGCCATGACAGCTATGCCTCTTTCAAAGATCAAAGTGGAAATCGCCAAGATCTTGAAAGAAGAAGGCTATCTGGAAAACTTTGAAGTCGCGGATGGCGAACGTCCCAGCCAGAAGGTCCTGCGCCTGAAGATCAAGTATATCGGGGAGCGCCGCGAGCGCAAACCGGTTCTCACTGGTCTGGAACGCGTAAGCCGTCCTGGTCGCCGTATCTATACCAAGAAACAGGAAATTCCCTGGGTTCTTTCGGGCATCGGTGTAGCCATCCTGTCCACCCCCAAAGGCATCATGACTGGCCAGCGAGCTCGCCAGTTGGGTGTGGGCGGTGAGATCCTCTGCAAAGTCTGGTAAGAGAGGAGGTAAATAAAGTGTCTCGAGTTGGACGAATGCCTGTTGTTATCCCGGCTGGTGTGCAGATCGAACTGAAAGGTTCGAGTGTGAGCGTGAAAGGCCCCAAAGGCGAATTGAAGCGCACATTCTCCCCATTGGTCGGTATTGGTATGGAAAATGGTCAAATTGTCATTACGCGCAATTCTGACCTGCCCGCTGAACGCGCTTTGCATGGAACCACGCGCGCAGTCCTTGCGAATATGGTGCAAGGCGTCAGCGCTGGTTTTGAACGTATCCTGGAAATCGAAGGTGTTGGCTATCGGGCCGAGATGAATGGCAAGAACCTGGTTCTGAATATGGGCTATTCGCACCCGGTGGTGATGGAACCTCCCGAAGGGATCTCCTTTGATGTGGAAACGAAAGCCCGCCTAGTGTATGTGCGTGGCTTTGATAAAGAATTGGTCGGCCAGATTGCGGCGAATGTCCGCAGCGTGCGCCCGCCTGAACCGTATCATGGCAAGGGTCTGCATTATCAGGGCGAGAAGATCCGACGTAAGGCTGGCAAGGCCGGAAAGGCGGCAAAGTAACCTATGGCTGAGAAATCTCGTTCTGAAGCTCGCATCCGGCGGCACGCGCGCGTGCGCAAGAGTGTGCTGGGGACCACACAGCGTCCCCGCTTGAGTGTCTTCCGCAGTCTCTCTGAAATTTATGCCCAGGTGATTGATGATGCCCTTGGCAATACCATTGCATCTGCTTCGACCATTGATGGAGAAATACGTGGCAAGATGAAAGGCCTGAAGAAATCTGAACAGGCCAAGTTGGTCGGTAAAGCGGTCGCCGAACGGGCGATGGGCAAGGGTGTGAAAGCGGTCGTGTTCGACCGCGGCGGATTCAAATATACCGGCCGGGTGAAGGCTCTGGCCGATGGCGCCCGCGAAGGCGGCCTGGAATTCTAAGGCCTGATTGGAGAACGCTATGTTGGATTACCAGGTAAAAGAAGCAGAACAGCAAGCAGAATCACTGGACGAGCGCGTCATTGAAATTGCCCGTGTGGCGAAAGTGGTCAAAGGCGGTCGCCGGTTCCAATTCCGCGTGACGTTGATCATGGGCGATAACCACGGCAAAGTGGGCATGGGTGTGGGAAAGGCGAACGCCGTTCCGGATGCCATGCGCAAAGCGACCGATCGCGCCCGCAAGAATATGCACCCGGTCTTTCTTTCCGGGACGACCATCCCGCACGAAACGACCGGCAAGGTCGGTGGCGCCATTATCCTGCTCAAACCGGCTTCTCCCGGTACGGGCGTGATCGCGGGTGGTGGTGTGCGTGCCGTCCTTGAAGCAGTGGGTGTGCATGACATCCTGACCAAATCGCTGGGTTCTTCCAATGTGTTGAACATTGTCCAGGCAACTCTCCAGGCGCTTGAAGATCTCAAGTCACCCAAGGAAGAGGCAGCCCGGCGCGGCAAGCCAATTGAAGAACTGCTGCCGTACTGGGAGAGGAGAAAGACACATGGCTAAGAACACCGAAGCCAAGACGATTAAAGTGACACTGGTACGCAGCGGGATTGGTTTTCCAATACCGCAGAAGGCAACTTTACAGGCCTTGGGCCTGCGTCATCTCAACCAGACTGTGGAACACAAAGATACACCTGCCTTGCGCGGGATGTTAACCAAAGTGATCCACCTGATTCGTGTTGAAGAATAGGGACGAAGATGAAACTGAACGATCTTATACCCAATGTGGCCAAAAAGAACCGCAAACGTGTCGGCCGCGGTATCTCTGCCGGGCAGGGAAAAACGGCTGGCCGCGGTACCAAGGGCCAGAATTCCCGCTCCGGCACGGGTGGGCGACTATACCGGCAAGGTGGTAACCTGCCATTCTTCCGCCGTCTGCCGTTCGTACGTGGCAAGGGTTTCACCCCGCCGACCGAGGTTGAATTTAATGAGGTCAACCTTGACCAGTTATCCTCCTTCAATGCCAATGCCGAAATCACCCCCGAGACCCTGGACCAGGCTCATCTGATCCGCGACCCACGCAACCCGGTTGCGCTGATGGGACGGGGTGAATTGAAGAATGCCCTGAAGGTGCGCGTCGATCGTGTGACCAAGAGCGCCAGGGCAAAGATCGAAGCCGCCGGTGGCACGGTGGAGCTGATTGGATAACTCGTTCTTACGAGGAGCCCTTTTATGAAAAACCCATTTTCGGGTGTGCCTTACCTCTGGAAGTCGCAGGATATCCGTCGCAAGCTGATCGTGACCCTGGTTGTTCTGGTCATTTTCCGGTTGGCAGCCAATGTTCCTGTGCCGGGCATTAATGGAGCTGCTCTCAAGTCGTTGATGTCGAACTTGAGTAGTACCGGCTCATTTTTTGCTTTTCTTGACTTGCTCTCTGGTGGCACGGTTTCGCATTTCTCATTGCTGTCAATGGGCGTCTACCCGTACATCACGGCGCAGATCATCCTGCAATTGCTGACCCCCATCTTCCCCGCCCTCCAGCGAAAAATGGAAGAAGATCCGCGCGAGGCTCGCAAGTGGCAGGAAAAGTGGACCTATTACCTGGCCGTACCGATGGCTGCACTTTCCGCCCTGGGCCAGATCAACATTTTCAACTCTTATTCAAACCAGACTTCCGGAGTGGCGATCGTACCCTTTGGGTTCACTGCGGCCCTCTGGCTTCCCTCGCTGACGATCCTGGTCACCATGATCGGTGGAACGATGTTTGCCATCTGGCTGGGTGAGCTGATCTCTGAATATGGCATTCGCGGCCAGGGCCTCTCCCTGATCATTTTTGCGGGTATCGTTGCCCGTATTCCGTCTCAATTTGGAACCCTCCTGGCGGATAAGCAGCATGGCTGGATCCTGGTGATTTCCATGGTGGTCGTGATGGTGGCGGTGATCTACGCCATCGTATATGTCCAACAAGGACGCCGGAATGTGCCGGTCATGTATCCAGGTCGGCGTGTGGGCAACCGCATGTCCATGCCGGTCAAAGGCACCCTGCCGTTGATGGTGAACCTGGCTGGTATGATCCCGCTTATTTTCGCCAGTGCCATCCTGCAGTTCCCGGCGATCATTTCAAGCTATTTCACCAGTTCGACGACCGCCTGGCTGGCGAATTTTGCAACCGGTACTCAGAGAACTTTCAGTCCCACCTCCTGGGTGTACCAACTCCTGTACTTTCTGATGGTGGTGGTCTTCACCTTCTTCTATACTGACGTGATGTTCTCCCAGCAAAATTATGGCGAGAACCTGAAGAAAGTGGGCGCCCAGATTCCTGGCATCAACCGGGGCGCTCCGACGCAGAAATACCTGACCAAGGTCCAGCGCCGGATCACGCTTCCGGGCGCATTATTCCTGGGTTTTGTGGCGGTTCTGGGATATCTGATCAACCTGCTTCTGAAAGCGGTTGGAATAGGCGCGGCCCTGTCTTCCACCTCCATCTTCCTGGTTTCGTCGGCTGGTCTGCTGATCGTGGTGGGTGTCGTGCGTGATACCTTCCTGAATATTGATGCCGAATTGAAACTGCATGGCTACGACGACGCCCGGCTGGTGAAGTAGGTTCAGGCATGCCCACTTACATCGTTCTTCTTGGCCCTCCCGGAGTTGGCAAAGGTACTCAGGCGGAACTTATCGCCGAGACCACCGGCCTGCCACACGTTTCTTCGGGTGACCTTTTCCGGGAGAACATTAAGAACGAAACCGAGCTTGGCAAACTGGCCCAATCCTTCATGAACAAAGGGGAACTGGTGCCAGATGATGTGACCATCCGCATGATCCGTGACCGGCTTTCCCGCCCGGACTGCAAAGCAGGGGCCCTGTTGGATGGTTTTCCACGCACGACAGTACAGGCGGATTCCCTGGCGAACCTGTTGGCCGAGTTCGGTGGCAAGGTGAATTACGTGCCATATATCAGCGCCTCCGAGAGTACGCTGATCGAGCGCCTGAGTGGACGCTGGACGTGTAGAGCGCAGGGTCACATCTTCCACGAGAAGCACAACCCGCCGCAAAAAAGCGGCCTGTGCGACTTTGATGGTTCGCAGCTTTACCAACGCGATGACGACCGCGCCGAAACGGTCATACGGCGCATCCAGGTTTATTTTGCTCAGACTGAGCCCTTGATCGCTTATTATCGTGAACGCGGTCTACTTTCTGAAATTGACGGTGCCCAGCCAATCGAAAAAGTGACTGCCGATCTATTGGCAGTGCTCAGGAAACCAGAATGAGCTGGGACCGGGATATCAGTCTGAAAAATGCAGCTGAAATCGCTCTGATGCGTGAAGCTGGGCGCGTCAACGCCGAAGCGTTGGCGGCCGTTCGAGAACTTTTACAACCCGGCGTTACCACCGCAGACCTCAACGCGGCTGCTGAGGAAATTCTGCGGAAGCATGGCGCTTACTCTCCTTTCAAGAACTATGGTCGGCCTCCTTTCCCCGCTTCCATCTGCGTCAGCCTCAACGAGCAGTTGGTGCACGGCATCCCTGGTCATCGTAAACTCCAGGAAGGCGATATTGTCTCCGTGGATTGCGGGACGGTTCTGGAAGGTTTCGTGGGTGACTCGGCTTTTACGGCTGGAGTAGGGGAGATCTCCCCGCTGGCCAAGAAGCTGATCGCAGTCACCGAGCAGGCGCTGGCTGTTGGCATCGCCATGATGCGCGCTGGGAATAAAACGGGCGATGTCTCTGCTGCCATCCAGCAGTATGTGGAGGCGCAGGGATTTCATGTCGTCCGTGAATATACCGGACACGGCGTTGGCCGGAAGATGCACGAGGGGCCACAGGTGCCGAACTATGGCACTCCAGGCACCGGGGTCGAGTTGCGACCCGGTATGACGATCGCCCTCGAACCGATGGTTCTCGTCGGTACGCACCGCACCCGGGTCCTGTCCAACCAGTGGACGGTTGTCTCTGCTGATGGGTCCTTGACGGCTCACCAGGAACATTCGGTGGCAGTCACGGAAGGCGACCCTCTCGTCCTGACGGTCCTGTGATCTTTTACGAGACATCCTGCAACTGGACGGATACGACTAGAACAAGTATAATTCAACGTTTGCCTGTACTACCTTAAGTAAGGAGAAAGAAATCATGAAAGTAAGCCCCTCCATTCGCAAGCGCTGTGCGAAGTGCAAGATTGTCAAGCGCAAAGGCAGATTGTTCATCATCTGCGAAAATCCGAAGCATAAACAGCGTCAAGGATAGGATAAGGATATATGGCAAGAATTGAAGGTGTTGACCTGCCGCGCAATAAGCGCGTCGAAGTGGGCTTGAATTACCTGTTCGGTATTGGTCCTGCGCGTTCGCGCGAGATTCTCGCTGCGACCAAAATATCCCCGGATACGCGTGTCAAAGACCTGACCGAATCCGAAGTTGCGGCCATCCGCGATTATATTAACAAGAACTGGAAGGTCGAAGGTGATCTGCGCCGCCAGGAACAGCTAAATATCAAGCGCCTGGTTGAAATTGGCTGCTACCGCGGCCTGCGCCACCGCCGCAACCTGCCAGTCCATGGCCAGCGTACCCGCACCAATGCCCGCACCCGTAAGGGTATCAAGAAGACAGTTGCCGGGCGCGGCCGCCGCAAGGGCGGTAAGTAGTAATTCGGAAACAGGAATCAGAGAGGTATTATGGCTCAGACTGTACGTTCAGCGCGTCGCTCGAGCGGCGCCAAAAAAGGAAAGCGCACGCTGTCTTCTGGACAGGTGCATGTCTTCGCATCGTTCAACAACACGATCGTGACCGTGACCGATCCCGACGGCAATACCTTGTGCTGGGGGAGTGCTGGCTCGGTGGGCTTCAAAGGCTCGCGCAAGAGCACGCCTTTCGCTGCCCGCCTGGCGGCTGAGCAGGCCATCAAGGCTGCCCAGGCAATGGGTGTTCAGGAAGTGGATGTGATCGTCACTGGACCTGGCCCTGGTCGCGAGAATGCCATTCGTGCAGTTCAGGCGATGGGACTCAAAGTCAAGTCGATCGCGGACATTACCCCGGTGCCGCACAATGGTTGCCGGCCTCCAAAGAAGCGTCGCGTCTAGTTTTGGTGAGAGAGGTTTGTAAGTATGGCGAAATATACTGGACCGGCCTGTAAACTGTGCCGGCGTGAAGGTGAAAAATTATTCCTCAAGGGAGAGCGTTGCTTTACTCCCAAGTGTGCTTTTGAACGCCGCAGCTTTGTTCCGGGTCAGCATGGTCCCACCGGTAGCCGCGGCAGCCGTGGCGGACGAGGCGGAACCGGGCGTGAATCCGATTACGCCAAGCAGTTACGTGCCAAACAGAAGGCCCGGCGCATCTATGGCGTTTTTGAGCGCCAGTTCCGCCGCTACTATGCGACCGCTTTGCGGACGCACGGTATCACAGGTCTGATGTTGCTGCAAACCCTGGAATCCCGCCTGGACAATGTCGTTTTTCGGCTTGGTTTTGCTTCAAGCCGTGCTCAGGCCCGACTGCTGGTCACGCATGGCCATTTTACTGTCAATGGCCGCCGCACAGACGTTCCCTCCATGAATTTGGGTGTGGGAGATGTGCTGGCAGTGCGCCCAGGCTCCATGGATGCCACATACTTTAAAGATTTGGCTGCCCTGGCTGAAACGCGCAATGCTCCGGTCTGGTTAAGTCGGGATATAAAGACGCTTTCAGGCAACGTGATGCGCATGCCAGAGCGTTCCGAGATTGACGGCAACCTGAACGAGCAGTTGATCGTCGAGTATTACTCGCGCTAATCCTGGTCCACTGTTTTAGACGCGGCGTGCCGTTTTGTACGCCGATGAGAGGGTACCGTGAGTATCACAAACATGGTAATGCCGAAGATCGAGCGCGAAGCCGAAGCTCGGAACTATGGCAAATTTGTCATCAGCCCGTTGGAACATGGCTATGGCGTGACATTGGGCAACGCCCTGAGGCGTGTGCTGCTCTCGTCACTTGAAGGCGCAGCAGTGACATCCATCCGAATCGTGGATGTGCTGCACGAGTTCAGCGACATTCCGGGCGTGCGCGAGGATGTTCTCCAGGTCATGCTGCAGGTCAAGCAACTGCGCTTGATCATGGAAGGTGTGGATTCCACCCGTATGCACCTGGAAGTACGGGGCGAAGGCGTGGTAACTGCTGCGGATATTATTGCTCCGCCGGAGATCAAGATCATCAACCCTGATCTTTATCTATTCACCGCCGATAGCGCCAAGGCCCGCCTGGATATCGAATTCACGGTCGAGCGCGGGCGCGGGTATGCTCCTTCCAATGAGCGCGGCCGGATGCCCATCGGTGAACTGCCGGTGGATGCCATTTTCGGGCCGGTAAAACGGATCAACTGGGAAGTACAATCGGCGCGCGTTGGACAGAGCACCAATTACGATAAATTGATCCTTGAAATCTGGACGGATGGTGCCATTCCGCCGGAAACCGCCCTGAGCACATCGGCCAAGATCCTGATCGACCACCTGCGCTATGTTGCTGGAATCAGCGAAGAGACTCTTTCCATTGCGTTGGAAAAGGAAGTGTCTGGTTCGCACCTGACCAGCGAAGTAGCCGAGACCCCGGTCGAATCCCTTGATCTCTCGGTGCGTGTCTTCAACTCGCTCAAGCGAACCGGTATCATCACCGTCGGCGATGTGCTGGAACTGCTCGAAAAGGGTGACCAGGCTGTCATGTCCATCCGCAATTTTGGTGAAAAGAGCCTCGAAGAACTGCGCATCAAGATGCGTGAGAAGGGTTATTTGAAAGACGAACCCAAGAAAGAGTCGGAGTAATTGAACAATGCGACACCAAGTAGCTGGTTATAAACTCAATCGTACCAAGGGCGCGCGCATCGCTTTGCGCCGTAATCTGATCAAGCAATTCTTTGCAAACGAGCGTATCCGCACCACCGTAACCAAGGCGGCTGCGATCCGCGGCGAAGCAGAAAAAATGATCACTGTTGCCAAGAAAGTTAAAGATGCCACTGACGACGAAAAAGTAGCGGCGCGCCGCCTGATCGTTGCCAAGCTGGGCGGCAACAGCAATGACATCGTCAAGAAACTGTTCGATGAAATTGCCCCGCGCTTTGCCGAACGCAACGGTGGCTATACCCGTGTACTCAAGCTCGGCCCTCGCTTTGGCGATAAAGCGGAGATGGCTCTTCTCGAACTTGTTGAAGAGTAATTCGAGAGTAGAGAGAAGAGACTAATCTCTAATCTCTATTTTCTCAAAAATGGCTCGTTACCAGATTATCCTTGCTTACGACGGCACCCACTTTCTGGGCAGCCAGCGGCAGGCAGACTCCCGTACGGTTCAGGGCGAGCTCGAAAGAGCCCTGCGTAAACTCGGATGGGAAGGGCGTACCGTCACCCTGGCTGGGCGCACGGATACCGGAACCCATGCCAGTGGACAGGTGGCAGCCTTTGACTTCGATTGGAGGCACGCTCCGGAAGCCCTGCACAAGGCCCTGAACACCCATCTTCCCCACGATATGGCTGTTCGGGAAATCAAAGTGGCAGCGGATGCATTCCACCCACGCTTTGATGCCAGTTCGCGTCGCTACCGCTACCGGCTGTTTTGCGATGGTGTACGCGACCCGTTACGGGAACGCTACACCTGGCGAGTCTGGCCCGCAGTGACCGACCTGACCCCCCTGGCTGCGATCTGGCCCGGCAGGCATGATTTCGCCGCTTTTGGGACTCCGCTAAAGCCTGAAGGTAGCACGGTACGATGCGTACTTGCCTCTGAGTGGCAGAAGCGTGGTGATGAATGGATCTTTGAGATCCAGGCCGATGCCTTCCTGTACCGCATGGTACGCAGGCTGGTGTATGTCCAGGTGGCGGTTGGCCAGGGCAGACTCCCGGCAGAAACATTGATCCGGGCGCTTGAAACCGGTTCAGGTTCAGCCCGGGAGACCCGGAATGAACCGCAGATCCCTGCCAGCCTTGCCCCGGCAAGTGGTCTGACGCTCGTCGAAGTTCGATACGATAATCTGGTTTGAATTATGATTTTGGAATGCGACGGCTTGCCGTCGCGGAGGCGGAAGCAAGCTTCCGCATTCCATAATGAAATTGGAGAGACAAAAGTGTACAAATCTTACTACCCCAAGGCTGCTGAGATTGACCGCCAGTGGTTGCTGGTGGATGCCAACGGTGAAACCCTGGGTCGCCTGGCGACCAAGCTGGCTGCGCTGCTGCTTGGCAAACACAAGCCGACCTTTACCCCCGGCGTTGAAATGGGCGATTTTGTGATTGTCATTAACGCTCAAAACATTACCGTCACTGGCACCCGCACCCATACCAAACTGACCGAAAAATTTTACCATCACCACTCTGGCTATCCCGGTGGCTTGAAAACGATCAGCCTGCGCGACCAGTTGAGCACACATCCCGACCGCGTCATCCGTGCTGCGGTGTGGGGCATGTTGCCGCACAACAAGATGGGCCGTCACCTTATCACGCGGCTCAAGATCTACGGTGGTGCGGAGCATTCGCACGGCGCTCAGAATCCGAAGTTGGTTGCGTAAAGGAGCAGGAATATGTCTGTGCAATATTATGAAGGCGTTGGACGCCGTAAGCAAAGCATCGCCCGTGTACGGATCATGGCAGGTTCGGGCCGCTTCATTGTCAACGAGAAGGATGCCCCGGCTTTCTTCACCCGCCTGGGTGACATGGATGCCATTCTGGCTCCGATGAAGGCTGCCGGTCAGGAACCCAATATTTATGATATCACCGTGGTTGTCAGCGGTGGCGGTGTGACTGGTCAGACCGACTCTGTTCAACTTGGCCTGGCGCGTGCCCTGGTTAAGATGAATCCAGAGAACGTACCCGCCATGCGCAAAGGTGGCTTTCTGACCCGCGATGCCCGCGTCAAGGAACGCAAGAAACCCGGTCTCAAGCGCGCCCGCAAGGCCCCGACCTACACCAAGCGTTAATCGCTCGCGCGTTGTACCTGAATTCAACCTCACCGTAATGCGTGTGCCGTGGCAATCCACTGCGGTCACGCATTACGTTTTCCTTTTTAAGGAGTCCGTATGCCTGGAATTACCCTGCTCGGTCTCGGCCCTGGTGACCCCGCCAAGTTGACTCGCGAAGCCTGGGAAGTGCTTGCTTCTACCGGTCAGGTCTGGCTGCGTACGAATCAGCATCCCACTGTTGCAAGCCTTCCACCTGGCCTTGAAATCCATTCCTTCGATGAAATCTATGAAACTGGTGATTCCTTCGAGGAAGTGTATTCTGCCATTGTGGAAAAAGTGCTGGAACTGGGGAAATCCCCTCAGGGTGTGGTTTATGCCGTACCGGGCGACCCTTTTGTAGCCGAGGCCACCTGCCCTGAGATCGCGCAGCGAGCCCGCGCCTTAGGCTTGCCGTTGAGAATTGTAAGCGGTCTCTCCTTCCTTGAACCGGTTTTTGCCGCTCTGGGCCTTGACCCGTACCCGCACCTGTTCCTGATGGACGCCATGGAATTGAGCCAGGCGCATGTTCCGGCCTTTCCTCCGGACATGCCGGTGTTGGTGGCACAGGTGTATTCCAGGCTGGTGGCTGCCGAAGTCAAAATGACACTCAATACTGTCTACCCGGATGAACACCCGGTGCGCCTGGTGCATTCCGCCGGGACGGAAAATGAGATCGTTGAAGATCTCCAGCTTTACGAGATCGACCGTTCCGAGCACATCGGTTTGTTGACCGTGTTGTATGTCCCTCCACTGGGGGAGGGGACATCCCTGGAAGCTTTCCAGGAGATCGTGGCACACCTGCGTGCCCCGGATGGCTGTCCCTGGGACCGCGAGCAGACGCACGAGTCTCTACGCAACCATTTGATGGGGGAAGCTTACGAAGTACTGGCGGCGATGGATTCCGGCAACCCGGCGGAAATGGCTGAGGAATTTGGCGACCTGCTACTGCAAATCGTCTTGAATGCGCAAATCGCTGGTGAAGACGGTGATTTCACCATGGCGGATGTGCTCAAAGGTATTTATGACAAGATCATTCGTCGTCATCCCCACGTCTTTGGGGATGTAAAGCTGGACGGTGTTCAGGGGGTTTTGACGAACTGGGAAAAGCTCAAGGCGGTGGAACGCTCCAACAGCCACGAGCCGGAAAAAGGCCTGCTGGACGGTGTTCCCCTGGCACTCCCGGCGCTCTCACAGGCGCAGGAATACCAGGATCGGGCCGCGCGGGTCGGGTTTGACTGGAAGGAAGTCAGCGGTGTCCTGGATAAAATCAATGAAGAGATCCAGGAAGTACGGGAGGTGACCAACCAGGAGGAACTGATCGCCGAAATGGGTGACCTGTTCTTTGCGCTGGTGAACCTGGCGCGCTGGAAGAAGGTGGATGCCGAGGCTGCTTTGCGGGGGACCAGCATGCGTTTCAAAAAGCGATTCGCTTATGTGGAACAGGGAGCGAAAAAACAAGGCCGAAAACTTTCGGATATGTCCATTGATGAGATGGAAGCGTTGTGGCAGGAAGCAAAGAGACAATAACCATCAAATGCGCAAAGAAAAAGGCTCCCGTCGAAAATGACGGGAGCCTTTTAGGAACTTGAATGGCAATTACTGTTCTCAAGGAATATAACCCTTGGCTAATAATCCATTGTGCTGTATAATCAAAACGACTAGTCAGACTAGTCTAAAAAGGAGGCAACTGATGAACAACATATGGCAACTTCAGGATGCGAAAAGTAAATTCAGCGAAGTGGTCGATCGTGCGCTCGCACAAGGTGTGCAAATTGTCACTCGACGGGGAAAGAGGACTGTGGTTGTGATGCCCTTTGAAGAATATGAACGCCTGAACCACCAGACTGGCAGTCTCGCGCAATTTCTTTTGGCTTCCCCTCTATCTGGTTCGGAATTAACAATCGAACGCGATAAGAGCCTGCCTCGTACCATTGAGATAGAGCCATGAACTATCTTCTGGACACTTGTATACTCTCCGAATTCACTCGCCGCCAACCGGAGGAGAAAGTTATTCGGTGGATGGAGAGCATCGATGAAGAGAAGCTTTTCATCAGCGTTATCACGATTGGCGAAATCCAGCATGGTATTGAACGCCTGCCAGAATCTCATCGCAAGACCGAACTACTGGTCTGGATGAACAATGGGCTGGCCAAGCGTTTTGAGCAACGTGTTATTCCTTTAGATATGTCTGCGATGTTAATGTGGGGTTCTTTAGCCGCACGCATGGAAAGAACAGGGCAACCAATGGCGGTGATGGATTCCTTTATCGTTGCAACCGCTCTTAAAAACAACCTCATAATTGCCACTCGAAATGTAACCGACTTTATCCCATGTGGAGTACAGGTGATTAATCCATGGGAGTGAAGAAAACTCAAAGACACAAATGGAGATTGCGATTGAATACCACCTGGAAAATCAGTCCCACCATATAACTTCAGGAAATTCGGTTTTGACCATTCGGGGGTAGATATTTTCAAGACAGTCAGGAATGAAAAAAAGACTCCCATCTGTTTTTTAACGGGAGCATAGGAGATATTCGTAAATCAATTCTCTTTTGTCTTTCCAAAGAATTGCTCGTACGCCTTCACGAATAACTTACCCTCTGGAAACATATGAACCTGGATCTTGCGTGTGGACTTTTGCCTGATAAAAATGGCATCCCGCCGCCATGTCAGCGAAACAATGTCATCAAGGGTTGTTTCACCTAATGTCCACGCATAAGGAGAACCGCGCACCCAGACGCGCTGGTCAGTCAAAATGATCTGGCCGATAAATGCACAGACCACATCTTCTACCACCCAGGCGGTGGCTGCCAGGGGAACCAGTCCCAGGTAGAGCGCATTTGTCAGCAAACTGGCTACCCAGGCTGGCAGAAAGGAATTGAAAGCAGCCTCGGTTGGGTTTGCGAGCAGTGAGTAGATGATAAATGTCAAAATGGTAATGCCCACCATACCGCTGCCGATCTTCCAGGCAATGACATACCATTTACGGTTGGGGGAGGTGCGAAACAAAATGCTTTCGCCTGGTTGGGTTTGGAACTCGACAATTGGCATGGATTAATTCCCAAAAACCCAGAGTTTTGCCCAGGGGACATTTGGGAAAACCTTGAGCGGTTTTTTTGGATTCACTTTAACCGGCACATTCTTACCAGGCAGCACCTGGTTCAACGAATCCAGCTCCACCAGCCAACAGGTGGACACCTGGTAAGGCGCTTTACCGGATAGTTGCACTTCCACCTGTAGGTCAACTTTGGCATACCCGCCCGCGTTGGGGACAATGGTCTCGCTCTTACTGATCACAATCGCTCCTGCTGCGATCGCCTGGAGGAAGCCGCCCTCCAATTCCGTATCTTTCCCCTTCATTTCCTGTACGCGGCGCCACTGGCTGCGGTTCATACGTGTGATCAGGAGGGCAACCAGGAGGGCGGGAATCAGAATAATGACCAATACAATGACAGTATTCATACCGACTCCTTGAACGGAATGGGTGATCAAGGTAATTATACTGCAACGGACTTAATCCAAGGAATCAAACGCTATTTAACGATTTCTCAAGGGAACTTAGGGCGATGGGGATCTCATTCCGCCTGTCCTGGGAATTCCAAAAGGTTCGTTTGACCGGAGAGACTTTCCATATCCCAAACGATCCTTAATGCATGGGAAATTTTAAGGTAAATCACCCGTATGTCCTCTTGTTTTGACCTGACAACCATGTTAGAATAATAGTATTGTTACCCCATATACAGGGGATTTTATTGAACAAACCACCAAATATGGCGGCTACATTTGTTCTAAATTTCACGGAGTGCTATTCATGCGTTGTCCATACTGCCAGAACGACGACTCGAAAGTAATCGATACCACCCACGACAGTCACGGAGGCATACGCCGCCGGCGGGAATGCCTGAAATGTGGACAAAGATTCAGCAGTTATGAACGTCCGATCCTGGCAACTCCTTTGATCGTCAAGCAGGATGGGACCCGCGAAGAGTTTGAACGGGGGAAATTGGAACGCGGTATCCGCATCGCCTGTGCCAAACGCCCGGTTTCCGCCGCGGATATTGAGCGGTTGTTGGGGCAGGTGGAAGCGGCTCTTCAGCGCCAGGGCAAATCTGAGATTTCGTCGCGTATTGTTGGCGACCTGGTCATCAAGGGATTGAAGGAACTGGACCAGATCGCCTACATCCGCTATGCCATCGTCTACCTGCGGCTGGATGATTTGCACGCTCTGCGTAACGAGATTGACCGCCTTTTGTTAGAAGCATAAATATCAGCTTGCACCGATACTCCCCGTGCCTGGGGTGGAGTGTCGGTGCGTTTCCTTTTCTGCACATCTTTTTATTGAAAGAAATATTTATAAATACAGAGGAGTATTCTGGTATGGCTGCGACGACAACCGTCTTAAACAAGAAAATACTGTCCACCCCTCCGGTCCCAAGCGACCTCCCTGGTGTGGAATTGACCGAGAATGCCCGCCAGGTGTTGGTGCGTCGGTATGTCCGCCGGGACGATGATGGGAATCCGGCCGAAACCGTTGAGGAGATGTTCTGGCGGGTGGCCTGGCATATCGCCAAAGCTGAGGAAGCTTATTTTGGCGACGTACTGGCTCGCGCCCGCGAGTTTTATGTTTTGTTGACTTCCAGGAAATTCTTTCCCAATTCTCCCACTTTTACTGGTGCGGGTACGCCGCTGGGACAGCTGGCTGCATGTTTTGTAATCCCGATCTCTGATGATATGGGCCGCGACCCGGCAGGCATCTTCCAATCCCTGCGGGATGCGGCATTAATCCAACAAACCGGCGGCGGGAACGGCTTCTCATTTTCTCGTCTGCGGCCAAAGGGGGCGCTTGTCAAATCATCCGCGGGGCAGGCAACCGGTCCCGTGGGGTTCTTGCGAGTTTATGACCATGCCTTCGGCGAGGTGGCTCAGGGAGGCTGTCTTCTGCCCGAAACCCTGGTCTTCACCGAAAATGGTTTACTCCGTTTGGATGAACTGGTTGATGTGGATCAGCCGGGTTGGCAGGCGAACTCTTTGCAAATAGCCACGGATGAAGGCATGCGCCTTTCGCCGAGTACTTTTAATAATGGAATAGCGGACATCCTGCGCGTCCACACCCGGCAAGGATTGAGCCTGGCAGGAACCCCTGAACACAAAGTCAAAGTGATGAGCGACGAAGGCCCGGTCTGGCGAGCATTGAGCGATCTGCACCCTGGGGATTGGTTGCTCGTTCAATTGGGTCAACACCAGGGAAAACTACGCGCTCTCCGTCACCCTGAGCAGTCTCATGGTAATCAAAATTGGCCGCTTCTGCCTCCCATCCTGGATGAGGAACTTGCCTTTTTTATCGGTTATCTGATCGGGGATGGATTTGTTGCTGCTGGGGATGATGACCATAGAGTGGGTGTCAGTGTTAGCCATGAGTCCTACTTGATGGAAGACATGCCTGCCCTCATGGAAAGGTTATTTGGCGTTACCGTTCACTCCCAGCAAAAACAAAATGATCGTTCCGTCATGCTGGTGATGGACAATCGTGCCGTCAAGGATTTCCTGCAATTAAATGGGTTACTGAAAAACCGAAGTATCAGCGCTTCGGTACCGAGACTTATCCGTCAGTCTCCTGCCAATATTGTCGGTGCATTTTTGCGCGGTTTGTTCGAAGCGGATGGCACGGTATCGTATGGATATCCTGACCTTACGACAACCTCTTCTCATCTGGTGGATGAAGTCTCGACTCTTCTCATCGGGCTGGGCTGCCCGGTGCGGATTTGGAAGGTTACTCCAGGTTCCTCCCATTATGGGAAGAATGATGCTTTCCACATACGCATTCACAGCAATGCAGGTCTACAGGCATGGCGGAAGCAGATCGGCTGTGATCCGCGTTCGCGCTTTATGGCGTGTATGACCTGGGAGAGCGACCTCGGGCGCGAGCAAAGTTTTATTCTGCCGAATGCCCGCTATTGGCTTAAACCTGTCCTGGAGGCGATCACGCTTGAACAGGGTGATCAACAAGGTCGTGGCCTCGGTCTTAAATTCCACAGCGAGGAGCCCCGCCTCCGGCGTGGTCTTCTACGATACATGCGCGGGGACCGCCACCTGACCCGTTCCTCCTATGACGAACTTACTTTGGCATATCCTGCCTTCGCCGCTCACGCGGTTTCCACCGCCGACAAATGGTTCGTGCAGGTATCGGATATCCAACCCGAAGGCCAAGCCTTGACTCTGGATCTTGAAGTGGAAGGCAATCATACCTACCTGGCGAACGGTCTGGTTACGCACAATACCCGCCGTGGTGCTAACATGGGTGTCCTGCGCGTGGATCATCCCGATATCGAAGAATTTGTCAATTGCAAGACCAATGAGAACCAGATCACCAACTTCAATATTTCGGTTGGCATCACCGATGCCTTCATGCAGGCTGTCAAGAACAACGCCGACTGGGATCTGGTCTTCCCGGATGTAACCGCACCGGAATACCGCGGTTTCAGCGGCACCCCGGAACAGGCCAGAGCCAAGGGCATCCCGCTGCGCACCTATAAAACGGTACGGGCTGCCGAGCTATTTGCCAAAATTGTCAGCCAGGCACACCACAATGGAGAGCCGGGATTATTGTTCCTGGATGCGGCCAACCGCAGCAACCCAGTCCCACACCTGTATCCGCTCGAGGCAACGAATCCATGTGTGACAGGTGAAACGCTTGTTGCCACCCCTTTGGGTTGGAAACGAGCGGATAGCATAGAAGAGGGTGACGAGATCTGCACGGTCCTTGGGGTGGGGCGGGTCGCAACAGTCGAAGTGAATGAGAACATGCCGGTTTATGACCTGCATCTATCTGATGGCGCGGTTGTGCGTGTAACTGCCTCCCATCAGTTCCATGCGCGCGATTCCCGGACAAAATTCTTTGAGCAACGTCGACTGGACCAGCTCAAGGAAGGCGATTGGATCAGGGTTTATCGGGCCGCTGTCCCCGACAACGAAGTTCCCGGGCGATCGGATAATATCAACGACCGGGAATATGGGTTTTTGGTGGGTGTATTGGTGGGTGATGGTTGTTATACCCCCCATGCACTTTCCAAGAATGTTGTTCGCATCAGCAGCCATGCGGATGAACATGAATGGAACGAGACTTTGATGAATGCGTTTGCCAAAATTGGCGCAGAAAAGATGTCTACCTATGTTAATGAAGGCAGCCGTTCCATGATGATGGATCCAAAACCCGGTCGCGTGGTAGCAAACTGGGTTAAATCCCTGCCGCTTGTGCCTGCGCGAGGTCCGGAAAAGCAAATTCCGGATGTGTACTTAAACAGTAATCGTGAATTCTTGGAAGGATTATTGGATGGCCTTTTTTCCACGGATGGAAGCGTCGATTTGCAGAGCAACCATCCTTTAGTCCGGTTCCACACATCCAGTTTTGAATTAGCACGCCAAGTACGCCGCACTCTGCTCATGTTTGGTATTTACGCCCGTATTAATACAAGTGAGCGCACGCGCCATGATATTAACGGTCGCACGATCCGTTATGACCGGCCCAAGCATGATGTTACAGTATCAGGCGAAAGTTTTGGTAGATTCTTTGAACAAATCCACCTGAGCCATCCCGCGAAACAAATGCGAATGGAAGAGGCTGCTCTCAAAACGAACTTTACTGGTGGAAACTGGGCAGCAAAAGTCGTAAACATCGAACCGGCAGGAAGGGCAACTGTATACGATCTTTATGAACCGAAAAGTGATACCTGGATTACCGAAGGGTTTGTTTCCAAGGGCTGCGGCGAACAATGGCTCGGGCCTTACGAGAACTGTTGCCTGGGTTCGGTCAACTTGGCCGAACACTGCGCAGCGGATGGACAGGTGGATTGGGAAGGCCTGCGTCAAAGTGTTGAATCCGCCACCCGCTTCCTGGATGATGTCGTTGATATCAACGCATATGTCCCGGCGGTGCCTCAACTGAAGGAGGCGGCCCACAGGGCGCGCCGCATCGGGTTGGGAATCATGGGACTGGCAGATGTGATGTATCATGCAGGGGTGCGCTACGGCTCACCGGAAGGAGAGGAGTTCGGGGAGCAGGTGATGGAGTTCGTTCGTTTCCATGCCATGCACACTAGTGTGGATTTGGCACGCGAGCGCGGGGCCTTCCCAGCCATCAAGGGCAGCATCTACGACTTTGAGAAACTACTCTGGCAGCCGCCTCAACCACTGAAACCGTACACAGGTCAATGGGGGCGGCCGGTTCTGGATTGGGATGGGATCCGGGAAGGGATCCAGAAATATGGCATTCGCAATGCCGCCCAGACCACCGTGGCTCCCACTGGCACGATCGCCACGGTCGCCGGTTGCGAAGGGTACGGTTGTGAACCGGTCTTCGCCCTGGCGTATGTGCGCCATGTCAACGACAACGGCAAGGATCTGCAACTTACTTATGCCAGCCCGCGCTTTGACCTGGCGTTGGAAAAGGCCGGGATCAACGGGGAAGCACGCCAGGAAATCATCGAACGGGTAATGCAGCACGGCACCTGCCAGGATATCCCTGAACTCCCTGAAGCCCTGCGCAATGTGTTTGTGGTGGCAGGCGATATTTCTGCTGAAGAACATGTCCATATGCAGGCTGCTCTCCAGTCGTTTGTAGACAATTCGCTATCCAAAACGATCAATTTTCCTGAGGGCGCCACCGTGGAAGACGTGG
>CAIKOL010000299.1 GCA_903829085.1 uncultured Anaerolineales bacterium | reverse complement strand
GAGCTACCCGAATTTTCCGAGAGTCAGTATGAATTTATCTGCGGCTGGAACCGCTCCGTAGATCCTGGCCAGCGTGTGCGCGTGGTATCCACGGGCAACCCTCCCCTGGATGAAGCCGGTAGTTGGATCATTCGCCGTTGGGCAGCATGGCTTGACCCAAACCACCCCCATCCTGCTGCAGATGGTGAACTCAGATATTACGCCACGGTAGACGGAACCGAAGTTGAATGTAAAAACGGAGATCCTTTCGAGCACAAAGGTGAAATTATCTACCCGCGCTCACGCACATTTATCCGGTCCCTGCTGGCAGACAATCCCTTTTATGCCCATGACAGCCATTACATTTCCGTGCTACAGTCGCTGCCTGAGCCGATGCGCTCCCAACTGCTGCACGGCGATTTTGCCGCTTCCCAGGTGCCCAACCCCTGGCAGGTCATACCCTCCGAGTGGGTACGTGCGGCACAGCGGCGGTGGGAAGAACGCGAGAAGCCGGCCACGCCCATCACAGCGGTGGGTATCGACCCATCCCGCGGCGGCCACGACAAGACGGCCCTATCCGAACGCTATGATAACTACTTTGCCCAGCTGCACACCTGGGCAGGCGCCGAGGCTGTGGATGGGCCAGCCGTCGCCGGCCTGACCTTTGGCGTACTCCAGGATAAGCGCCCCGGATACATCAACGTGGACGTCGTCGGTATTGGATCGTCTGTTTATGATTCACTCAAGACAATGTACGAGGATGTTTTCCCCTTTAACGGTGCAGAGGGTTCCGAATATCGCGACCGGAGCGGCAAGCTAAAGATGCGCAACCGTAGAGCTGAAATGTACTGGCAGATGCGCGATGCGCTCGATCCTGAGCTTGGTGATGATCTCGCCTTACCTCCAGGTAATGAGCTTCTGGCTGATTTGTGCTCAGCGCGGTACGAAGTCTCCGCCGCCGGCGTGCTGATTGAAGACAAAGAAAAAATCAAGGAGCGGATCGGTCGCAGCCCTGATATGGGAGAAGCGCTGATGATGTCGAACTTCTTTGACGTCAACCGCGGCCCCTCCCCTCAAGCCTGGATAGCCGCAATCAAAAAGCGGAACGAAGAACGGAAACAAGGAGTCAGACATGGGAATTAGAAACGCAGTCAAGGGATTTATGACCGGGCTTGTCAATAACGGCACATCGCCCGTTGCTCAATCCGCACACGATATACGGGTCATTAAGCCGGGAGACACACCAGGGATAGACAGCTTTCCCAAGCGCTATACCAATACCTGGATGGGACCAGGGCGACCGCCGATGTCCGCGGAGGATAAAAAGTATGATGCCATTCGCAGCGCGGAGCCCACCGAGCCGCGCGCATTCCAGTACATCCCCAACGTCAACACGACGATGGTGCCGCGCGCATCTTACAATCGCATGCTGTTTGCCGACCTGTACATGTTCGCTACCACCGTGCCGGAGATACCGATGTGCATCGACCTGATCATTGATGAGATGTGCGCCTTCGAGCTGACCATCAAGGACACGCGCGGCAATGTGGTGCACGGCAGTCCTTACCAGTGGATGATTGACAGCCCAGATGGGTACAATGCACATGATACCTGGTTGTCGCTGTTCATGTATAACAAGCTGATGTACGATGCAGCCTGCTCCTACCTGCGGCGCAATATGAGCGGCAAGATCGTTGCCTCGCGTCCCGTGGATGGGTCGACCATCTTTGTGATGATCGATGACCGCGGCAATCCTCCCGAGCCTCCCACGCCAGCTTTCCAGCAGTACCTTTGGGGCACACCGCGCACGCTGCATACTACCAAAGAACTTTGGTACAAGCCTTCCAAGCGTGACACACAGTCGCCGTATGGATACACTGCCATCGAGAAGTCCATCGAGGCAGTGACACTACTCAAAAACCTGTGGGGATACGAAGGGGCGAAATACATCAGCGGTAACTTCCCTGAGATGTTTATGGCCCTGCCCGAATCCTTTGGCAAGGGCGACAAGACCGAAGCCATCCTTGAATTTGAAGATACCTACAACGACAGGATGATCGGCGGCGCGCAGGAACGCGCGGGCCGGTTGCGCATGGTGCCATTCGGTACGCAGGTGTTGGTTACCAAAGAAATCACCTTCAACCAGGGATCATACGACGCCGCGGTAAACATCGTTCGTCAGAATTTCGGCATTGTGCAATCTGAAGTCGGAGAAGCTCCAGGAGAGGGTCTGGGCGGCAAGGGCTACCAGGATGTGATGACCAGCAGCTTTTATCGCCGTGGCCTGCGTCCCAACTTGCGTTATGTAGCCAGTCACTTCAACGACATTATCAAGCTCAATGGCGACAGCGACAAATACGTTACCTCATATGAATTCCCCAAGACATCCATCGACCCAGCCGAAGAGGAAGGGCGCATCATCGCCCGCTTCGTGCAGGGCGTGTCCACCCGCGATGAAACCCGCCAGGATCTGGGCAAGAAGCCGCTCGGCGGCGAGCAGGGCAATTATATTGTCACGCCTGGTAGTAAGGGCGCAGACGATGGCACGATGGGCGGTCTGGGTATCAATACATCCGCGCTCATCCCCGTAAAGAAGATGATCAAGGTCAAGGCGGTTGATCCTTTGCAGAAATCGCTGCCCGGATTACTGGACACCGATGCAATCACCCTGGAACAGGCGCAAACCATCGCCAAGAAGTATAAGCTGCCCGTAGAGGATTACGCCCAGTTTACCGCCGGGCTGAATGAAGAGATGGAGCACGCAGAGACGGTCAATTATGACGTCAAGACCATCGCCTGCATTGTCATGGACCACCTGGCCGAAGATGACCGCTATTACAGCAAACTGGATGCAGTCATGCAGAAATTCCAGTCGCTGAGGAAGTTCATCGGCGTGGATCCTGGCGACGATCAATACTACGGCGCGGCGATCAGCGCGGATGCGGCCATCTCCATGCCCCATGAAGGCGCCAACGAGAGCCTGATTGTGTCCATCGGTGGCAACGGTATGCCCTCCCGCCCTGCTGTGTGGAAGCCGGCATCTGGCGAGAAGCTCTCCCTCAAGACGTGGGTGGGCGGCGATCTTTACCGCCGCGCTGAAGCGGCTTATCTGCTCGATCGAGAATTAGCCACCGATCAGGATAGTTACCTGGTCCCGGTCGCATATGTTGCTGAGCACGACGATGAAACAGGCAGCATCCAGATGTATGTCACCGGGCGCAAGGGGCGCAAGAAAGTTGATACCTACAAAGAAAAGTGGATTGAACGCGCCGCTGTGCTCGATTATGTCATGGGGCAGATGGACCGCGACCGCAATAACTGGCTGACCAACTCCTACGATGAGAAGCGGCCTGTGCTGATCGATAACGACTGCTCCTTCCCGGTTGATCCTGATCAAAAGGTCCATTCCCAGTTCGTAGACGGGATGCGCGGCAAGAAGTTGAGCAACGCGGTGCTGGATAGTCTCTTCCTCCTGTTGGGCAACGTGGCTATCTGGGACGACCTGCAGCAGGTTCTGGGCGATGCGAAGGCAGTCGAGAATGCCAAAGCGCGCGCACAGAAAATCTATGACGAGAAGATGCTCCCGGCAATGTGGGTCAAGGTCAAGCGCTCCGGGGATATCGATGTTGGCCACCATGTAGAAGTCGTGAACAATGTCCCGGTCAAGTTGGACAAGGCCGAGTCTGTTCCTTTCAGGTCTTCTTCCAGCCGGCTGTCAGATTACATCAAGGGCGTGGTGCAGAAAAACCACGAGCTGGAGCTGGAAAAGATAGACCTTCTCAAAGCACAGGAGACAGCGCCAACCTTACCTGATGCGCAGGTGTCAAATCCGTCTCAATCGGCCATTTCAGACCTGGTCAAAGAAATCAGCAGACAGAATGACCTGCGCGAGCTGGAGAAGGCTTCATCCAGTGGCATCACCAAATATCAAGGAGAAAACGATATGCAAAGAGTAGTGCTGGAATTCCCGGCTCCGATCGTAAACGTACCCCAGACGATCGTCAATGTTCCCGAGCAACCGGCTCCGGTCGTAAACGTAGCAGCTCCCATCATCAACTTCCCGGAACAAAAAGCGCCGATTGTCAACGTGCCGGCTCCGATCGTGAATGTGGCCGCGCCCATTGTCAACATACCGGAGACGGTAGTCAACGTCGAGGCTCCGGTGGTGAATGTCGCAGCGCCTGAGGTCAAGGTCGATGCGCCCGTGACAGTCAACATGCCCGAAGGAAAGAAGAGCAAGGCCAAGAAGATGGTTATCACCCGGGATATTGACGGGAAAATAAGTGGAATGGAGGAAGAAAGATAATGACAAAAACAGTCAACTCAGCAGAACAGGACGCGGCCCTAAATTACATCGCCGCATCAACAAGAATGTGCGTGTGCAACGCGCAGCCAACGACCTACGCCAATGCAATCACAGATTACATGCTGGCCTATACTGCCATGACGGCAGGCGCTGGTGCTGGTGATTACACCCTGGCGGCAGACAGTTCAGGGCGTAAACTGACCACCACGGCCAAATCGGGCGTAGCCATCACCAACAGCGGCACGGCGCTTTATATTGCCCTGGTCACTACAGCAGACACAACCTTGAGAGCTGTCACCAGTTGCACATCGCAGGTGCTGGTAGCTGGCGGCACGGTGGATATCCCCGCGTTCAAATGCAATGTTCAAGAT
>CAIKOL010000298.1 GCA_903829085.1 uncultured Anaerolineales bacterium | reverse complement strand
TCCTGCCAGGTAAAAAGGCGCAATTTGTGCCCGTGACGGGTATAACTTTGAAAATGGGCAGGGTTTATGTCGAATTGGATAATTTGCGGCTCTCGTTTTCAGCGAGACCGCCCGGTTGAAGGATCATCCTGTCTTCGCACCGGGCTGGTTTGCAGGAACATATTGAGAGTGAATTTGTCGAACCCCTTGGCAGCCAATTGGCGGGCAATGCGCCGGTTCCGACGGTAATATGCGGCTTCAAGGCGCTGGTTTTCCAGCGGGTCGGGACTGTTGATAAAGAATTCATCCAGGGCAGCCAGGCGCTGGCGCCGGCCACTGGCATGGATGCGTATGTGCGAGTCACCGGCCATGCGGTGGGAGGCGTAATAATCAAGGTATTCACCGTGCGAATTATGCCCAAATTTGAATTGGATCAGCCAGCCGGCTGATTGGATGAATCCCGGCTGGTGGGAAGCCAGCAACTCGGGTGGGATCTCAAGATCCCAGCGGGCAAAATCTGTTTTGAAGCATTGCGCGATTTGATCCATGTGTCAGCTCCGGGAACGGCTTGGGAATTCGGCGAAGGCGATCAGCGTACTGATTATAGCAAGCATTCCTCCAAAATGGACCTGGGTGGCGAAAACCCTGTTGCAGCCTTCACCGGCTTGCCCCAAGATCCGACCCCCACCCGTCCTACCGCTTCGCTTTGATTCGGGGATGTTATTCCAACCCCCACCCGTCCTCCCCCAAATGAGAATCATTTGGGGGAGGTGCCCCGTAGGGGCGGAGGGGGTGCCTTACGGCTGTCGCGCAGGCAGCCATATGCCAAAAATCGACGCGAGGACGTACAGGTATGACAAAAATGAAACGAATAAATTGCCGCGCCCAGAGACCATGTTAATATATGAAAGGACTGCTCAATAAAAAATGGGGTTTTTAGGAAAAAGTATTTGTTTTTGGGGGGAGGGCTGTGAAACAAGGCGTTATTTTTGTGAAACAATATCTCGGACTACAGCGACTCGTCGTCCCGATGCTTTTACGGGACTATAGCCCGCTGCCTTTGCGGAAGTTTTGCTATACCCATGACGGTCACAAATTGCGCCTTTTCAGCCTATGGGAAGCGCAATTTGTGACCACGGGTATTATATCAACCGCAGACCTCCGAGTTTTTTGGAAAACTCGGAGGTCTTGAATCCACGCCCCCGGCAAGGCAGGCGGGAGAGAGGCCACCTGGAACCAAGCCCCTTAAAGCACGTCAGTCTCCCCTGCGCGGGTGAACCGGGTCTACTGGCCCGCAAACATGATCGAAATGGCGGTGGTGCCGTCGGGTTTCGCCAAGTAGTCGATAACGATCTGGTGGTTGTCCTTCATCCATACCTGGGTGGTGTCATGCAGCCAGCCTACGGGGGTGGCCGTGGGTGTGGACCCGGGGGTATGGGTGGGTACCGGGCCGCAATCATCCCCGCCACATTCGCCCGACATGCCTCCTCCGCCAGCCAGATCCGAGTAACCGCCCGCCCCCATCTGGGCGGCATAGAAATCCGAAGCGGTGCGCACATCCGCCTCGACCGTGTACTCCAACATCAACCCGGGAATAAAGGAATAGTCATGCCCGCCGGGATAGATCGGAAGGCCGGCCGGCAGGTTGGCTTGAGACAGGTCGGTGCTGGCAGCCGTCTGCGAGGGAGCCGGCAGACCGGTGCTGGCAGCCGTCGGCGGGGGAGCCGTCGGCTTGCTGGATGGATTGGAGCCCTGGCTTGGGATGCTTGCGCTGGAAGTGGGGGTGGCTGCGCCGGAAGAGGCGCCCAGGCTGCAAGCGAGCACCAGCAAATTAACGAGAACGAGCATGAGAAGACCAGTCAAAATTCGAACACGGGTATGCTTCATGACATTCTCCTGTGGCGGCCCGGATCGCGGGCCAGTGTTACTGGTTGGTCAGCATGAGCATGATGGTTGTCTTTCCGTCCTGCTCCTGGATGACGATCGTCAGCATGCGGCCTGTGATCGTCCAGGTTTGATCGATGTTTCCGGCGGACGGTTTCAGCTCGTTCAGCAGGCTCCAGCCCAGCGGGGGCAACTGCTCCTGGTAGAAGGTTGCCACGGCATCGACCGAATCACTGGTTGAAACGCTGGCCCCATTCGGCAGCGTGTGCAAATCGGTCGCTCCCGGGTAGAGCGGTACATCGGCGGGCAGCCCGCTTTGCGAGCCATCGGCGGTCGGTCTGATCCCGGGAGTGGGGCTGGCAGCGGGGGTGGGTGCCGGTTCCTGGGGCATAAGGGCAGGATCGTAGAGCAGTGCAGTAACCTCCAGGCTGCCATCCGCCTTGTTCAGAAGGATGGTCAGGTCTTGATCCCCGTGTGTATAATTTATGGTTTGTGAATCGGGCTGGGACATGGAAAAGGGGGGCTCAACCAGGGTCCACCCCAGCGCAGGCAGCGACTGGTTGTAAAAATCGATCACCTGCGCAGCCTCGGAAGGGGTGGTGTAATCCATGTACCCGCTGCTGCGGTACAGGTCTTGCGCATCGGCCATGGCAGGGATATCGACCAGCACCGGGATACAACCTGCCGGCAGCGCGATCTGGTCGATGGCATTGATCCCGGTTAAATCATAGCTCAATGTCTCTGCAATTTCCGCCCCGCTGCCGGTTGGGTTGGCAGGCCCAGGAATGCTCAAGGTATATTTGACAACATAGCCCCCCGGCTGGGCGAGCCATACCTCACCGGAAGCGCTCGCCGTTAAAGACAACCCAGCCTGGGTAAACTGATAATGCAGGGTGGTCACCCCGTTCACCGTCTCGGTGCCCACCTGGCTGGCCTGGGATACCGGCAGAAGCAGGCTGACCGGCTGGGGAACGGCTTCCACGGGCTGGTCATCATATTCACCCCAGCAATCCTGCCCGTCCTGGCTGAGGGTATACACGGCGCTGCCCAACCTGAGCGAATGCTGGAATATATCCGCGCTGCCGGTCTGCTGTTCCTGCCAAAGGAGCTGCTCGTCATTGGATTGGGTAACAAAACTGGTTTCGAGGTGGGATTGCCGGTCGTACGGTTTTCCATCGACGGTGCCTTGAAGGGTCATAGCATAGACGGCATGGTAGCTTTGCAGGCCGTCCAGACCGAGCGACGGTTCGGGCAAGAGGTTGGTGGTATTGGCAGAGGCCCCGGGCTGACTTCCGGGGAGAGTGCAAGCGGAAAGCGCCAGCAACAGGGCGAGCAATGCGAAGAGCAGAGGCTTGCGATGGGCGGAGATGAATGGGTTCATTTGACCCTCGTTACCGTTAATACTGCAAAATAGTAAGCAACCGTACCCGGGCTTCCATTAAGTAGCTTCACAGCTTCTTCAAATTTATCGATCTTTATCTGCCTGGTTCCACCTGAGGGTGCAAAATCTTCTTCAACCCATGGGTCCAAGTCCGGGGCGACGAAACCCGTGTCCATATCCTTGGAAATTGGTCCGTCCTTACAGGGTGTCGAAAAAGAATCAGTGCTTTCGACATTAGGATACCTAAACCTGATATTGAAGGAGTCGCCTGTAGACGGGATAGTTCCAATAACATCAACCTTCCCGGTTCCTCCCGTATGAGTCCATACCGTTGCAGGCACGTTACAGGCATCGTTCTTCGGAAACAGCATATCCAGGATTTTCATAGTTCTTTTTAATGTGGCGGCACGATCCCACGCAGTGCCAAACGAGCCGGTAGTATCCAGTACTATACTCCCTTCGGACGTGTAGACATCTTCCCATTCAAGGACAATGCCTCCATCAGAGCCTCTCACATGCAGCGTGACGACAAGCTTGTAGTCATACTTGCACTCTTCCAGAACCTTGATGGTGGTTGTTGCAGAACCGTCTCCCTGGTTGATCATGGCAACAATGGTGGCGGTACCGGGTGTTGTGGCAGTAAAAGAGAAATTGAAAACGCCAGCTCCCCACTGGCCATAACCTGCACCGGGGAAAGCTCCCTCTTTCGCAACAGTACCATTGGTGGCTGACACGGTAGCGCTGGGTTCTTTTGTCTCTTCCTGGCCTTGATTTACACGATACGCTACATCCACAAACGTTTTCTGTCCCACGCAGATCGAATTTGACCCGGTAGTGATGTCGACATTATAAATAGTCTTCGAATTCTGGCCATGCACGGAGAATCCAGTGGATAAGAGCAAGAAGATGGCCGCCAGTAACGACATCCCGAAGGTCAGTTTTTTATTCATGATGGGACACCTCTTCCATTACCGGAATTTGTTGTTTTTGAGCAATCGAATGAGTGCTCATTTCGTACACCAATCCGGACTTGCCCAGAACCTCGAATGGTTCGCATAAAACGAATTGGCTTTTATGCGGAAGCCTGATTTCCAAAATGTTATTTTGGAAAAATAGAATACAGGTATTCAGACAACTAAAAAAAGTATAGCATCTCTGCGAATCAGATTCAAGTACCATTTCCTCTGACAGCCTGGCTTTCTCAAAGTCGGGGTTTGAGGTGTCGATG
>CAIKOL010000297.1 GCA_903829085.1 uncultured Anaerolineales bacterium | reverse complement strand
TGTGATGCTTGCCATAGTGGAATCCAAGTGTATTGGCTGAGATGATCGGTTCCAATGCATTGTTGGCATAAGGAAGAGGGGGCAGGGTAAAGGGTGTGGCTGCCCCTGGAACGGTCGAAGAATTGTTAACAATGGTCATTTTGGTCTCCTTTCGATTAGCAGATGCCGAAATTCGGCATCAGGTGATCAGTTCCTCGATGAACTGATTTTTTTGAAATCAATAAAGCCTCGTTGTACGTCGAGAGAGGTCAACTTGACACGGATACGGTGGCCCACATCCAGACCCTCGAATCCGGCAACCAGTTTCCCTTCCACCGGTATTGTCTGTAAACGGACCCAGGTTCCTTTCTCGGAAGCACCCGTGACAATCGCATCGAACTGCTCTCCAATTCTTTGTTCGAGCAGGAGCGCGGCAGCAGACTTGCCAACCTGGCGTTCGATTTTGTTGACAACATCTTCCGTCTGGGTGCAATGAATTGCAAGGGATTCCAATTCATCAATGCGATATGGCACAGGCGTATTGACCAACGCTGCTTTCAATAAGCGCTGGGTGAGCAGGTCGGGATAACGGCGATTGGGAGCGGTGGAATGCGCATAGTCTTTCACTGCCAGACCAAAGTGCCCCGGAGCAATTCCTTCAGGAGGGGCTACAACGTATTCTCCAGAACCTAAAAGTTTAATGACAGCCAAGGAGAGGTCCGGGTAACGCAGCGGATCCATGGCTTTTGCCTTGATGAGAAAGTTCTCCAGTGATTTTGAATCCGGGTTCTCAGGGAGTCCAATTTTATGATCCCGGGCAATTTCGACAATCCGGTCCCACCGTTTTGGGATGCGGACGACGCGGCGGATCGAAGGAAATTTTTTTGTGGAGAGATACCGGGCAGTTACACCGTTGGCTGCCACCATGAAATCCTCGATGAGCTCCTTGGCCCTATTCTTTTCTTCCACTTCCAGGGCGCGGATCTGGTCACCATCGAATACAGGCCTGGCCTCAATAGTTTCGAGACTTAATGCCCCGTGCGTATGCCGGAGGTGTTTCATACGTTGGGCGGCGCGATCCTGTAGACGCAGGTTTTCTTCCAATCCAGAAACCGCGGTGATAGATTCGGGTTTGTTTCCGGTTCCATCCAGCCAGGCAGCCACGCTGTTGTAAGCGAGCTTGGCATGATTTACCACCATGGCTCGAAAGATATCGGAATCCTGAATGTTCCCATTTGCGTCGATCCCCATTTCGACAACGAGCGCAATCCGTTGCTCATCAAAATTGAGGGAGGTGAGGTCGGTGGATAGCCTTTCGGGTAGCATCGGGAAAATTTCTGCAGCGGTGTAAATCGAGGTGGTATTATGGCGGGCATGTTCGTCAATGGCTGAACCATTCCTGACCAGTGAGTCTACGTCAGCCACAGCGACCAGGACTTTGATATTATCTCCGGGCAGTGCCTCGGCAACGGTAAGTTGATCCAGGTCGCGCGAGTCATCGTTGTCAATGGAAGCCCACAGCAGGTTCCGCAGGTCACGTATATTCGTTCCAGCTGCTGCTGCCGGATGCTGAAGCTGTGCAAGCTCGGCAAGCGCCTGGCTGGAAAAATCAGGCAATAAGCCTCGCTCGAGCATTACCCTGTGGGCAATGCTCTGTAAAATAGCACGATGATTATTATGGTTTTCAGTCATATGGTATCCACCAAAATTTATAATCAGACCAACTATGCCAATTCCAATTCCAATTTTACAGCAATTATGCCGGAAAGTAGCTGGATGCGAGGGACCAGGTGAGCAATGCAAAGGCGGAGTTCATACCCGGTTTTCCTGAAAATTGTTTTTTCCTAGAGTCATCAAACGACATGCAGTTCCATCACCTGGCGGAAATGAAAGCCAAGGATGGCCAGGGTAATTGCCATTGGGAACAGACGTGGGCGCCAGAACAATGTCCAGAAAAAAAGACGCCAGTATTGGACCCGTTCGACGCCACGGATGCCCAGTTGGTAAATGGATCTACCAAGAGCCAGGACATATTGCAATTCCAATTTTATCCTAATCCTGGGTGGTTGGTATTCTCGTAAAAATGTTATAACGCGCTCGTAATAATACTTTGGAGCATAAATTTGG
>CAIKOL010000296.1 GCA_903829085.1 uncultured Anaerolineales bacterium | reverse complement strand
CGTTGGGATCTGGGTGAAGCGCGCCTTGCCTGCACACAGCACGGCTGCGCCCATGATGGCTGCTTCCAGCCCGATCGTCGAGTTATAGATCATCACAAACTTCGAGCGTTGAATTAGTTCGTAGGAGCTGAAATATTCGGTCGGTGCAATGAAGATAACATTGGGCAACCCGGAAACGTCATGCTGCGTCACCCAGTCCTGCACGGATTCCAGGCTTTCCTTGCCGGGGCGGGTCTCGTCGGGGTGGGCACGAATGACAAACAAGGTCTCGGGGTGAATGTGCGCCAGTTCAACCACCAGGTCCAGCCAGGCAAACATATCCTTAAAAACAACATTGGCATGTGGCTGGCTGGTATCAAACACTACGTTGGTAAATACCGGCACCACCTGCTTGAACTGTGCCACCTTCTGTAAAAAGACAGCATCCAGGCCTTTCATCTCCGGCCAGAAACGGATGCCCGCCATGCTGAACTGTCCATGAAAGCGTTTTTCGAGGTAGGCATCCAGGTGGGCAGCCTCTTCAGGGTTCATGGCAAAATGGTCAGGGAGCGGTATGGGAGAAGCAGTGGCCTCCCCGGCAGTGAAAAAGACCGAGAAGGGCTGGAAACCAACTTCATGGGTGAAGGAACGGATCCCGGCCCGCCTGGATATCCAGCGAGCCACCGCTTCGGGGTAGAACTGGCCGTTGAACACCACCACCGCCTGCGGTTTAGTAGCCAAAACCAGCGCACTGAACTCCCGGGCCACGTTCCAGGCTGACAGGATGTACTGGCGGTATAAATAGCGCGTGGCCTCATCATCGAATAGATTCTGGCGGCGCAGGATCCAGCGCAGACCGGGCGTTACCAGCGCACCCAGAGGCATGGGAGAATCGATCCCAGCAATATGATGGGCATATTCAAAGGTCATCAACTGCGGAACAGAGAGCCGCTTTATCAAAGTCTCAAGGGCAGGGTCAACCTGGTAGCCAAACCAGCGGACATCTGCCCCGGTAAACAGCGCATTGGAATGTGCGATGCAAGTGCGGCAAGGCGGCGGGGTGGCAGGTTTTCGACGGTCGGTGCCCATCACACACGGCTTCAGCCCGCGGTGACAGGCAAAGTGGATCACCGGAACGCCCTGCAAGCGCAGTCCCCAGGCAGCCAGGATGTTAAAGGCATCGTTGTAGGTGAAATCACTTGGGCCAGTGGAAACCTTAAAGAAAACAACCGGCGGCATGGAGCGTGGAGAAGGAACATGCGCGGCAATCTCACCAGCCTTGCGGGTTATCTGGGAATTGTCGTCCCGCTGGCGTAAGGCCCGTGTAAGACGCTGCTGAAGTTTCCGGGGAATAGTCAGGATTTTTCCCATGTGCCCTTAAACCGGTTTGATCTTGCAGACACCCACAGGCTGGTATTGAGGCTCCCATTTGCCCCAGGGCATGCCGTTGTCACCGGACTTGAAATAGATCTTCGCCAGTTTATCGCGCAGTTCGGCGCAATTTCGCAAGGAAGCAAGCAGTTCGTCATGGCGGTCATAGTTGGAGGGTGTGTCCGTTGGCAGGTCAAAAAGACGCCGGAGGGTGGTATCGGTATAGCACCAGCCTTGAGAGGCGGCGTGAAACCAGTCAGCATCGCGCCCGGCACAAAGAGTGGCGAGCAACTTTCCACCCGGTTTCAGCTTGCGCATGATCTCTGCCACCACTTTTTGCAGCCCTTCGGGAGAGTTGTGTTCCAGCGAAGAGACCGCCACAACCGCATCCAGAGAATTATCCGCGATCTCCGGCATGTGGGTGAGATCCTGGTTATAGATCGTCACCTGACCAGTAAAACGCTTGGGCAAGGCAGTTAATGCCAAACCTGCCAGCCCGCGCAACGCGTAGACGGCTTTCCCCACGCCGGAAGCGCGGGCCACGTTCCCCTTGAGCACCGACCAGGCCGGGTCCAGGTCAGCCGGGCGTAACCCACGCACAGCATAGCGCGCACGCATACCCAGCGGCAACCCGGACCGGCGGCCGCGGTCGGCGCTGATCACTTCAGCTGCGTCTTGCTCGATCAGGTACCACTGCATCAGGCCCATGCCTGCGCCCGCATCCAGGATAATCCGACCTGAGACCGGGCCCAGGTTTTCGGCGATCCAGGTCAGGTCCAGCAGGTAGTGCCAGCCCGGTTCCACGCGGGTGGCGCGGGAAACTTTCCACAACGTGTTGACCACCTCACGGTGACGGTCAAGCAATTCAACAGAGGGGATCTCAATCTTATCGCCGGGCATCTAGGCAGTCCTTCGCATTTTCTTCAGCGACGGCAGTTCGCTCTCATAGACACGTTTGACCCCATCCCCAAGAGACGCCTCGCTGACGCGAATGTATTTGACCAGCCTTTCAAAACCAGCCGGCTCCACGGAAGCAGCCTGGTCAGAGCCCCACATGGCCCGGTCAATGGTCAAATGGCGCTCGACCATGCAGGCGCCCAGTGCAACCGCCACGGCAGAGGGAACCAGCCCCACCTCATGACCGGAATAGCCGATCGGGCAGGGGAACTCGCTGCGCAGAGTCTGGATCATGCGCAGATTGAGCTCATCAGGCTCGCATGGGTAGGTGCTGGTGGCATGGGTGATCACCAGGTCCTGCGTGCCCACAATCTCCACGGCAGCCTTGATCTGCTCCAGGGTGGACATGCCGGTCGAAAGGATGATCGGTTTTCCGGCCCGGCGGACATGACGCAGCAGGGCATGATCGGTCAGGGCGGCAGACGGGATCTTATAGGCCGGGGTCTCGAACTTTTCAATGAAATCCACCGAGGGCTCATCCCAGGCCGAGACAAACCAGGGCATACCCTTTTCCCGGCAGTAGCGGTCGATCTCCCTATATTCAGGTTCCCCAAATTCCACTTTGTAGCGGTAATCCAGATAAGTGATATAACCCCAGCGAGTCTCGCGCATCTGCTTTTGCTGTTCCGGAGGGGTACACCCCTCAGGAGTGCGCTTCTGGAACTTGACGGCATCCACG
>CAIKOL010000295.1 GCA_903829085.1 uncultured Anaerolineales bacterium | reverse complement strand
TGGCCCGCGCAGCAAGCCGCCCTGAACGCGGCAGGCTTTCAGGAACAGGCGAGATTGACGATTTCTCAGCACCCAGTCCACATGCTCGTCAAGAATTTGCAATGATTCGATGTGCGCCCCGCTATAAGTGGCAAAACGATGGAGTTTGCCATCCAGCCAAAGGCCGACAATAAATCCCCGGAAGGCGTGCCCTGTCCAGGGGATGACCGCCACTGAAGCGGTTATACAAGCAGACTCGTTAGCAAAATGGTTGCTCTGACACCAGACCCACGCCGCCGGGAAGGATTGTCCCCAATCCTTCTCGATGTAACCGCGCCCGCCGCTGAAATCCATCACTTTGCCATTAAGAGTCAGCGTGCCTTGCAGGAAATGCGAAAAGCTGAGTACTCCGTGATAGCATTCCATGCGCGGCACCCAGGCATACCAGCCCATGACACCTGGCGAGAGCCATGTCACCGGCCAGGGGTTGAGTGGTCCCAGGTGAATTTCGCCAGTGAGTTGACATTGGGGACTATTCAGTGACAAATATAGATGACTGTCATTGAATTTGTTTTCACCGATCTCGATCGCGAAATGCCGATCGTCAGCCCGGAAATCCTGAACCGGGAACTTAAGATAGGCCGTGGTTCCATCCACGCCATCCAATACCTGCAGGAAGGCATGTGTGTCCTGACCCAGGATCACGCCTGGGATAATAGCAACTTTATAGCGCTCGTCAGCGCTGATCAACTTGTAATACCAGCCTTCAAAGAACGGTGGTTTCTTATTCAAACCGTGATAAACGCCCGGGTTGAGCGTGGAACGTAGAGACATTGCAGACTCTCCTATTTTATAACTGCCCAAGGATCTGGCGCAGGGCTGCCTCTCCCTCGCGGCTATACGGGCCGCGAGCGCGGAAGAACTCATTCCCCTGGCGATCTACCAGCAGGACATAAATGTGCTCTTCATCCGACATATCCAAAGCAGCACGGAAATCTGCCTTATCCAGATAAAGCGTGATCGTGCGTTCACGCGTTTTTGGGTTGGGGATGCCGGCTCGCATGCCTTCGTTAAGAAAAATCTTGTAGAAAGTCCCTCCGTTCTGGAGAGTAGGTAGTTCGTAATAAACCAGACCCTTGTATTTTTCCTCCAGTTCCTCAGCCAGAGCGCTCCAGGAATCCACTTCCATCTGATGCCATCGTTCAAAGGGAATGAAAACCAAGTTGAGCCTGCCTTGAAAATCCTGAGGCAGGGTCAACTTCTTCCTGAGCAAATTTGAACCGCTTACTGTTGGAAATGTCATTTCTTTACCCATCGAAAACCCTTGAGTTCTTGTTATGATAAAAGATTATTCTTATCGTTTATATCATTCTTTTCACTTTTACGACATCAGTTACCTTCATCGCTTATCTACAACCCACTCACCTTTTTATTACCCCCATATACAGGATCCCCTTGGGGGCACACAGCCCGCCAAAACAAAGCGCAGGGCTTTCATAAAGGAAGAAAGCCAGGTTGTCCCAAGACGGGGCATCGACGCTTCGGCTAGAAGAAGATCTTGGGATGTTGGCGGGTGGTTTGCCACCCGCCAACATCCCAAACCCTACTTTGTGAAAAGCATGTATCAGGAACCTACCCTAATTGTGTAGCCTCTTATATAATATTAGCAGCATCACGATCCCAATATTCCAGCCAAAGGTGTTCTTGCCGGGGAGGGCAAATTGAAAAAAAGTATCCGATTCTTAAGCTATCTTGCGATCGTCTTGATCATGTTGTTGGCAGGCTGCAACCTTCAAACAAGCCTTCCGGCAACACAAACCCCACCAGCACCGGCAACCGTGCTGCCGACTGCGAACCCCGGTACCACAAGCACAAGCACCACCACCACCTACAAGGTCCTGGTGGTATTGTTGAAATGGAACTCTGAACCCAATTGCCTGGCCAACGTTGCCCCTTGCACGCCGAATTTCAGCGCCAAAGACATTTCCGATATCCATGAGCCCAGGCAAACCGGGCAGGAATACATCCAGATATTGAGTAACAGGATCAACACCTATTACATGAAAGCCACCTACGGGCAGGTGCAGTTCGATTTCCAGCTGCTTGAGCCGCCCGCCAGTCAAGCTACCATGGGCAAGAGCACTCCCGGCTGGTGGAATTCCCGCGTCCCCCTCAGCATAATTGCTAAATTCAATACCAGCTGGAAACAGCTGGCGGTGGACTATGCCTATAATGCGCTTGGTGATGGAATTAATGATTATGACCGCATCCTGTTCATCTCGAACATGCAGCACCGCGGCGGGCAAACATGCTGCTTGACCGCGCCCACACCGTTCTACGCATTCCCCGCCAACTATGAGAAGCGCCTGTGGGATAAAGAACAGACGGATTTTTCCGCCATTCCCATGATCGTTTCGGAGGTCGGTGAGGGCGCCAATGAAGACGAATTGATCACGGTCGCCGCCCATGAATTGGGGCACACGCTCGGCGCGCCCGACCAGTACTATGGGGGCAATCCCGGGATGGGACCCTGGGACCTGATGGGCAAGGATTGGTACTTTTTTCAATTTGGCGCCTGGACGAAATTGGACCGGGGCTGGCTTGATTGGAATGACAACACCACCCTGATGCCGTGCAATGTTGGCGACTGCGAGATCACCACGACGCTGGACCCCGTGGAGACCATGGGCAATAACGCCCTGCTGATCCCGATCGGCGGGTTGGCCGTCGATATCGAAAACGCGCTTGCGACGCTGAACGGTAGCCCTGGAGGTTCGGAGGCTGTTGGTTCTGCCGGACCCACCTTCGTGGGGATCATGGCGGAATGCCGCAAAGCGATCAACGGCGATGAAAATATCCCCGAACAGGGGGTGCTGGTCACATTCAGTAACCCGTTCATTAACCATGCCCTGGCAGGCACCGTCTCCGAAGTCCTGACAAATGAAGCGGATCCGTACGCCCTTTTACAGCCCGGCGAGACCTATTTCAGCGAGAAGTACAACGTGGAGATCACCAATGTCTCAAGCGCCGGGGAAGCGACCTGCACCGTGAAAGCCAGGCGGACCGACAATCCGGTGCCCGATATGTACATCACCCAGGGCACCATCGTTACCAACGGCACGTTTGACCGCTACCACTCACCGGATATCTGGAATGATACCGCTGTGAACGGTTTGGATAAATACCCGTCTTATGAAACAATTTCCACGATCGTAACGAAGAAGGGCAATAACGTCCCCATCCCGGCCGGTTACGGCGATCCGCTCGTTTTCTCACCCTCTGAAAATCAAGCCAACGGCCTGGTGCGCAATGGAGGCACGGGTCCTGCCGAAGATGTCCATGTGAGTTTCTACCTGAGACAGCCGCTCGATATGACCGTCCAGACCGAGGACTGCGGTGCGCCTGCGGGGTCGCAAGGCGCCCAGTATCTTGCCAAGCAATTAGGAACAGTCGATCTGGGCAACTTCCTGCCCGGCCAGGCGTCGATCCCCATCGGATCCTACTTCCAGTCTTCGGGGCAGCCGTTGGAGATCACGGTGGCAATTGAACCCGTCCCTGGAGAGGTCAACATTGATAACAATGTGGCCCGGGAGACCTACGTTCAATTCTACGGGCAGACCGGGGCCCAATTGAACATCGATGCCATGGGGATCATGACCTTGGATACATGCGTGAAAAGCATCCCTTATGTGGCCATGGAAGTGCCCGCCCAGGATGGGTCCACCTGCGAAGGCTGGGACCTGCAGGTCTATCCCGGCAGTGGTTTCCTAGCCCCGGGCGAAACGCAGAATTTCACCATCACGGGGATGCCTCCTGCTGCAGCCGCTGCGGGGGATAGCTGCACAACTCAATTCAGCATCCTGATGCCGGTCAATGGTGACACCTTCATCCCGGTGGAATCGTTCACTTTCCAGGGCATGGTTGTGGAAGCCTCCACCCTGACCTGCTCCACCCCGCAGGGAGCCAACGCCCTGGGTGTTCCGCTGCCCGTGACCGGGAAGCTGGACCCCGCGCTGGGCGATACGATCGGCCTGCTCTATACAGACCCGACCGGCAAGTTGGAGAGCAGGAACCTGGTGACCTCGCTCAGCGGGAATTACAGCGACCTGTTCACCCCCAGTGTGCCCGGCGATTGGAGAGTGCAGGCCATGTGGGTGGGGGATGAGACCCACGGGCCCACGGTATCCCCCGTGTGCCAGTTCCAGGTTCAGGACGTTCTCCCACGATTCATTTCGGACACGCAAGCCAACTGCCGCCAGGGACCGTCCGTGGTGTACACGCCGGTCGGTGCCACCGCGCAAGGTAGTGAATATCCGATCTCTGCTATTCTCGATGTGGGCGGGTGGTACCTGATCAAGCTCAATGAGACCCAGAGTTGCTGGGTGTCGACGGCTACCGGTCACACCAGTGGAGACCTGCAGGGCGTGCAACGCAAGCACGTCGATATCATCACCCCCGTACCTCCGATCATCGCCCCGCCTCCCGCAGCCTCTTGCAGCACATACACCAATATTGAAATGTGTGCAGCCAAGCATGGCGACGTTTGCAGATGGGATACCGGGGGGGATGTGGGGGTCTGCGTACAGAAGTAAAGCAGTAAAAGGGGCGCCACCCGGCGCCCTTTCTGAGTTGATCAACAGCTCACCCCGAATTTTATTTTCGGGGTGAGCTGTTTTTTCGGTTGGTGCTGTTTTATGGATTTCTTTCTACCTGCACGCTTACCAGGACCCGGGCTGGTTCACTCGACCAGCCCGCCCTGCTTTCACAAAGTATCTATCCGAAATTTATTGAAGGACCGTATTTTGAGTGCGTGCGGCTACGCCACACGCACACCCCCCTCCTCCTCCCCACTTATTGATAAGATGCGATTTATCAACCCAATTACTTTGCCACAGTAGTGAATCCCTAGAAAAAAGTTGGGGAACAGGCTTAATATCGGAAGCACTATTTTTTCAAGAAACAGCCTGGTTATATGAAAAGAAGGTTCGTTTTGCTCCAAGGTATCCAGGTCGCGGCGAATGGTTTGTTGAAAAACATCTTTGGAATTCATGGCAGTCTCCTTTTTGATCAATGCAGTCGGATTCATCTAAACATCACGCCCATACGGTGGTTGGTTTCGATCTCGACAAAACCGTACCTTTTGAATACATTCAGCAATTCTGTGTACAGTGAGCGGATTTCAGTTCGCAGCATGTTCGGTGGATAAGGTTGCAGGGTGGCGAGTGCCAGGGTTAGGAGTGGTTCGGCAAGGGCGGCGCGATGTTCGGGATGGATACGTAGAGATAACTCATGGTGGATTTTGACATTTTTACGAGCAACGAGAGCCATCACAGCTACCACCTGCCCGTCTTTTTCCACTGCCCAGCGGTGGATTTTCATCTGTTGGATGCGTTGTGCCAGGGCGCTGGTAACGTACTCAATGGGCAGCACGCGGAAATCCGCCTCGCTGACCGGAATGAAATCCTGAACATCTTTCGGCGTTTCATGCAATGCCAGCTGGTAGCGCGGTTGCCATTCGCCCATTTTCATTGTCCGCAGGGTGTAGCCGGAGATGGGCTGCGCTTTCACCTCCGGGATCGTCTCGAGCTTGAGTGCAGTCATGCTGTCGTATTGCACAAAACCCAGGCTGCGGTAAAGGGTATATGCCGGAACGGCTGCCGTGCGCACATCCAGTGTACAGATTTCTGCGCCAAACGAACGGGCATGCTCCAGCGCTCGCGAAACCAGCCTGCGTGCCAGCCCCCGCCGTTGGTAATCAGGATGGGTGGCAACATTTCCGATATACCAGCGTTTGATGTCAAACCCGGATTTTTGAACAGTAACCATCGAGACAATGCGCCCTTGTTCTTCCCATACAAAACCGTCGAAGACATGTTGGAAGTTTTTCGAAACCCGGCTCAGAATGGAAAGCAAAGGCACCGTCTGTTTCGCCATTTTCACCTGCTCGCGGAAATCACCGCCCCAATTTTCAAGCTCATCGACAAAGGCGGCTTCGATCAGATCTGTCATCGCGTCCATGTCGCGGCGGATGTCGAACGGGCGGATATTTTCATTGTCCATTTTCATCATATTCTCCATTGCATTCATATTTAGG
>CAIKOL010000294.1 GCA_903829085.1 uncultured Anaerolineales bacterium | reverse complement strand
TTCAATGGCGATAAAGGCAAACGATTGCACAATGTCTATACCCATCTATATAATCGTTGTGTTTATGAAGCCACCGCGTTATACAGCCAGGATGAACCGATGATTTGGGGACGGGCTGCGTGGGCTGGCGGCCAGCGCTACCCGGTGCAGTGGGGAGGCGACCCACAGTCTGATTGGGGCGGGCTGGCAGCCAGCATCCGCGGCGGGCAGGCCTGGGGGATGAGTGGTGGACCGTTCTATGCCCATGATATCGGTGGCTTTGCAATTGGGAACCCTGAACCTGAGTTATACATCCGCTGGGCGCAGGCTGGAGTGATGTCTTCGCATACCCGTTTCCATGGCTTGGGAGAGCGCGAACCCTGGGTTTATGGGGAGCAAGCGGAGGAAATTGTCCGCAAATGGCTGGTTTGGCGCTACCGGTTGATCCCCTACCTGCAGGGCTGCGCGCTGGAAGCCAGCGAGACAGGTATGCCCGTGATGCGTTCCATGGTCCTGGCCTTCCCCGAAGACCGGATTGCCTGGCAATTTGAACAGCAGTACATGCTGGGCGGATCTATTCTGGTTGCGCCAGTGGTGGTGCCAGGAGGGAAGGTTCGTTTTTACCTGCCAGCCGGGAAATGGTTTGACATCTGGAACCAGACCTGGGTGGATGGGCCGGGATTATTTGAGCGGGATATCCCCCTTGATTACATTCCTGTTTTTGGACGCGAGGGGACCATTCTTCCGCTTGGACCGGCAGTCCAGCACACCGGTGAACTCAAGGCGGAGTTGGACCTGGAAGAAATCTGGACGTTTGGCACACCCCGAAGCGGTTTTGATCTTCCAGGACTTAAAATAGATATTTCATCCGACGGAACGATTGACAATCTTCCGGCAGACGTGAAAATTCAAATTAAATAGGAGTTTGATATGCAATTCTTTCTGGATAGTGCGCTTGTGGATGAAATCAAATATGCTTTGGATGCCTTCAACATTGATGGGATCACCACCAATCCGCGCCATGTGCAGGTTTCGGGCAAGCCGTTCTTGACGGTGATTCGTGAAATTGCGAAACTTGTAGAAGGCACCGAGAAAACTGTTTCTGTGGAAGTCAATCCGCATTTTATGACCTATGAAGAAATGGTGCCCGAAGCAGAGAAACTGGCAGCAATCTCACCTAATTTTGTGATCAAGCTGCAATGTGTGGAACCCGCCTTTAAAGCGATGGAAGCACTGGCAAAGAAAGAAATTCGTGTCAACTGCACGCTGGTTTTTTCTGCCATGCAGGCTTTGCAGGCGATGCGCTCTGGTGCATATTACATTTCCCCGTTCATTGGTTGGAAGGAATCAAATGGGGAGGATGTTCAGGGCTTTATCGATGACATTGTCACGATCCGCGATAACTATGGTTTTAATTCTGAAATCATTGTGGCTGCGGTGCGAAATGCCCGCCAGATTGTTGATGCGGCCTTGATGGGTGCGGATATTGTCACCGCTGGATTATCGGTTTACCAGGAAGGTTTCCAGCATCCGTTCACCCAGGAAGGCATCCGGAAATTTACCCAGTTCTGGGATAAGACTCCTTACGAATAAACACATATCGTTTGAGTGATCTTGCCCATTAATAATCCATAAAGGAGATAAATAATGAAGAAAGGTATTTTATTGCATGAAGCCAGCGATGATATCGGCGTGGCTGTAATCGATCTGAAAGTCGGTGATGAAATCGGCGTGGTGACCCTGGAAGGAAAAGACATCAAGCAGATCAGACTGGTCAGTGATGTACCCCTGGGCCACAAGGTGGCGATGCAGGACCTGCCCCTCAACAAGCATATTATTGAATATGGACGGGCGATCGGTTATGCTGCTGCTCCCATTGCGGCAGGTGAACATGTCCATGTCCATAATATCAAGAGTCTGCGCTGGGCTGCCAGCAAATCCAAGGTTTTTGAAAAATAGGAGCTCTCATGGACATTAATAAAGATTTTCCCCTGACTGGTTTCCGCCGGGCAAATGGGCGGGTTGGCATTCGCAACCATGTGCTTATCTTATCTGTCGATGACATTTCCAATGCTGCCGTAGAGGGTGTCGCAAACTTGATTCGTGGGACCGTGGCTTTACCGCATCCTTATGGACGTCTCCAATATGGCGCTGACCTTGAGTTGACTTTTAAGACATTGATCGGTACGGGACGCAATCCCAATGTTGCTGCCGTGATCGTGATTGGAATTGAACCCAAGTGGACCGATTACATTGTTACAGCCATCGCCGAAACTGGCAAACCTGTGGCTGGTTTCAGCATTGAACGCTATGGTGATCTGAAAACCATCGAAATGGCCTCACGCAAGGCCAAGGAATTTGTCCAATATGCCACCGAGCTGCCGCGCGTACCAGTAGAATGGAACGAGATTTTGGTATCCACAAAATGTGGCGAATCTGATACCACCAGTGGATTGGCTTCCAACCCCACGATTGGACGTGTCTTCGAACGGTTGGAAAAACTTGGCAATACCTTGATCTTCGGTGAAACCACAGAGGTCACTGGTGCGGAAGACAAGATCATGGAAC
>CAIKOL010000293.1 GCA_903829085.1 uncultured Anaerolineales bacterium | reverse complement strand
CCATCCACCGCCTGCACCGGCCCATGCTGCGTCCGGAAGTAGAGCAACAGGTTTTTGACGCGTAACAATTCCTTATCTGCCATAGCTGCTACATTCCTCTCAGTCGGGGATTAAAGATCCGGTCCAGCGCAAAGCCCAGCAGCGCGAAGCCCAACCCGGTGGCCATCAACGCCGCCGCCGGTTCCAGGATCCAGTAGTAATAGCCCTTGTACAATGCACCGTTTGATTCGGCATCATTGATGATCTTGCCCCAGGTGGGCAGGGTCGGGTCGCCCAGTCCCAGCACAGCCAGCGTCGCTTCCAGGAAGACGAAGCTCGCCACGCCCGAAACCAGGCTGGGGATCAACAAGGGGATCATGCGCGGGATCATGTAATTAAAGATGATCCTGGTGTTGCTGGCCCCATAGGCCCGCGCCGCTTCGATATACATCGACTCGCGCAGTTGCAGGAAGGTGGCCCGGAAGGCCTTGATGCCTCCGCCAAAAATGCTTAACAGGATCGTGGCGCCTAGGATCGTCCAGATGCTGCGGTTGAAGAAAGTGCCCACCATGATCAATATCGGCAGGAATGGCAGCACCATATTGACTTCGGTGATACGCTGGATCAACTCATCCACCCAGCCGCCATACCATGCACCGATCGCCGCGATGACCAGCGTGCTGATCGAGATGCCCAGGGAGGCCAGCAGCCCAAAAGCCAGCGCGATCGGCGTACCCCACAACAGGGCCACCATCAGGTCGCGCCGGTACATGTCCGTCCCTGCCAGTCCATACACCAGCCCGTGGAAGACAAAATTGACGTTGATATCCGCGCCTGCTTCGAAGGTCGTGCCGGTGATGACCAGTTGGTACTTCCCTTTCAAAGGCGTGGGCGTCGCAGCCTTTGGGTCTGAGAACAACCCCCGCATGACAAACTGTTGCTGTCCGCCGCCATAGCGGTTGACCAGCCGGTCCTGTTGGGAGAAGCGGATGTTCTGTTGCGGGCCTACTCCCGTATCCGCTACCCGGATTTCCCGCCCGTCCGGGGTAAAAAGAGAGATGGAGACGAAGGGCATCTTCTCTTTATAAGTATCCGTAAAATACAACATCAATTCCTGCGGGTAATCGTCGGCCTCGAAATCAAAGGTATAGGAGAGCTTGATCGTCGCTGTATCCGCGCCCCCGGGTGTGACCACTTTCTCCATCCCGCCGTCTGCACTGTTGGTGTGGAACGATACCGGTAGTTTCTTGCTCCTGAAATAATTGATCCAGACCGGAGGCGCAAATTTCGGATTCGCATACCAGATGTCTTCACCGCCGCTCCATAGGGAAATGGCTTTACTGTACGGAATGGACACCATCGCATAGACTGCCACGGCCACGAAGAACAGGACTGCCAGCATGCCTGCGATCGCAGACGGGTAGCGCAAAATTTCCTGTAAGGAATTTTTGAAGGCTTTCATGCTTGACTCCCGCCGCTACCAATTTTAACCCTCGGGTCCACCAGGGCATACACTATTTCAAGAATAAAGACAGTGATCGCCAGCAGGTAGGCATATATGATCGTATCGCCTACGATCACCGGGATGTCATAAGCTCCTATCGCTGTGTAGAACATGCGCCCCAGTCCCGGCCAGATGAAGATGGTCTCGGTCACGATCGCGCCGCCCCATACACTGATCAGCGTCAGGGCGAAGTTGGTGATGATGTTGGGCAGGGTCGGGCGTAAAATGTAACGGCGTTCAATATCGCGGGAGGTCAGGCCCTTGGCCTTGGCCATATCCACGTAATCTTCACTGGAATAGATCAGGAAAAACGTCCGCCAGCTGTAGATGCTCAGGAAGAATCCGCTGAAGAACAGCGAAAAGGCCGGCAGGATCAGGTGTTTCAGTACGCTGAGTGCAAAAAGGACCGGGTTCGTCGGCGGCGGTGTCGATACCAGCCCACTGAAGGGTAAAACTTTCAATACTGCCGCAAAAATTAAGATCATAAAGATGCCATAGAACCAGCCCGGCGCAGCAGACGTGGGCGTCAGGGCAATCACCAGCTTGTCCCACCAACTGCCATACTGCCGGGATAAGGTTAGCGCCAGGAATAGGCTGCTGAAGAAGAGGAACAGTTCAGAGGTGCCCATCAGCAGTAGCGTGGCTGGTAAACGTTCCAGCAGGATCAGGCGCACCGTTCTCGACCCGGTATCGCTGACCATGATGATAGCGTGCCCCAGGTTGAGGGTCAATGCATCGGTCAGGTAACGGGCGTTGCGCACTGCCAGCGGCAGGTCCAGGCCGCGCCGTTGTATCTCCAGGGCGATCATTTGCTGCGCCATCTTTTGTTTCTGTGCCGTGGTCATACTG
>CAIKOL010000292.1 GCA_903829085.1 uncultured Anaerolineales bacterium | reverse complement strand
GCGGCCCGCCCAACACCCCCTGTTTCCTGCCTCCATACGCTAATTTCCAAAGTACTAGAAATTAATAAACCACTCAGCCTCTTGACAGGAGGGGAAGAAGTTGTACAATATAAACGAACGTTCGTTCATTTATAGAGGAGCTTTATGCCGGAAGAAACCCGCACGAAGGGGGAACGCACTCACCAGACGATCGTGGAGGCCGCCTACAGCCTGTTCCTCGAACAGGGCTACGCAGCTACATCCATGCGCCAGATCGCCGAGCGCTGCGGGCTGGCGCTGGGCGGCATCTATAACCACTTTACCAGCAAGGAAGCAATTTTCAGCGACCTGATCATCGCCAAGCATCCATTCCACGAAATACTGCCTCTGCTCCAGGCAGCGCCGGGTGAGACGGTGGAAGAGTTCGTTCGCAATGCAGCCAAGAGCATGGTGGGCGAATTGGGACGCCGCCCCGACTTTGTGAAATTCCTATTTGTTGAGCTGGTCGAGTTCAACGGCAGGGATCTTCCGCACATGTTCCAGGCCGTTTTTCCGCAGATCGCCCCCCTCATCCAGCGGTTTCAGACCAGCCGCGGAGAATTGCGGCAGATCCCACCGTTCGTTCTGTTCCGGGCTTTCCTGGGACTGTTCTTTTCTTTTTACATGACCGAGTACCTGCTGGCTGGAACCCCGGCTGCAGAAATGCAGGAAAATGCGCTGGACCATTTTGTGGATATCTTTTTACATGGCATACTTCTATCTTCGCAATAAACCGAGAAATCGCGTGCCTGCTACCGAGGAGCCAGCATGAACAGTCGTCTCATCTCCATCCTGCGCAAAGAATTCATCCAGATTGCGCGTGACAAACGTACGCTGGTCATGATCCTTGTGATCCCGATCATGCAGTTATTCCTGCTGGGGTATTCTGCCACCAGTGATGTGCGCAATGTACCTCTGGCGGTCTTTGACCAATGCCGGTGTGCCGAGTCGCGTTCCCTGCTGGAGGCTTATCGCGCCGCCGATTACTTCAAGCTGGCCTACATGGTTGGCTCGGAGAACGAAATCCGCGTCCTGATCGAAAAGGGAGATGCCCGCGGCGGTATCATCATCCCGCCGGATTACAACACAGCCCTGGCAGAGGGGAAGGCCGAAGTGGCATTCATCCTGGACGGGTCGGACGCATCCACCGGGACTACCGCCCTAGCCGCGGCCACCCTGATCGGGCAATCCCAAACCACCCAGTTGATGGTCCAGCGCCTGGAGCGCAGCGGCATGAATGCGAGCAATTTCCAGCCCCCGCTGCAGGTGCTCACAAGAGTCTGGTACAACCCGGACCTGGTCAGTTCCCATTTCATGATCCCAGGCGTGATCGGTATGATACTGTATGCGATCACCTCCATCCTTACCGCCACTTCGGTGGTACGCGAGCGCGAACGCGGCACCATTGAGCAGTTGATCGTCACCCCCATCCGCCCGTGGGAATTGGTGGTTGGAAAAATTTTGCCCTACGCCATCCTGGCTTTCATTAATACACTGGAAGTATTGGCCATTAGCCACTGGTGGTTCGGCATGCCAGTGCGCGGGGATCTCAGTCTCATACTGGCCTGTTCAGGCCTGCTGGTGTTGTCGGGTCTCGGGATCGGGCTATTCGCCTCCACCATTGCCAATACCCAGCAGGAAGCCATGCTGACGGTCTGGATGACGCTCCTACCGAGCATCTTCCTGTCTGGTTTTTTCTTCCCGCTGGAGGCCATGCCGAAATTTCTGCAGTGGGTTTCATATATCATCCCATTGCGTTACTACCTGGTCATAATCCGCGCCTTGCTGATCAAGGGGGTGGGGGCCGGCGCCATCTGGGGTGAGATCCTGCCCCTGGCTGTTTTTGGTGTCGCCATCATGGCCGCGGCTTCAGTCCGTTTCCGCAAACGTCTCGATTAAGGAGTCCTTATGAGCCACAAACGTCCTCCCATTCCTGTAATTATCCTTGTTGTCCTGGCCGTACTGATTGGCGGTTATTTTGGCATACGCGCCCTGTTACTCCCCGCGGCGACTGCCCTGACCGCCTCCGGCACCATTGAAGTCATCGAAGTAAGCATTGCTCCTGAAATCGGAGGCAAAGTTACTGAAGTAACCGTGGAGGAAGGCGCGGTGGTCAAAGCGGGCGACACGCTTTTCAGCCTGGATGCCAGCCTGCTCCAGGCGCAGCGGAGGGTGGCGGTTGCCAGCCTGGACTCGGCACATGCGGCAGTCTCGACCGCGGAGGCGGCCCTGGCGACCGCCCAGGCCAATTATGCACTGGCACTGGACGCGGCACGACTTAATTCAATTGCCACCCGCACGGCAGACTGGAACGCAGCCAACCCGGATGGTTACACCCTGCCGGGAGGCTACTTCAGCCAGGCCGACGAGATCGCATCTGCCCAGGCCGAAGTGGATGCAGCCGGTTCCGCTCTTGAGACCGCTCAAAGCAGCCTGAATAGCCTGCTGTCTGACCCGGTCAATGCGGACTTTGTGGCAGCCGAGACACTCCTGAACAAGACACACGCCGCTTCCATCGTTGCCCAGGAGGTGCTTAGGCGCGCCAACGCGACCAGTAATACCGACCTGCGCGAGGCTGCCCAGTCGGCCTACGACACGGCGAAAACTGAATTGGAATCCGCCCAGACAGCGTACGATAGTTTGAAAGACGGCACAACCGCTGCAAAGATCATCTCTGACCGCGCGGACCTGTCCATTGCCCAGGAACGTTTTGAATCTGCCCAGGAGCGCCTGCTGGCACTGGAAACCGGTGATAATTCTCCCCAGGTGGCAGCCGCGCAGGCGGTGCTCCACCAGGCCCAGGCTTCCGCCGCCCAGGCCGCGCTGGCTGTGCCCCAGGCCGAAGCCGGCCTGGCATTGCTGGACACCCAGATCGCCAAGTTAACCATTACCGCCCCGGCAGACGGCACCATCCTGACCAGTTCCATCCAACCCGGCGAGATCGTTGCCCCCAGCGCTGCAGCCATGACCCTGGGACGCCTGGACAACCTGACCATAACCGTCTATGTGCCGGAAGACCTTTATGGGGAAATCTCCCTTGGACAGTCAGCCAGCATGACCGTGGACTCCTTCCCCGGCGAGACCTTCACAGCCACAGTCATCCATATTGCCGACCAGGCTGAGTTCACACCTCGCAATGTCCAGACCGTCGAAGGGCGCTCAAGCACCGTGTTTGCCATCAAGCTCCAGATCCAGGATCCGGAAGGAAAACTGAAACCGGGGATGCCTGGGGATATTACGTTCGGACGTTAAAACGTTGGCACGTGCAGATGACCAGGAAAACGAAATGATCAAGATGGAATTTTGGAACAGGATGAAAAACATACAACGCATCCACCGGTGGCTGTATGCCATTGGGCTGGGAGCGGTTATTGGGAAAATTATCCTGCTGCTGACCACCACCGGACGCAAGAGCGGATTGAAGCGGGTCACGCCTTTGCAGTACGAGGAGATAGATGGTAAATATTTCCTTGGTTCCGCGCGGGGGATGAAAGCGGACTGGTACCGGAACATTGAGGCAGATGGCAGGGTGGAGGTGCGGGTAAAGAATCGTCACTGGCGTGGAACGGCCGAAACAATCGCCGACCCGGCACGGATCGCTGATTTCCTAGAGATCCGCCTCCAGCGCCACCCATTCATGATGGGTCTATTGATGCAAAAAACGCACGGCCTGCCAAAACGTCCCAACCGGGAGCAGTTGCTTGAACTGGCTGGCCATGAGGCAATGGTCATCATTAAACCGGTGGAGGACTTGTGACACATCAGCCTTCCATTGCCAGGAAAAGCATATGACTGCCTCGATCGTTGCCGATCATTTACGAAAAACCTTTGGCACGACCTTGGCTGTAAACGATTTGAATTTAAATATCGCAGCGGGTGAGATCTATGGTCTGGTCGGTTCAGACGGAGCAGGCAAGACCACCAGCATGCGCCTGCTGGTGGGCGCGCTGAAAGCCGATTCCGGCGATGCCTGGATTGGTGGGTTTTCGGTCAACAGACAGACCGAGCAGGTACGTGCCCAGATCGGTTACCTGTCCCAACGTTTCCCGTTCTATGAAGATTTGAGTGTGCTGGAAAATATCCGTTTCTTTGCAGAAGTGCGCGGTCTCTCCCGGCAGGAATGGCTGCCGCGCTGCATGGAGATCCTGAAGTTCGTCGACCTGGAAGCCTTCAAAGACCGGCGCGCCGGGCAGCTTTCCGGTGGGATGAAACAGAAACTTGGCCTGGCCTCGGCGCTTGTCACCCGCCCGAAAGTGCTCCTGCTCGACGAACCCACCACTGGCGTGGACCCGGTCACGCGACAGGACTTCTGGCAATTACTCATTCGCCTGGTAACCACCCCATCTGTGGGAGAAGCCGGGGAGGGCAAAGGGGAAGGCATTGCCGTGATCCTCTCCACTCCCTACATGGATGAAGCTGCCCGCTGCCAGAGGGTGGGATTCATGAGGCTGGGGCGGATGATCGCCGAAGGTACGCCCTCCCAACTGCGTGCCAGCCTGGAAGGATGCATCCTGGAAGTGCGCGGCAGGTCGCTGCCTGCCATGCGACAGGTTGCAGTGAAGATCAAGGGCGTGGAAGACGTGCGTGCATTTGGTGACAAACTGCACCTGCGGGTGGCGCGCGGGCAGGCGGAGCCCGTTCTAGCAGCCCTGGCGCGGGCTTTCCCTGTCAGCAGCGGTGATGGGGTGGAGGCACGCCTTGTCCCCCCGACACTGGAAGATGTGTTCATCTCACTTTCTGAGAGCAAAGACTGAACCCATATGCCAGAACACTTTGCGCGGCTTGAATTGTCAGGGCCTCATATGCGTACCCTTTCCGCTTTCTTCAAGCTATTTCCTCCGGATAAATTTCCATTAGAAGATTAACTTTGTGGTGTAAGCATGCCTGATCCTGTTGTGATTACTGAAAATCTGACCCGCTGCTTCGGCGATTTCACTGCCGTGGACCATGTGTCTTTCAGCGTGGAGGCCGGGGAGATCGTCGGTTATCTTGGACCGAACGGTTCCGGGAAAACCACCACCATCCGCATGTTGCTTGGACTATATGAGCCAACGGAAGGCAAGGCCACGGTGCTTGGCTTCGACGCTTTCCGACAATCGGAAGAAGTGCGCAAGCGGGCCGGGTATATGTCCCAGAAATTTGCCTTATACGATGACCTGACTGCCTGGGAAAACCTGGTCTTCTATGGCGGCATCTACGGTATTCGCGACCGGAAACGAATTGAGGCCACGCTGACCCTAGTAGGGCTGACAGAGCACAAAACCGACCTGGCGCGTGGGCTCTCAGCCGGCTGGCGCCAACGGCTGGCGCTGGCGATCGCCCTGGTGCACCAGCCGAAGCTGCTGTTCCTGGACGAACCCACCTCCGGCGTGGACCCGTCTGCGCGGCGCAGTTTCTGGGACCTGATCTATACCCTGGCGGCAGAGGGCGTGACAATCCTGGTCACCACCCATTACATGGACGAGGCCGAATACTGCGGGCGAGTGGGGATGATGAGGGAAGGGAGGCTGCTGGCGCTGGATACCCCGGCAGTGTTAAAAAAACAGGCGGTTCCCGGGGATGTGTGGGAGGTGTCTGCCGGGCCACTTCAGGTGGCTTTGAATGCCCACGCGACCTGTGTGGGAGTGCTGCGGGTGGGCCTGGCAGGCGACCATTTGCGCATGATCACCGAGCGGGGATTGAGCGAGGATGAGCTTCGCCTGGGACTGAAATCCGCCGGGCTGAGAGTGGAAAGGCTGGAGCGCGGCGAGCCAACCCTGGAGGACGTATTCCTATCCCTGGCGAAAGGATAAAAACCAAGCATGAACTACATTCATCACGCCCTCATCGGAGTTGGGACAGCCAGCCTGGGTGTGCTGTTTGCGGAAGCAAGTGGTGCTGCGCAGGCGGCCCCGGTTGTACTGGGGATTGGAGCGGTGGTGGCAGCCACTGGAGCGATCGCCACTGACCTCGACCATCCAAAATCCTTCATCAGCCACAGCATCCCTTCGCACATCCTGCGCCTGGCGTTGGCAATCCTGACCATCCCCATCCTGGCAACCCTGGCTACCCTGCTGAGCAAGCCGGATGTGCAGGGAACTTTGACCCAGGCCACTGCCCTGGTGCTGGGAATCGCGATCCTGCGCTGGAGCGTGTATGCGGTCTGCCTCTCGCTGGGGCTGATAGGACTCTCCTGGCTGTTGTATAAAAGCCTGCACCACCGCGGGCCATTACACTCGTTGATCTTTTCCCTGGCAGTGACAATCGCAGCCTGCAGTATTTCCGCCGCGTTCGGGCAATCCTGGGCATGGGGCCTGGTATTCGGCTGGGGCTGGCTGTGGCATATCCTGGCCGATGGATTGACAAAAGAGGGCGTTCCGTTCTTCTGGCCCTTTAGCGATGAGCGCAGGCACAGCCTGCCAGGGTGGGCATGCGGGATCGGGCGCAGCCTGCTTTCGCTGGCAGCCGCGCTCGGAATCCTGGTGCTGCTGTATCTATGCTTGCGTCCTTTGTTCGGCTGAGATACAATCCTGGCTCGTGATAACGAGCGATCACGATGAGAATTGAAATCAAATCTGCCAGTGAGTTGAGCACATTCGAGAAAGCCCGCCAGGACTGCGTGGTGACGAGTTCCCTATATGCGTTCCTGACCGGTACAAAATGGGCCAGCGCAGATTGGACCGTCATGGTCTGGGAAGATGAAGACCTGGTGACCAACGTCCACATTGTCGAGCGCGCGGCGAGGGTAGGCGACCAGGTGGTTCACCTGGGGGGGATCGGGAACGTGGCAACCAAGGTGGAATGGCGCAAACGCGGCTATGCCCGCCAGGCCCTCAAAGAAGCGCAGGATTTTCTGCTGGAACCCTTGAAAGTGGACTTTGGCTTGATGATCGCGACCGAGCCGATGGTGCCCCGTTATGAGAAATTGGGCTGGAAAGCCGTGGCAAAATCCATGTGGATCGGGCAACCGGACGGAAGAACAAAGCTGAATTTTCCGGTGCTGGTCCTGCCGGTGTGCATGCAGGAGTGGCCAGAAGGGGAGATCGATATCTGCGGGTTGCCGTGGTGAGCAACCATTTCATCCCCACCCAGCCAGGATCATTGGCAGGTCGCCTAGACGGTGGATAGTCCGCACCATTTCCGCCTGGCGATTTTCATTATCCCGATCGTTGAACCAGACGGCGCGAATACCGCAGCGGTTGGCTCCCAAAACATCGGCTTCGTAATGATCGCCAACCATGAAGATGGTCCTGGAGCTGAGTTTCAAATCATCAAGGATGTACCGATAGAACTCAAGGGACGGTTTATTGTGACCGATGGTCTTGAAACAGTAAATCTTATCCAGCCACTGATCCAGGTTAACCCGCTTTAATGCGGCCCGGATATCCTGCTCATTGGAAACATCTGCATTGGTAGCAATTGCCAGAATCCAACCGGTGTGGAGAGTTGCAAGGATTTCTGCTGCACCGGGAACGGCTTCCACATGAGGCCAGTCCTTCATCGGACCGTTGAATTCCTTGAAATCGCGCATGAGGGTATCGCCCCAGTCAAACAGAATACAACCATTGGTTTGCGGCGCCATTATTCCCCCACCATCTGCACCACCAGTTCCCGGCGGCGGGCACGGATATCAAAATCCAGGTAGACTACCTGCTGCCAGGTGCCCAGGGTCAGAGTTTTCCCGACGAAGGGGATGCTGAGGGATGGGCCGAGCAGGGAGGCGCGCATGTGCGAGAATCCATTCCCGTCCTGCCAGGTTTCATTATGAGCATAATTGCGGTTGGACGGGATCAATTCATCGAACAGCCGCTTTAGGTCTGACACTGCGCCGGGCTCGAACTCAACGGTCGTCAGTCCGCTGGTGGAGGAGGGACAGAAGACCGTCAGGGTACCGGAGGTAAGCCCGGATTCATAAACGAGGCGCTCCAGTTCTTTGGTGATATCTTGAATATCGGTACTGCCTTGCGTATTAAGGGAAATACTTCCGGTTTTAACGTGCATCTTGAGCTCCTTGAGCATTATTTCCTTTTCCCACGCTGGATGGATTTCTCGCCGAACCTGGTGCGCACGCTATCCAGAGCCGCCTGCAATCGGCGCGATCTCTCGGCATCCGCACCCCACAATTCCATCTGGCGCAAGGGCGGGCCCAACCCGCTGACGCCCACGCCGATCAGGCGAACGGCTTTTCCCCGGGCGCGCACCTTTGCCAACAAGTCGAGCGCCAGGCGGTAGATCTCCTCATCCTGATCGGTGGCCTGGGACAGTGTGACCTGGCGGGTGAGGGTGGTGAAATCCGGCCAGCGCAGTTTGATCCGGACGGTGGTGCCGGCGATACCGGCCTGGCGCAGGCGGCGCCCCACTTGTGCGGATAGTCCTCGCAGCATGGCGGCAAGCTGCTTATCGTCGCTCACGTCGCGGACGAAGGTGTTCTCCTGGCTGATGGATTTGGCCTCGTGCCCGGTGGAAAGGGGGCTGTCATCCAGGCCGCGCGCCCGACGCGCCAGGTCACGCCCGTTTTCACCGAACCAGCGCACCAGGTCGGCTTCGGGATGGCGGGCCAGGTCACCAATGGTTTTAATGCCGCCCCCGGCCAACTTTGCAGAGGTTTTAGGTCCCACTCCCCACAACATGCTGGCAGGCAGGGGTTCCAGAAAGGCTGCTTCGGTTCCAGGCGGGACGACCGTGATGGCATTGGGTGGCTGGCCTTTCTGCGAGGATTTCTTACCCACCTCGGTGGCGATCTTGGCGACCAGCTTGTTGGAAGCCACGCCAACCGAGCATGGCAGGCCAAGTTCATCATTGACGCGCTTTTGCAGGCGGCTGGCGATCGCGCCGGAGGACTCATGCAGGTCACTGATATCCACGAAGGCTTCGTCGATGGAGATCTGCTCGACCAGCGGGGAAAGGTCGTTCAAACGCTGCATCACTTTTTCGGACATTTCCCCGTAATTACCGCGGTGATGCGAGAGCACCAGCAACTCCGGGCAGATGCGCAACGCCTGGCTCATCGGCATGGCTGAATGGACCCCGCAGCGCCGGGCAGGATATGAACAGGAGGCAACCACGCCGCGTTCCTCCGGACGCCCACCCACGGCAAAGGCTTTGCCGCGCAACGTCGGGTCGTGCAGTTCCTCCACGGCGCAAAAGAAGGCATCCAGGTCAAGGTGCAGAATGGTGCGGAGCATATCAGAATTATATCCCGCCCGGGCAAAAGGTCACGGGTAAGCTGATGGGGAGCAAGTCTCAGACATGCTCCTAGGGGAGGTTTAACCTGTCCCGGATACTCTTTTCCGTTTCGGCATCCGGTTGAACCAGACGACTATTGGCAATATCGATCTCGAACGGTACGCTGCGGACACCGATCACGCCTTCCGTATTCAAGGTGACGAGCACCAACGCAGATTGGCGGGTATCGTCCAGACCGAACTGGTCAAAGAGAGCATTACCCAGGCTGTAGAGCACCAGGGTTGACCCAGCCGCAGGGCTGGAACCTGCGGCTGGTTTTATCCAGGCAGCAGGCTGGAGCACGTGCGGATGGTGACCCCAGACCAGCGTTGCGCCGGCATCGGCGAATGCCTGCGCCAGGGATGCCTGGCGTTCGGAGGCGCCTCCCTGGTATTCCATCCCCCAGTGAATGGAGACGATCACCTGCGCGCCGCTGAGGCGCGCTGAGCGGATGGACTGTACAGCGGCGTCTTCATCCAGCGGGGAGGAGATGTCGTCAAAGGCCAGGAATGCCAGGGACAGCCCGTTCACTTTGCGATACACCGGCTGCATACCCGGGCCGAGGGGGGTGACCCCGGCGGCTTCCAATGCAGCGCGGGTATCGGCTGTGCCGTCCGGGGCGCAGTCCTGGTTGTGGTTGTTGGCCAGCGAGAGCAGATCAAGCCCCCAGGCGGGGAGCAGGTCCGCCCGGATGGATAGGGTACAGAGATTGTAGGTCGAATCCGGGGCGGGCAGAACGGGAGCGAGGGGACTCTCCAGGTTGGCAAGGGCCAGGTCCGCAGCGGTAAGATCCGGAGCCAGGTATGCCAGCGAGTCCACATCCGGAACTACACCGCGCCCGAGCATAACGTCCCCCAGCAGGGCCAGGGTGACAGTGGAGTGTGCTCTACAAGCACATAAAAATAGAAGAAGGAGAATAATGGTAGGGGCAGGTCTGAGACCTGCCCCTACAAGGGATGGTTTTCTCACGGCGCGATGAACATCTGGGTCCAGTCGGGCTGAGCCGGGTTCGTCCCGGCTTCCACCTGGGCCTGCCAGGCTTCGTCGGTCATCCGGTCTGCGGCGGGCACAGCGAATTCGTAATAAGAGTAGACTGCACCGATGGCGACCCGCCAGGGTGAATCTGGCAGGACCACGTAAATGGGGGTTGGCTGTCCGTCGGCTTCTTCGAGCGCCACCAGGGTTTGCAGGTCATTGGTGCCGGTGGCCACATCTGCCACGAGGGCAGCTTTCTGGTCGCTCAAATCCCTGGACATGGGATCGGTGGTATCGGCGGCGGCCAGGGTGAATTGCTCCAGGGTTCCGCCCCAATACTGGATGTGCAAGTATTCGTCGGTGTTGATGGCTGACCCGGCCAGTTCGCGCTCTGAAATATCCTTGAGGAATTTCAGCTCGGAGATCAGGTTTTCGAGGTTGGTGCGGGTGAGGTCACTGAGCAGACTGCGGGACTGGAGACCATCGTAGGTCATTTGCGTCAGGGCCAACAAGCGGGCATAAGCCTCGGGATTGGGTTCCACGTAGCCGTGCGGGACCTGGTCGGGACCTCCGCCGCCCATCTCGGCCATGACCTGCTTGGCGTACAGGATGGTATCGTGTTTCAATTCCGTCCAGGAACCGAGAGCGGTCTGCAGGTCTTTGCGCGTCCAGGCCTGGGTCTGCATGAAGGGAGGATAAGCGCTGCCTTTGGGTTGAATGAGCGGCTGGAAGGAATACAACCATGACCAGTACAGGTTCTGCGTCCAGGAATCCATTCCCAGGGCTGCAATTTCTGTCCTGACCTTGGCCGATTGGGTGTTAAAATTGACATACTGGTCCTCGCCCATACCGGTCAGGATACTGGCAGCTTCATCCGACCCCATGGCGGCAAAGAAATCCAGCGCTTTCGGCAGGCCGCGCGGTTTATCCATGGTCCCCACGTTGCGCCAGATAACCTGGCCGAAAACGTAAGCATCCAGGGTGAAGCGCTGGCCCATGAAGCGGAAGCCCTTGGTGACCTGCTCCTTATCCTGTTCGATCCAGACCCACATCGAATTGACCTGGGGCGGGGGCAGAGTCTCGGTAGCCTGCTTGAACTGGGCGAAGAGGGTGTCATCGGAGAATTTGGCCAGGTCAGGGTTGACACCAAAGACCTGGTCAGAAAGCGCCCCGTATTCGAGATAACCGAGATCGTCGGATTTCCCAACGATGAAAGCGGTGGGTTCGTAAATGTTCTCCCAGAGGGTGACGGCGGGGGTGCCATCCGAAGCGATGGCAGTCCGCACGGCCTGGGTGACAAGCAGGGCGCGGCGGGTCTCGAAATCATCAGCCAAACGGAAAGTGAGCCGACCATACCAAATCATAGCTTTGAAATACATTTTCAAGTCTTCGCTGCGGGTGTAATGGCCGCGGGGTATGTACTGGCTGTAATCTTCCTTTAGTCTCATATCTTCCGACAGATCGGGGCGGTCCCAGATAGGAGAGATCGTGGCGCTGTTGGCGGCGTTGATCAGAGCCAGTTCGGCAGAGACCAGGTTGGTGACTTCGGCAGGCACAGGATCCGGCAGGCCCAGCAGTTGGGCGGCAACGGCAAAATACGCCACGTTACGGCGAGCCGGTTCTTCGAGGCTGGTACCGTGCAAGGTCTGGTACTGTTGGTAGGTGGCGGTCAGCAGAGTACTGGTCAGCGACTTGAGATCAGCAATGAAATAACCAGTTTCCAGGTCTCGCAGCATTTTATCGAAGAGCAGGTGGTAGATATGGTAGACCGAGTCGGTGGTAATGAACATCGGCACTTGCGAATAGCGCCCGCTCTCATAGATCTGGTAAAACTCGCGATACTGGCCCGCTACCGGTGCAGCAACGACGAAGCCATTTTGAGCCAGCTGGGCTTGCTGGGCAGCGCTCAGCGTAAACTGGTCCAGCCCCTGCACCTGTCCCAGGTCGAGCGGCAGGCTATAGCCTCCGCCGCTGAACGTCTGAGGCAGGACAGCAGCAATCTCGTTGTAACTGGCAAAAGCCGGCGGGTAGATCCCCACAAGGGGCGTGGTAGCCTGGGTGGGTGTAACGAGCGGGGGCTGGCTGGTGGGCTTGGATTGGGTGGGGGGCGTGGTCGAGAGATTGCACGCTGACTGGACAATCACAACTGCCAGGAACGCCCACAGAATTTTACGCAATGCTGTTTTCATGGTCTCCTCCTCAGGGAACAAGAATCAAAATAGGGCCAGCCCTGGTTTTCACAAGGGCTATATTACTGAACGTGCCATACATAGATGAGACGACGGTGAAGCCGAATCCGTTCCATTCCCAAGCTTTCAAAATGTGGGCGGGAGCGGATTCCTGGTCTGTGTAGCGGCTTTCAAGCGTCACCAACTCCTGGAGGGTATCGTTGTTCAGATCCGCAATCTTAAAGGAAGTGACCGGTTCAGCCATGGCAGAGCCAGCCCATAATTCATGATAGCCACCCCGGATCCAACCGATCAGGATGAGGTGGCAGGACTGTCCTGCGGCGTTGTGAAATCCGGCAATGCGTCCGCCATCCGGCAGCCACTGGTCAACGGGCCAGGGGCGGAAGGGACGCCAGAGCAGGATGGTGACTTCGGGTTGCCGATCGTGATTCAGATCGCTGAAGGCAGCCTGAACAATTTGCCAGTCCGGAGGACTTTGCCAGACCGTCTCAGCGTCGGAGAAAATGGACAGGCGCCCGCCAGTCAGCGCCAGCGTTTCAGCCGTGCCGTCCTCGTCAAGGTCGGCCTGGGGGATGGGAAAAACGGTTGCAGTTCTGGCGGGGATTGAAACCGGTAGGAGGCCGCCAGGGGCCAGTTCCAGGGCGCGCAGCGAGGCGGGTGAGGCTTGGATTAGCATCCCCAAGGTCAGCACAAGGACGGGTACGTATTTTCGCAGCATGTTATCCTGAAATCATTGTACATCGGCGAGACGGGAATCTCAAGCCAGATCTCCGTTGAAATCAGGGCTTTCTTAAAGATACTGTTGGCAAACCAGCAAGGAGGAGTAAGATAAGGAGCGGAGGCTGCCATGTGTTTGAAAATACAATCGCCGTGGGCGATGCCTGAAGAGACGGGACGGATCGGGAAGATGTTGTTAGGAGAAAACGATCCCTATCGTTTAATCGGCGATCGCTTATTTGAGAAATGGGAGGAAGAGGAGTTTGCGGATCTGTATTCGAGTGAAGGGAAGCCAGGCTACTCGCCTGTGATCTTGGCGTTTGTGAGTGTTTTTCAGTTCATGGAAAGATTGGCTGATCGGCAAGCAGCCCAGGCATTACGAATGCGACTAGACTGGAAATATGCCCTGCATATGCCACTGGATGATGCGGGGTTTGATTTCAGTGTCTTATGCGAGTTTCGAGATCGGCTAATTGACGGTCAGGCGGAAAAGCGGGTATTTGAAAAACTTGTGGAAGAAATTCGAGCGATGGGGCTGATTAAAGAACGGGGCAAACAAAGAAGCGACAGTATCGCCATGCTGGTGAAGGTACGACGCTTGAGTCGGATTGAGATGGTGGTGGAAACGCTGCGTTTGGCAGTGGTTGCGCTCGTGACAGCCAATCGGGAATGGTGTGAAGAAGTCATTTCGCCGAGTTGGGAGGATAAATATGGTGAACGCTTTGTGAGGCAGCGCTACAGCGAATCAGAGTGGAAGGAGTATGAAGCGAACATAGGGGATGATGGAGCGTGGTTGCTCAAACGGCTTAGTGATGGAGGCGCACCAGCGGAGTTGCGGGATTTGCCAGAAGTGCAAGTCTTCAGCACCGTATGGGCACAGCAGTTTCGAGAAGAGAAAGGGCAAATGGTTTATAAAGATCTAGAAAAGTATGATGGGCATACCCAAATCCAGACACCCCATGATCCCGAGGCGCGTTACAGCCGCAAACGCAAGTTTGAATGGCTGGGAGACAAGGTGCAAGTGACTGAAACGGAAGACGAAAGCTATCCACACATCATCACGGATATGGTGGCCACTGATAGCAACCAGACGGATTACGAAGAACTACCTCTTATTCAAGACCGACTGATCGAACGCCAATGCAAGCCAGGCGAACATTACGTGGATGCTGGCTACATGAGCGGGCCGAACCTGGCTCACAGCCGAGATCTGCAGATTGATCTGATCGGACCCTTGCCGGAAGTAGTGACCCCCCAAGATTTATTACCCAATGGGATCACGCAGGCTCTTTTTCATATGGATCCGGAAAGGAAAGTTGCGACTTGTCCGCAAGGGTTTCAGGCCAAGAACCCGAGCTTGATCGTGAATACTTGGAAATTTCAATTCCCTAAAAAAATCTGTGCTGCCTGTCCTTTGCACGCCCGTTGTTGCACTGGCAAAGGTGGACGAAGCGTGGGCATGAACATCCATTACGATCTCGTACAAACAGCGCGTACTCGACAAAAGACCGAAGCCTTCAAACAAGATTATCACCAACATCGCAGTGGCGTGGAAGGCAGCTTATCTGCACTGGTGCGCGGGCATGGATTGCGAGTCAGCCGATACATCGGACAGAAGAAACGCAACTTGCAGGCTGTCTTCACCGGTTGCGCCGCCAACTTGAAGCGCACTTCACACTGGTTGGCTGGAGATCGACCCCAAGTCCGTTACGAGAAATGTTGGACTTTGAACCCTGAATAGATCTTCTTTCCAGCCTGACTGGGAAAATTCCGCTTGAACCCGAGTTTGCCAACAGTATCTTTAAGAAAGCCCTGATGGGTTGTACAAGCAGGATTTCATTTACTTTGAGAAAGCCGTAAAATGTCATCAGCGGGGATTTGTGC
>CAIKOL010000291.1 GCA_903829085.1 uncultured Anaerolineales bacterium | reverse complement strand
GTGGTAGCGGTCACCGTGACCGTACGGGTGAGCGCGGTTGTGAAGGTGCGCGTGCTGGTGCGCGTGGTGGTAGGCGTGGCGGTTAAGGAGGGGGTGGTATTGGCGACCGGGGCGGTAACGGTGGCGGTTGGGGTGACGGTTGGGGTATCCGTGAGCAGGGACTGGGTTGCGCCCAGGCTGGGCAGGGCCGAAGCGGTGGCGATGACGGCCTCCATCACTGTGGCGGCCTCCGGGTTGTTGGTCAGGAAGTCATTGATCTCCTGCTGGCTCAAATAGCGCAGCTCAGGCGGAGGCGGGGGAACGGTGCCCTGCGGGTCGAAATTGTACAGCACGGTCCCCTCAGACGAGATCATATCGATGGTGCCGGTGGAGTTCCCGGCCTGGCACCAGCCCTCCAGGCAGGAAACCCATACATCCTGCGTTTGGGGGTCCACCCAGATTGACATATAGGAGCCGCGCACTGAAGCCACACCGGAAGGGGTCTCCACATCCATCTGGCCGCCTTTCAGCACCACCCAGATCTTCCCGGCCTGCAGGAGCAGGCGGGTGATCAGGCTGCCATCCTGCGCTTGATTGGATTGCAGGGTGAATAAAGTGTCGGAGGCTAGGCGCACAATGGTGCCGGTCGACAGGTCCAGGCGCAGGCGGCCGTCCGAATCGGTGCGCACCAGTCCCTGTACCTGCAACGTGTCAGTGGCGGAAGCTTTCAAATAATCTGCCTGGCCCGGGTTCTTGATCCCCACGCTTCCCTGCAGTTCGCTCAGGGCAGCCGTTACCGGCAGCGCCGGGGTCTTCTTGGTTCCACAGGCAGCCAGCGCACAAAGCAGCACAATCGATATCTTGAATAAAGAGGCAATATATTTGGATTTCATAAAAATGCTCCTTGACTCAGGGCTCCCGTCGATGATTTTGTACCCTCAGATTATATACCCAACCAATCCTAAACCAGGCACGAAACGTCCCGAAGGTTCTCAAAAAAAACAATCTCGACTTTATTAACCTTCGGGACGATATTCTTTCCACCAAAGCGCGCAAAGAACACAGAGAGCCACCCTGTTCCGGTTCTGGTAACTATGCGGCCTCAGTGGTGAAGGGCTTCGCCCGCCTAACACCCCCTGTTTCCTGTCTCACTACGCTAATTTCCAAAGAACCTCAAAATAGCCGCATCCTGGAGAGTGGAGTAAAATGAATTGAAAGGAAATCCAATCCATGCTGAAAAGGACCCTTATGAATCCTCAAATCCTGGCACTCCTGACCGCCATGGCCTGGGGTATTGGCGGCTATTTCGAAAAGAAAGGCCTGCACCTGGGCGGGCTTTCTCCACAAATGGGCATCACCATCCGCACAGCGGTGGCGCTGGTGATCCTGGGAGCGGTCTCCTTCCCGCAGTGGAAGACGCTCCCGCAAGCCGGGACGAAAGCCCTGCTGATGCTGGTGCTGGGCGGCGGGGTGGTGGCCGGCGCCATCGGCATGCTGTGCTACTATGCCGCCATCAACGGCGCCCCGCTGAACAAGGTCATGCCCATTGCCTTCACCTCCCCGCTTTTTGGGGCCTTGATGGGCATCATCTTCAGCGCTGAGCCGCTCACCTGGAAGACCGGCATTGGCATCCTGCTGACCATCGCCGGGATCGTGGTGCTCACCATCTGATGGAGCCCAATTTCGTCAAGCCGCGCTATGACCAGGGCGGCTTTGCCTCCCTGCCCCGCCGCATCACTGGCCTGTTGAGCGCTCCACAGGCATACGATGCCGTGGTCCTGTTCCTGGTGGATGGCTTCGGCTGGCGGTTCTTCGAAAAATTCCAGGCAGAACCTTTCCTGAAATCCATCACCCGGCGTGGGCAGGTGGAAAAACTGACCTCCCAGTTCCCGTCCACCACGGCTGCCCATATCACCACGCTGCACACCGGCATGCCGGTGGGCGAGCATGGCATCTTCGAGTGGATCTATTATGAGCCCACTCTCGACGCGGTCATTGCCCCGCTGCTTTTCTCCTTTGCCGGCACATCCCAACGCGACACGCTCAAATCCGTGGGAGTCAAGCCGCGCCGCCTCCTCCCGACCACCACGCTCTACCAGTCGCTCAGGAAACAGGGCGTCACAACCACCATCTTCCAGCACCGCGAGTACACCCCCTCTTCCTATAGTGATGTAGTCTTCTCAGGAGCCAGGGCACTGGGCTACAAGACCCTGCCCGAGGCGCTGGTCAACCTGGCAGGCTCCCTGGCAGGCTGCACTCCCCCTGCTTATTATGTCCTGTACAACGAAAAGATCGACTCCATCAGCCACGAGTACGGCCCCGAATCACCCCAGACCGGAGCCGAGATCCAGGTGTTCCTGATGACAATGGACAGCATTTTCCAGAGTGCGCTGAAGGGCAGCCGCAAGCGCGTCCTGTTCCTGCTGACCGCCGACCACGGCCAATCTGAGACCGACCCGCACACCACCATCTACCTCAACCGCGAGCCCCGCTTTGCGGGATTCGAGCAATTCCTCAGGAAGGACCAGCTTGGGGGACTGCTGGTTCCGGCGGGGTCGGCACGCGACTTTTTTCTGTACATCCAACCCGGGATGGTGGAAGAGGCCCAGGCCTTCCTTACCGCCCGGCTGGAGGGGCGGGCACAGGTGCGCAAGGTGGCAGACCTGATGGCGGAGGGCTATTTCGGCCCGCTGCTTTCGCCCAAATTCTGCGCTCGCGCCGGCGACCTGGTCATCCTGCCTTTCCGCCATGAGTCGGTCTGGTGGTATGAAAAGAACAAGCATGAGCAGAAGTATTACGGTCACCACGGCGGGCTGACCGCCCAGGAGATGGAAATCCCGCTGTTGAGCTGGGAAATGTGAAGTAAAATTGAAGCATCACACTGTCCCCGCCGCACTGCGGCGGGTCCTATACATCTAAAGGAGATCCCCCATGTATCAAACGATCATCATCGTAGGTAACGTCGGTCGCGACCCGGAAATGCGTTACACCCCCTCCGGTCAGGCGGTCACATCCTTCTCGGTTGCCACAAATCGCCAGTACACCAACAATAACGGCGAAGTGGTCAAGGAGACCATCTGGTTTCGCGTCTCTGCCTGGGGAAAACAGGCCGAGACCTGCAATCAATATGTCAAAAAAGGGTCGAAAGTGCTTGTTGAAGGCCGCCTGACAGCCGATCCCGCCACCGGCGGGCCGCGCATCTGGACCAGCCAGGACGGCTCGTCGCGCGCCTCGTTCGAAGTCTCCGCTGGGACCGTGCGCTTCCTCAGCAGCCGGGCCGAGTCCGAAGGCGGCAGCACGGGCAGCGCGCCCGCGGCAGAGGATGGCGGCGCCCCGACCAACGACGAAGATATCCCGTTCTAGCCAACAGCGAGGCCGAAGTGGCACTGCCCCCTCCCAAACCGCAGAACAGCTTCCCCATCGAAATACCGCCCGACCTGCAGCCGGTGTATGCCAACCTGGCGCGCATCGCCCACGCCCCGGCCGAGTTCGTGCTGGACTTTGCCCGCCTGCTACCCGGTGATACCAAGGCCAGCGTGACGGCCCGCGTGGTCATGTCACCGGTGGCACTCAAATTGTTCGCCCAGGCGCTCAACGAAAACCTGGCGCGCTACGAGACCACCTTTGGGGCCATCCGTATTCCCACGGGTGGCCCTTCGCTGGCCGATTCGCTTTTCAAACCCATCCACCCGCCGGAACCGCCCGAAGAACCAAAGAAGACATGATATGGAAAAACTAGAGAAGATTGCCGAACAGATCCGCCAGGTATTTGATGCCCAGACCGCCATCCGCGACAAGGCTTTGGGACAGGCGCGGGCGCTGACGCGTGCCTGTGCGCTGTCCATCCGGGCCGTGCATCGCGACGAAACGGAGGTCATGCAGTCCCACCTGGACGAGGCCCGCCAGCTGGCCGAAGCGCTGCGCAGCGACCTGGCCGGTTATCCTGCCTTCTACTTCGCCGGGTACACGCAGGATGCTTTAAAGGAATTTGCGGAGGCCAGCGTCACCTGCGCCTTGATCCGGCATGAAGCCCTGCCCACCCCCGAAGAACTCAACCTGCCGCCCAATACCTACCTGAACGGGCTGGCCGAGTCGGTGGGTGAAATGCGCCGCCGCTGCCTCGACATGCTGCGCCAGGATAACTCCGCCGAAGCCGAACGCCTGTTGGGTCACATGGATGACATCTTTGCCATCCTGGTGACGATGGACTATCCCGACGCCATCACCAACGGGTTGCGCCGCCAGACCGATATCATCCGCGCCATCCTCGAACGCACGCGTGGGGATGTCACCTTCAGCCTGCGCGGCGAAAAACTGGAGCGCTCCCTCTCCCGCCTGAGCGGACAGATCACGGGTACCGAATCCCGGCCGGAGAATGCACGCCTGCCCCTGCCCCCGGAAGAAGAGGGCTAGCCTCCATGCCCCGCAGCGGACAGCGCCATCGCCTGATCCTGTACACGTATATCCTCAACCGTTGGTGGCGGCCGACCTTGGGGATTGGAGTTGTCCTGCTGGCGTTGGTGGCGGCGCTGGCCTGGCTGCCCTCGCTACTGCCTGCCTATGCCCCGCCCCAGGTGGCCGGTTGGATGCTCTGGCTGGCAGGTGGAGTGGGTGCCTTCGCAGTCTTCCTGGCCATCTTCCTGTTTTCTGTGCGCAGATCAGCGCATGTGCAACCCTTTGACAACCATTTGCGGCTGGTCACGCCTTTCCTGCGCATGAACATTTCCTACCGGCGCTTCATCCAGGCTTCCAGCGCCGAGATGGGCAAGTTGTTCCCGCTGGAGGGGCGGAAAGGCTGGAAGCGCGCCTTCCTGGCGCCGCTGGTCAGCAGGACAGCCATTGTTCTGGAAATGAACGGCTGGCCGCTGCCGCGCTGGGCGTTGAACCTGTTCCTTTCCCCTTATTTTTTCCCGGACAAGACCGCGCGTCTGGCACTGCTGGTGCCCGATTGGATCAAGTTCAGCAATGAACTGGAAAGCTTCCGCAGCGCCTGGATGGATTCGACCCATCACTCCGCCGGCACGCCCCAATCAGACCTGTTGGCCAGCATATCTGACCATAGATGAATATTTACTTCGCCTGTTCCATCACCGGTGGGCGGGATTTTGAGCCCATCTACCGCCTCATTACCGCTGCCTTGCTGGCCGATGGTCACCAGGTGCCCACCGCCCACCTGGCCGGTTCGGAAGTGATGGAGCTTGAAGGGCGGGTTGACCCGGGTGAGGTTTACGAGCGGGATACAGCCTGGATCCGCGCCTGCCAGGCGCTGGTGGCTGAGGTCAGCACCCCCTCCCATGGAGTGGGGTACGAGGTTGCCTACGCTCTCAGCCTTGGCAAGCCGGTCCTGTGCATATATCGGGAGGGGCAACCCATTTCAAAGATGTTGAGCGGGAATTCGCACCGGATGATTTCCGTAAAGAGCTATCGCCAGCCTGAGCAGGCCGTGGCCCTTGTGCGTGCTTTTCTGCTGGGCACGTCCTCATTGTGAAGATAATCACGAATTAAGCATGACTTTCCGCTCTAGCCCGCGCCAGGCAAGTAGACTATTATTCAGCCCGGAGACGGCACCAATACACCTCCAACACAGTAAATCACTGTCTCCTCCTTTGGCGAATGCCTCCGCAGATAGCTCCATCTGCGGAGGCAGTTTTTAAACAGAATTTCCCGGCAGTTTCAATAGAGTCCGAAGTCTCATCGTCCCCGTTGGGGATTTCATCCCGTATAAGGCCTGACTTCTGCAGGTCACAAAACCAACGCTGTACCCATCCTTTGGGGTGAAATCCGAAGGATGAATATTTCGTATCTTCTCAATAAATGGGGTTTGCGTGCGGCGTAACCGCACCAGGGCATTCTCAAAGTTCGATCGGAGTGAGCAAAAATAAGGGTGCGGTGGGTGCGAAGCACACCCGCACCCTTATTTTTGCCTCATTTCCCCCTTCCCAGCGGGAAGGGGGGCAGGGGGATGGGTTGTACAAGCAGGATTTCACTTACTTTGAGAAAGCCGTAGTAGCCGTACGCAAACCCCCACTCCTCAGT
>CAIKOL010000290.1 GCA_903829085.1 uncultured Anaerolineales bacterium | reverse complement strand
GGGCACGAAATCCTGCTGCTCCACGTACTCGGGTTCACCCAGGCGAAACTACGCACCTTTCTGTTCACGCGCAGCCTGGTCCTGACCCTGGCCGCCTACCTGGTGGGCTGGAGCATTTCGTGGGCGTTCATCTCTTATCAGGGTATGCATACCCCGATCAGCATCCAAGCGGCGCCACTGATCCTTTCCCTGCCCCCGGCATCCAGCCTGCTCGGCCTGTTCCTTTCGGTCAGTTTCGCCTTCCTCGGCGTCTGGCTGACCACCGGTCCGCTTTCCAGGCGAGGACTATCTGCCCTGAGAGATTAATCATGTCCTTCCACCTGACCACTTTCGTCCTCGGGCTGCATGACCTGCGAAGCCGCTCCCGGCAGGCACTGGCCATGGCGGTGGGAATCGCAATCGCCCTGAGCATATTCGCAATGCTGCAGGCATACCGCAACGGGCTGGCGGCGGAATTCAACCAACTTCAGCCCAACCTGCTGGTAGTACAGGCAAATCAAAGCTTCGGCGAAATCTATGGCAGCCGCATCTCGAGCGAGGTGGGGAAGCAGTTGATCGGGATGGGGATCGGGATGGTTGTCCCCGAGATCGACGATGCAACCGGTACATCGGTCAGCAAAGCGATCCTGGTGCGCGGGATCGACCTGGAACAATACACCAGGGTCGACACCTTCTCGATGGTCTCCGGGCGCAGCCTGCACCCGGGCGATGCTGCCCGTAGTGCGATGGTCGGCTCGCGCCTGGCAGCCAGCCAAAATGTGGACGCCGGAGGCCAGATCGTGTTGCGAGGGCGAACATTCCAGATCGTGGGGATCTTCCACAGCGGGTCGTATACCGATAACCAGGCCTGGATCTCGCTCGCGGATGCCCAAGCCCTGCTCGGGTGGGGTCAGGATGTGTCGGTGTATATCATTCCAGACGAAGGCATATTGCACGAGGGTGAATCCATCTCTGTACAAACCTCCGTCACCCGCCGAGGGGAAGGCGCCCGGATCACGGTCTACCAATACCAGCCAGTTCTCAATATAATGGGGGTGGTGGCGTTCGCGATGGGGATCGCGATCGCCCTGACCCTGACCAACATCCTGTGGCGTCTGGCCTGGCTACGGAGGCGGGAGATGGCTATTTTACGCACGATTGGTTTTCCGGCGCTTTCGCTGGCGACCTATCTGCTGGGACAGGCAATCGGCGTGACCGTATTGGGAACGCTGCTGGGAGGGATATTCACGCTGGGGATCCTTTCGGCGGTCCACGTGGCGGCGTTTGGCCTTACCATCAACCCGAGCCTGGATGCAAACACAATCCTGACCAGCCTGGGATGGATCGGGCTGGTGATGGTCGCCGGCATTTCGCTGCCAGCCTGGTGGCTGAGCCACCTCAACCTGGCAAACCAGTTGCATTCGGATTAGTCTTTAGAGGAGATACAGGCATGAAAAAGCGTATATTCTACTTCATCTCGCTTCTGATACTGATGGCATTGGCATGCAACGGTGCAGCCAGCCCGGGCACGGTCGGCACGCCGAACTCGGCGACACCAGCCGGAGGTCAAACCCAGCCCCAAAGCACCCAGACGGCCGAGGCAACAGCCACCCCACCCGCCCAACCGGTGAGCATGAACGATGCGCTGGGCAGCCTGAACAGTTTCGAGATAGCGGTCACTTTCAAGTCATCCGGGCCGGGGCAGAACCAATCGTCCTCCATAACCAACACGACCGATTATTCCAATGACCAAGATGCCCGGTACATCCAGCTCAACAGCTCCGCCACCTCCCTCGGAGATACCACACCGACAGACGTCAACCTTCAAATCTACCGCGTCGGCAACGAGATGTGCTCCAGCTCGGAGAAAGACCACTGGAAATGGACGAACATGGAACCGAGCGAAACCGAAATGCTGGAACTCACCCAAAATATGATCAGCATTGCACCCCTGATCGACCATCCCACCTTCGTGGGCGCGGAAACGGTCAACGACATTCCCACCAATCATTTCACATTCAAGGTCTCCGGGCTGGGAGTCAAATCGGGGTACGAGGTAACAACCAACCAGGGGGATTACTGGGTGGCAATCGATGGGCAGTACATTGTAAAATATATCCTGGTGATGGAAATGCATGACAGTTTAAATAAGAAAGTGCTGCACGAAGAAATCAGCATTGACGTGACCCAAATCAACCAGCCAATCAATATCGCCTTTCCAGCAAGCTGCATTAGTATCCAGAAACCAACTCCAACGCCCTGACTCATGCTGGAATCGATCGGTGGAAGCACAGAAATACCGGATGAAGCGAATGTGATTTCAATCATCTGCTTTACTATTTAAAAAGAACACCGAAGTAAGGGAATTGCACAAAAGAGCTTGGAGAAAGTAATCGAACACCTAAGAGAGAACAACACAAAGATAATCGAGGCTTATCCAAAGAAGAATTCTAAAACAGAATTCGGGAAATTCCACGGGGCCTATTCCATGTAAGAGAAGTTTAGATTTAAGTTTTAGAAAGTGCGTGATTTTGATGTGGCAGGCCATTCATACCACCCTTAATAAGGAGTTCACATGAACCATCCTCAACCTGAGGGCTTTCTTGCCGTCCCGCCCACCGGCAAGGGAGCCGGAGTATTGGTCCTGCACGTCTGGTGGGGGCTGAACGACACAATGAAGGCTTTCTGCACGCGACTGGCTGAATCCGGATTCGTGGCCTTCGCCCCAGATCTCTATCATGGCAAGGTCGCAGACAACATTGCCGAGGCGGAAAAACTTGGCCAAGCTCTCGACACCAACCACATCCAAGCCAAGGCTGACATCGCGGAGGCAACAATGTTCCTCAACGAACGGGCTGAGCCAGCCGAGCGCAGCCTTGCCGTGATCGGCTTTTCAATGGGCGCCTATTATGCGCTGGACCTCGCCGCCGCCAATCCCGAACACTTCGGTTCGGTTGTCGTCTTTTACGGGACCGGGGGCGGCGACTTCAGCAACTCAAAAGCAGCCTACCTCGGTCACTTTGCCGAGAATGATCAGTACGAGCCAAAATCCAACGTCGACGCCCTGGAGGCAGACCTAAGGCATGCCGGCCGCCCGGTAAGTTTTCATCGATACGGCGGTACCGGACACTGGTTCTTCGAACCCGACCGCCCGCAGGCATACGACCAGGCGGTAACGAGCCTGGCTTGGGATCGAACCCTGGCCTTCCTGAAGCGTTCCTCCCCTGTGTGAGTCCGACGAATAACCGCTGCACGACATTGCGTGAAGTGAACGTGTGGGAGTCTGGACGGTTTATAAGCATTTTCCCCGGCCTAGAACCCCGATGCAGGCTGGCTTCGAGTTATTTTTTTCAGCCCCCAGGGTTGCCTGCATTGGTATTTTCCATTATGAAACCACAAGTTTGTCAGATGCCTGTCCCGTGAATGCCAACCCGTCCTTTCCACGATCCACGCGGATGGTCTCGCCTTCATGAAACTCGCCACCCAGGATCTTAACCGCCAGCGGGTCCTGCAGTTTGCGCTGGATGGCCCG
>CAIKOL010000289.1 GCA_903829085.1 uncultured Anaerolineales bacterium | reverse complement strand
TGTGGTGTTCCTATCCTCGGGCCAGCCCACTCCCGGCCCATAGTCCTTAGCCACTCCATTTCGATGGTCAGTGATCGTTCCTTGCAGTATATAGACCATGCCCGGCCTGTCTTTATGGTCGTGAATCGGGCCGAAGACGCCTCCAGGTTCGAAGGTCACCATACGCATTCGAAGTTGGCGCCCTGCCATGCCCTCGATTTCAGGGCCAAGGTCAAGCGCTGCTAGCAGCGTCACCGTGACACCTTTCGTCTCAGGTGCTGTCTGTTCATTTCTCATCGTGGTCTCCTTTCTGTACGCTCTAGCCGCCTAACGGGTTGGCTGATTCTCCCCGAAGGGGACACGCCACTTCGTGGTGCAGGCGCCACTTCGTACCCATTCTGGGCACTTTGGTGCAGACCTGCCGCCGAGGCTGGCGAGACAAGATAGCTTGAAAGCGCCTTTTCTGCCCAATGGCCACCACGGACCGCGCCGGAGGCAGCCAGGTGGAGCCGGTGTTACTAGAATGTAACTGGGTTGGGGCGTGGTGGGTGGTATCCTGAAGGTGACGTAGCACCGGGGATGCCATCCGGGGCAAGGAGCATCTGGGCAGACCGACGCCGCCTATGGGAGAGAGTGAAGATCTCAGCCCGTGGTGTTACTTGGTCGCCCGGTGGATTCTCGTCTGGGCCATGAGCCCGAATCGGTGTGTGCAACTCTCTGCCCGAAAATCCACGCCCCAACCACAAACTCAAGGAGAGTGTAGCATGGAAGATAATGCAAGTGCAAGTCCCTGCCGCTACATTGCGTTGGACATCCACAAGTATTATTCGGTGGTGGCGGGGGTGGATCGGGAGGGGAAAGAGATCCTGTCGGCCTGCCGGGTGGAGCATGTGGACCTGGAGAATTGGGCGATCAAGCATCTCCTGCCAATTGATCGGGTGGTGATCGAATCAACGACGAATGCGTGGCACGTTTATGACCTGCTGGAGCCGCTGGTGGGAGAAGTGCTGGTGGCCAATCCGATCAAAGTCAAACAAATAGCCTGTGCGCGGGTGAAGACGGACAAGAAAGATACTTTCATCCTGGCGCGGCTTTTGGCAGCCAACCTGGTGCCAACGGTGTGGGTACCGCCGAAGCATGTGCGGGAGCTGCGGCAGTTGATCTCACATCGGCGGCGGATGGCTGGGATGCATACCCAGGTGGTGAACCGGATGCACAGTGTGGCCCATCGACATCATCTCAACCACCCGAAAGGGAAGGACTTTCAGCCGAAGAATACCCTCTGGCAGCGGGATGCGAGCCTGTCCAGGCTGGAGAAGATGCAGTTGGAACTGGATATGGAGACGCGGGAACACCTGGAAAAGCAGATCGGGCGGATGACTCGGGAACTGGGAAAGATGAGCCATGAGGAACCCTGGGCAAGCGACATGCTGTATTTGATGCAGGTGCCCGGCTGTGGGGTGGTGACGGGGATGACGATCTTGGCTGCCATCGGAGACATTACTCGCTTCGAAACTCCGAAAGCCTTGGCAAGTTATTCCGGTCTGGTGCCGGGGCTGGAGCAGAGCGGGGTGAAGCTACGCGGCAAAGGGATCACAAAGGAAGGACGGCGGGAGCTGCGCTGGGTAATGGTGGAAGTGGCCTGGCGGGCGGTTAAAGCTGACCCGCACTGGAAAAAGTACTTTGAAACATTACAGAAGCGCATGCATAAGAATCAGGCGATCGTGGCAATCGCCC
>CAIKOL010000288.1 GCA_903829085.1 uncultured Anaerolineales bacterium | reverse complement strand
CGCAAAGAATCCGATCAGTGCCAGCTCGCCGGCGTTCGTGACGAGTGACAGGCTGACGACCCCCAGGGCGGTCACCAGGTAGCTCACCAGCGCCAGGCGGTCGAACCCTGGCTCGGGAAGCTTAACGGCTTTGCCGGAAGCCAACTGGTACAGGGCAAAGGTGGTAAAGACCGTTAGCCACCAGCCCCAGTAGTTCTGCAGGGGGATGCCGTGATAGGCCCCATTAACGTCCCAGACCCAGTGCCCGCCGGCGACCATGATCGGGTCCATCACCAGGTCCCAGGCGGTCATCACCAGCCCGCCCACCGCCGCCACGCAAAGGATGCGCTGCCAGCGCTTCCAACTTGCCGGGATCAGCCGCTCGGCGATGACGAAGGATGGGTAGCTCATCATGAACCAGGCCACCGGGATCAGGTAGGGGACGAGACCGAGGAAGAGCGGCCCAAGTTTGTTGGTGTAATGATACGGACCATAAACCAGCCCGGTCGCCACGCCCACGCTCTCGAAAAGCAGGCTGACGGCGAACACCAGCGCCAGCAGGCGCAAGGCCCGGCTCCAACCCTCGCGCTGACCGGCATGCAGCAGGGCAAAAGTGAAACCGGCCAGGGTTGCCACCGGGGTGAGCAAGCGGAAAGGTGCCACCCCCGCAGCAATACTGATGATGGGGTAGATGGTCAGAAGGGCAAAGAGAACCAGCAGGGCAATACTGATACGACGCAGAGTCATGGCGGATTCCTCCTGGGTTTGATTTTACACCACCCTCGCAACATTCTGCCGGCCGGGAGGTCGGAACGCGGCGAACGGATGGGGGTTCAGACTCACAGGCAAGCCAACCTATTATCAGATAAATTGGATGGGTGTATACTCGTTCAAGCAAATTTTTCAGGAGGCTCCACTTATGAAAAGAGCAGTCAGTATCAGTATCGGTTCATCCAAACGTGACAAGGCGGTCACCGTCAAGTTGCTGGGTGAGGAAGTCAGCATCGAGCGCATCGGCACCGATGGCGACATGGAAGCCGCGGCCCTTAAATACAAGGAACTCGATGGGAAAGTGGACGCCTTTGGCGTTGGTGGCGCTGACCTGGGCCTGATGGTGGATGATAAATGGTACCGGCTCTATTCGGTCGAAAAGATGGTGCGCTTCATCAAACAGACCCCCGTGGTGGATGGCACCGGTCTAAAGAATACCCTGGAAACCAAAGCTGCGCCTTTCGTGGAAGCCAAGTTTGGTGATTATATTATGAAGAATGGCGGCAAGAAGGCCTTTGTCATGACCGGCGCTGACCGATGGGGGCTGGCGCACGGTTTCATAAGTGCAGGCTATGAATGCACCTTCGGAGATTTCATGTTCTCGCTGGGGATTCCGATGGCCATCCATACTGAAAAACAGCTCAAGTCCCTGGCGGCGATCATGATGCCTCTGGCGGGCCGCCTGCCGTTCGAATGGGTCTATCCGACCGGCGAAAAACAGGAAGAGCGCAAGCCAAAGTATCCAAAGTGGTTCGAATGGGGCACGGTGATCGCCGGCGACTGCCATTACATCAAGCGCTATATGCCGGATAATATGAAGGGCAAGCTGGTGGTAACCAACACCACCACACCGCAGGATGTGGAGTTGTTCCGCAAGTGCGGGGTGAAAGCCCTGGTGACCACCACGCCGGTGCTGGATGGGCGTTCGTTCGGCACGAACATGATGGAAGCCGCCCTGATCGCCATCTCAGGCAAGGGCCGCGCCCTGACCCGCAGTGAGTATGAGGAACTGCTGACCAGGCTCGGTTTCGAGCCGTCTTTGCAGGAACTGAATTAGCCACATATCTGACGCAAAACATCCCACAGGTTTGGGCAGAACGCGAACCTGGCATACTGGAACTTGTGGGACGAGATGGGCTTCATTGGTGAATTATATAAAGGAGAACTTATGGATGCAATCGTGACTGCGGGTGGAGTTCCACTCCCGGAAGAGCCATTGTATGATGCCACCCAGGGCCATCCCAAGGCGCTCGTGGACATAGCTGGCAAGCCCATGGTGCAGTGGGTGCTGGATGCCTTGGGCGCCGCCGAGAGCATTGACAATATCATCATCGTTGGCCTGACGGAAAAGAGCGGCCTGACCTGCGAGAAGCAAATGTATTTCGTCTCCAACCAGGGCAAGATGGTGGAAAACCTGCAGGCTGGCGCCAGGAAGGCCGTGGAGATCAACAAGAAGGCCGAGTATGTGCTGATCGTGTCATCCGATATCCCGGCCATTAACGGGGAGATGGTGGACTGGGTGGTCAATACCGCCATGCAAACCAAGCTGGATGTTTACTACAACGTCATCCAGCGCGAAGTGATGGAGAAACGCTTCCCCGGTTCGAAACGCACCTGGACAAAACTCAAGGATATGCAAATTTGCGGCGGCGACATGAGCGTTGGGCGGATCAAGCTCATTGTTGATGACGATACCGAGATGTGGGAGAAGATCACCGATGCCCGCAAGAGTCCGCTCAAGCAGGCCGCACTGATCGGCTTTGGAACGGCATTCCAGTTGCTGACCGGCAATTTGACCCTCCAGAAGGCGGAAACGAACATCATGGCGCGTCTGAAGATCACCGGCAAGGCCGTTGTCTGCCCGTATGCCGAGGTGGGGATGGATGTGGATAAACCTCACCAGCTGGAGATCATGCGCGAAGATTTAAAGATGCAGCTCAAGAAGGCTGAGAAAGCTGAGAAGGCCGCCCTGAAGAAGTCCAAGAAGTGAGCCTGAAGAAGATCCTGGAACTGGACGCTCGTCTATCCGCACACATGCGGGTGGCCGAGCGTCCGGGTCTTTTACGGAGTGTCGCGATCGTCCTGGCCCATTCGGGTGATTCATGGTTCTGGTGGGCTGGGCTGGGCTTGCTCTGGATATGGGGCGATGCGTTCTGGCGTCCGTGGGGGCGGGAGGTGCTGCTTTCCATCATTGCCCTGGCGGTGGTGGTGCTGGCGATCAAGTTCACCATCCGCCGCCGCAGGCCGCAGGGGGAATGGGGGGGCATGTATCGGAAAACCGACCCGCATTCCTTCCCATCCGGGCATGCGGCGCGGGTGGTTTTGCTGGCTGTGCTTGCCATCGGGCTGGGCCCGGGGTGGCTGGCGCTGATGCTCTGCATCTGGGCCCCGCTGGTGGCGCTGGCGCGCGTGGCGATGGGCGTCCATTACCTGAGCGACATCCTGGCAGGCTTTGGCCTGGGGGCCGTGGCCGGGATCATCGCCCTGCAAATCATTGCCCGATGATTTTTCTTCCGGAGCTTGCCGCCTAGCGGGCCGCCTTCATGGCGGCCTTAAAGTTCTCCAGCGCTTCCACCGGCGTCGGGTCGGCACCGTAAGCCATGGCCAGGTAATAGGCCATGTAATCCCCAAAATGAAGCGTTGTCCAGATATGGGCCAGGGGCGTTTCTCCCCGGGCTTCGTAAACGTCGGTGTTCAGGCCTTCCGCAGTGAATCCCTGCCGGGTCAGGTCGAGGCGCAGCCCGTTGCGCACATGTCCCGACGGAGCGCACAGGAACAGCGTGACCGTGCGGGTCTGGATGTCTGCCGGGTTGAGCAGCCCGGCCAGGGCATTGTGGTCTGCTTCAGGTAATACTTCAAACCCGGCGCCTGCCTTGGCGAGCTCGTTGACCTGCCCTTTCCAGCGGCGTGCCACGGGTGCCAGGAAACCGGAGCCATACACGTTCACCCAGCGCCCCACAAGTTGACCCGCCAACCGCTTGGCCGGGTTGCGCGCCACCGGCACGTCGGCACGCAAATTCTCCTGCTGTTTTTTCATTGCAGTAACCGTAGTAGCGACCTCAGTTGATATTTTTTCAGGGCTGGCGATCAGGCCCAGCCGCGTAAAAGCTGCCAGCAGCAGCCCGAACGAGAAACCCACCGCGGCGCGCGGCTGTCCCTGGTGTTCGAATTTCCAGAGCGGGATCTGCACCTGCGCGGCGCGCTCAGCCAGCTTCCCGCCTGTGGCGACCGCCATCAATCGGCACTGGTTCTGAAGGGCGGCCTCGAAAGCCTCCAGCGTCTCCTCGGTATTCCCGGAATGCGAGCTGGCGATCACCAGGGTCTGCGGGCCATGTGCCCAGGCGGGCAGGCCGTAGTCACGGTGGACAATGACAGGCACCGGGCAGGTGGGAGCGATATAGGCTGCCAGCAGGTCAGCGCCAATGGCCGAGCCGCCCATGCCGGAGATGACCACCTGGCGGATGCCGGCCTTATCCGGCAAAGGCTGGGTCTGTCCCAGTTCCCAGGCTTTTTCCAGTTGCGCCGGCAGGGCTTCGATCTCGCCGAGCATGTCTTGGGAATCGAGCTGCTGCATCAAATGCAGTTCGTCAAGGTTCATATTAGATGCCTCGTTCTTTCAGGAATTCTAGTATACAGTCTGCCACGGACTTCCAACCTGCTTCGAGCATGACATCGTGAGTTAAGTTTGGGAAGATGACCGCCTGGGTGCCATAGGTGCGTGCCGTGGCATGGACGTACTTCGGCAGGATCACGCTGTCGTTCTGTGCGCCGATCACCAGTAGCGGAGTTTTGACCCGTTTCGGCCTGATCAGGTTCAGGCCCAGTTCATCCATTCCGGCGCGGAAGGATTCGTCCCCCAGGCGCTGGTGATAGGCAGCCACCTGTTCCGCGGGCATATCAGCCGAGAAGAAGGATTCGCGCGCCAGGGCTGGGGTTTTAACCACCGGGTAGAATCGCAGGGTGAAAAGGGTTTCCAGGATTACCCCGGGATGGCGGCGGAACACCTGCCAGAGCGCAGGCCACAGGCCGGATGGCGGGAGGGATGCCAGCAGGGCTGCAGCCGGGGTGGTGTGGGTCTCAAGATATTTCTGAACAACAAACCCGCCCATCGAGTGGCCGATCAGCACCGGGGGTCTGTCCATCTGGCCCGCCACCTGGGCCACGTCCGCGGCGTAATCTGCAATGGATGCCCAGCGCAGGCGTTCGCCTCCTTCGCTGCCGCCATGCCCGCGCAGGCTCATGGCATAGGAGATGTACCCATGTTCTGCAAAATAAGGCAGGAAATGCTCCGCCCAGCACCAGGCCGCATGCCATTTGCCATGGATGAACAGCAAGGGCGTGGCATGGGGCTGACATTTGGGCCCCTCGTGGATCAATTCCAGTTTCATTTTTTCCCATCCTTCAGCGGTTTCAGGCGCACGGACGGGAAGAACTTCGCCGCGCGAAGATAACTTTCCCGTGTCCCATCCAGACGGAAATACGCTCAGGGAGGGGGATTTTGGACATGGCTTACCCCTGCAAGGCTGTGATGCGCTTGTAGATCTCTTTTCGATCCCACCCGCTCTCCTGCGCCACCCTCTTCGCCAGCACGGAGGGGCTTTCGCCCAACTTCAGGCCGAACTTGAGGGCGATCTTCAGCTTGTCTTCGGCCCATTTCTGTTTTTCGACCTTCGCTTTGCCTGCCAACACCAGGGTGAACTCGCCGCGCGGTTCGTTCTGCGTAAAGTACTCGCTCGCGGCTGAAATGCTCCCGCGCCAGATCTGCTCGTGCAGCTTGGTCAGTTCGCGGGCAATGGCGATCTGCCGGTTGCCCAGGGTCTGTTCCAGATCTTTCAATGCCGCCAGCAGCCGGTGGGGTGACTCGAGGAAAACCAGCGTGTAGGGCAGGGCTTCAATCTGCGGTAGAAACGCCCGGCGCTCAATCGACCTGCGCGGCAGGTAGCCGAGATACAGGAACGCGTCGGTGGGCAGCCCCGAAGCTGCCAGCGCTGCCAGCGGGGCGGACGGTCCCGGGATGGGGCAGATCGTGTGGCCCGCCTGAAGCGCGGCCTTGACCAGCTCATAACCGGGGTCGTTGATGGCGGGCGTCCCGGCATCCGAGACCAGCGCCACGTCGCCCTCGGCGAGAGCAGCCAGGATGGCATCCAGCTTGGTCAGCTTGTTGTGTTCGAAGTAACTGGTCAGGGGGGTGTGCAGGTGGAAGTGCGTCAGCAGTTTACGGGTCACGCGCGTATCTTCGGCGGCGATCAGGCGCACTTCACCCAGCGTCCGCGCGGCGCGCGGGCTCAGATCTTCCAGGTTACCGATCGGGGTGGCGACGAGATACAGGGTGCCCATGCAGGTATTTTATCATCCTTGAGACCTGACATGACACCTGACATGTCAGGTCTCCTTCCAACGATAGTAAAATATACTTGTGTCCACTAATCCAACCCCGCTTGCGTTTGGAAATTTCTATCACATCTATAATCGTGGTAATAACCACGAAGATGTTTTCATTCAAGAACGGAATTATGCCTATTTTGTGGAGTTATGGTGGAAGCATACATATCAGATTGCAGAGACTTACACGTATTGCCTATTGAAAAACCATTTTCACGCTGTGATCTTTATCAAGAGCAAAGAAGACTTGGCAGGCCTCACAAAAACAAAGGAACCAAGCCAGTATTTTGCGAACTTCTTCAATGCCTATACGCGTGGCGTCAATATTGCAGCAGGAAGAAGCGGCGCGTTGTTTGAACGACCTTTTGAGCGGATTCCAGTTATGGATGAACTTTATCTCATGCGTTTGATCGTATATATCCATCAAAATCCGCAAAAACACAAGTTCGTAAATGATTTTCGGGATTGGAATCATTCGTCATACCACGAATTGATTGAGAACATCCCTACTCGGTTACAAAGAAGCAAGGTAATGAAGTTATTTGGAAGCAGTCAGGATTTCATAAAAATCCACCAGGAACTTCAACCTTTACCAGATTTTAATTCTGAGGACTACCAGTAGACCTGACATGTTTTACTGAAACATGTCAGGTCTGATATCAAGGAAGGTGAGAATGAAAATCCTGAAATTACTTCCCATTGGGTTGGCGCCCTTGATCCTGATGAGCTACGGCGGGTACCTGGGGCAGCTCCAGCAATCCGGGTACGATATTGCCGGGATATTCCTGTTCATGAGCGGGCTGGTTGGGCTGGTACTGGGTTTGATGCTCGCCTTGCTCACCCGAAAATACGCCTGGTATAAGAAATGGTATTTGAACGTCCTATTCGGGGCGGCAGGTTGCGGGATCGTTCTCGCTCTGCTGCTTTTATCTGCCAGGTTGCACGGGTAAAACGTTTTTTACACGCCGCACAAGGGGAAAAACCCATGCTTTTGGCGGGCAGGCGGCACTAGCCCCTCTCGCTTCTGAACTGCGTCTCATACAACTGGCTGTATAAGCCTCCCATCGCCAGCAACTGCTCGTGCGTGCCGCGTTCAACGATCCTGCCGCGATCCATCACCAGGATCAGGTCCGCTGCCAGGATGGTGGAAAGCCGGTGGGCAATGACGATGCTCGTGCGGCCGGCCATGACGCGCTTCAGGGCATCCTGGATCAGGGCTTCGGATTCGCTATCGAGCGAACTGGTGGCTTCGTCGAGCACCAGGATCTTCGGGTTCTTCAGGATCACGCGTGCCAGGGCAATGCGCTGCTTCTCTCCGCCGCTCAGGCGGTAGCCGCGTTCGCCCACGATCGTGTTGTAGCTCTCGGGCAGGTCGATAATGAACTGGTGGATGTTGGCTGCCTTGGCTGCGGCTTCGATCTCTGCCTGGGTTGCGTCCATCTTTGCATAGGTCAGGTTGGTGAGGATGGTATCGTGGAAAAGATATGTCTCCTGCGTGACCACGCCGATGGCGGAAGAAAGCGAGTCGAGGGTCAAGTCGCGCAGGTCCTGCCCATCCATGCGGATCACGCCGCCGGAGGGGTCGTAGAGACGCGGGATGAGATAGGTAAGGGAGGTCTTGCCCGCCCCCGATGGTCCCACCAGGGCCACCAGTTGCCCCGGGGCGGCGTGGAACGAGATATCTTCCAGCGCAGAATCGCGTGCCTGGGAGGTTGGCTCATCTTCAGGGGAGTCTGATGCGCTTTGTTCTTCCTGACTAAAGATCCCTGGAATGGAGACCGCGGCGGGTGATTGCTGATCCTGCCCCTTGTCAGGCGCCTGTTTCCCCTCTTCCGCCGCAGCTTTTTTGCCAGACAGCACCGCGCCCACGTCTTCCATTCTTCCGTAGCGTTTGACCACCTTCAAAAGCTTGCTTTCATCCACATCATAGTTGAACGTGACGTTTTCGAACAGCAGGTCGCCTTTGACATCCTTTAATTCCAACGCATCCTGTTTCTCCACAATGTCATGCGGCAGGTCAATCACCTCGAAGACACGCTCGAAGCTGACCATGGAGGTGGAGAAGTCAACCGGTGCCGAGGCAAGTCCCTGCAAGGTGCCGTAAAGCTGGCCGAGATAGGAACCGAAGGCCACGATGGTACCGATGGTGAAGGACCCTTGAATGACGTACCAGCCGCCCAATCCATACACCAGTGCCGTACCCACTGCGCTGACCAGGCCTAGGATCATGAAGAAGGTCGAGCCGATCACCGCCCGCCGCACGCCGATATCGCGCACGTTCCCGGCGCGTTCGCGGAAGCGGTTCGTTTCCTGCTGGGCGCGCCCGAACAATTTGATCAGCAGCGCCCCACCGATGTTGAGCGTCTCGTTCATATGGGCATTCATTTCAGCGTTCAGTTCCATGGAGCGCCGGGCAATGTCGCGCAGGATCTTGCCGAGCTTTTGGGCGGCAACAATGAAGAGCGGCATGATCAAGACGCTGAGAATCGTCAGCCGCCATTCCAGCGAGAGCATCACCACCAGCAGGGCGATCGCTTCGATAATGTTGGTGATGATGTTGACGATCGTGTTGCTGATGGCGTTCTGTGCCCCCACCACGTCGTTGTTGAGGCGGCTCATCAACTCGCCCACCTTGGTGTTGGTGAAGAAGCGCAGCGACATGCGTTGCAGGCGGGCGAACAGCGCCACGCGCAGGTCAAAGGTCACGCCTTCGCCCACGGCCGAATTTAACCGTCTTTGGACGACGGAGATCAGGCCGCTCAGGATGGGCAGGAATAACAGCGCCAGTGCCAGCAGCACCAGCCGGTTAAAATCTTTTTGGGGCAGCACCTGGTCGATCATGGTGCGGAAGATGAGCGGCGAGACCAGGCTAACGCCGGTGGTTAACAGGATCAGCACCAGCATTCCCCCGATCTTTCCTCGATAAGGCAGCGCATACGAGAGCACGCGTCCCAGTAATTTGCGCGTCAGCTTGGGTTTTTCGTCGCCCGAACGCATATAAGCAAACCAGCCACCACCATGCATGGAAAATCTCCTGTCTCGATTTGTCAGACCCGTAAGCGTATCTTCTCAAAAACACCCCACTTTCCCCTGTTTATTGAGATGATACCCGTAAACCTATGAGCCTATAAGACTTCAGACTATAAGACTTCTCCCCCTTTTGGTCAACGGAATGAGAGATGTAATTAATGAAAGTCTATGAGGAGCAGGGCTTCAGCCCGTATTAAAAAAATTACCCGGCAGGGAAACCTGCCGGGTAATTGCTGATTAAGGGATAGCATCTATCACTGGAACAGGTACGATCTCCTGCTCTTCCTTGGGCCGGAAGAAGATCCACGTCAGCCCGATACCCACGGCATACAAGATCGCTGTGCTGATGAACAGCGGCGAAAACCCGTAGCGCTGCTGCACCACGCCGGAAAGGTAGGGTCCCACCGTCCAGCCCACGTTCCAGGCCAGGTTGCGGATGCTGTTGACCGCTCCGTGCTCAGACTCGTGGCTCTGTTCCAGGGCAAAGGCATCGAAGAGCGGCGCCACCATGTTCATCATTGCCCCGCGCACCAGGAAGCCGACCACCGCCAGCCAGGGCCAGGGCGAAAAACCGATCAGCAGCAGGAACACCAGGCTGACTCCCTGCCCCAGCACCACCGTGCGCACCTTGCCGCCCAGGTTGCCCACCAGCCGCGGCCCGAGGATGCAGGCGATCCCGGTCAGCAGGGAACCGACGCTGAACAGGATCCCCAGCGTTGAATCGCCCATCTGGTAGCGTTCGGCGAAAAAGACGTTGAAGTAGGGCACCAGGATGGCCGCGCCCAGGCCGATGGCCAGGTTGGGAATGGCCAGCTTCAAGGTCAGGGGACGCATCAGGGTCTTCCAGACGGATGGCCTGCGTTCTTTACCTCCGTCCTTGTCTTCCACCCGGGCCGTTTTGGGTTCCTGGATGAAGGCGATCGGTACCAGGACGATAAAACTGATCAATACGCTGAAGACCAGCACCCATTGGTAGGCCTGGGCGCTGGAACTGATGCCAAACCAGCTCTTGACCAGTCCCGGCAGGTAGCCTGCCAGGAAGTTCCCGACCGTGTTGGCCAGCGGGAACATGCCATAACTGAGGCTGAAGAGCACATCGCGAGTCTTGTCATCGGATGTCTTCATCATGAACGGCGCCTGGCTGAGCACGTACAACTGCGAAGTGGCGCCGAGCACCAGTGCCGAGGCCAGGATAACCGTCTCGGATCGGCCCAGGGCCATGCCGAATATGGCAAAGTTGGCCAGGATAAAGCCGACCATCATGGCGCGCTTGCGCCCCATCCGGTCGGAAAGCAGCCCCATGGGCACGCCCAGCAGGAGCGCGGTCAGGCTCGGCGCGGCGTTGACCAGGCCGAGGAAATCGCGGCTGTAACCGGCGCTGATGATGTACAGGTTATAGAACAGGTTCCAGCCCGCAAAGAGCAGGCCGTCCAGGAAGAGCGCCAGCAGGAATAACCTGGCCGGACGGTTCAGGGAGCGGAACTGAGCCCCGAGGGAGTGCAAAAAGGTTTTCATGGTATTCACTTACTCGCCGGGGTTTGACCCACGACGGAATTTTAATTGACGAACATCACAGAAGAAGCCTTCTTCGGAAAGAGCGTGTTCAATAACACACGCCTCTCATCATCCTGGTAATAGCAGTCAGCGTAGGATTGTTCGAGCTCTTCGAAGCTGCGGTAGCCGAAGACCAGTTGCAGGAATGACAGGTCGGGAAAGTATGCGTTGCCCCGGTCTTCGTTCGAGGGTTTCCAGGCTTCGATGGTTACCAGCCTGCCTTTGTCCAGGACCAGACTAAGGCCGGAGCGGAAGAAATTGATCCGGGCTTCGCCGCTGTAGCCGACGATGGCAGATTCTTCGATATGTTGCTCCAGGGCCGGGGTGAGGATACGCAGGAATCCCGGCAGGTCGGGTACTCGGATGTACCAGGCATACGGATCGCGCCGGCGCGGCAGGCACTCACGGAAAATATCGTATACCGGATGCTCGCTTCCAAGCCAGAAGCTGTAGGTGCTGCGCACCACCGGTTTGCCATCCCGTTGGGCATAGACTGCTCCCATCTGCCACAAATAGCGCGCCACTGATGGAGTCGCTTCCAGCCAGGAGACACCCGGTTTGAGCTCGAAATGGTTGGCGATCAGGCCGGTATCCCAGGCAAACCACGGGTGGGTAAAATATCCGACCGGTTCTTTTGTATCGGCGCGTTCGAGAATGCGGTATTCCAGCCGTTCCACGTTCCTGCTGCTCTGACCGGTCAATTCATAGCGCCAGACGGACTCGTCGCGCACACAGGTGACCAGCCGCCGCCGGCAGGCATGCGCATAGGTTTCCATCAGGAAGGGGATATCCGCTTCGGTCGCCGGGCGGATGGTGAACGGTTCGCGCTCGCCTTCCTTCAGTTTGGGAAGTTGAGCCTCATAGCCAACGCGCCCGCCCCCCAACTCCAGTCCCATCTCGTAGCCGAACAGTCGGTAATAGTACGGGATGCCGGTGATGCCCTGCACGGGTTCGCCGCGCTCGAGGCTCCAACGGTGGACTTCATCGAATTGCTGGCGCACCAGTCCTCGGTTGCGGAACTCAAGCAGCGTTCCCACCAGTTCCGGGCGTCCCACCTTGAAGGGTATACCCTCGTAGGCCCAGGTCTGCGAGATCAGGTTCATCGAGGAGACGATCCTGCCCGTGGCGGCCTCGACCACCAGCGTGCAGTCGTCGGCATGGAAGCTGGGGTGGGGGCGGGTGAGCAGGTCGCTCGTCCAGGCTCCCACGCGCTCATCCGGCTTGTCGAAGCCGTCATCGCTGTGGATGTGGGAATTAAATTCGGCCAGTGCCTGTGCGTCCGCGGGGGTGGTGCGGCAAAGAATCAGCCCATTCCCCAGGTCTCGCACGATCGGGTGGTTATTCAGTTGGATGTTCATGTTTGTCCTGTCAGGTGACCTCTCCCCCAGACAGGCGGAAGGTCACCGGTGATTTCTAAGCAATTGCTTTAACTCTTCCAGCGCTTTTTCAGGCTGGGTGAAATGGATGCCGCTCATGCCCACCGAGCGTGCCGCTTCCACGTTGATCAGTACATCATCCACGAAGACCGACTCTGTGGGCTGGGCATCCAGTTTTTTGAGCGCCAACTGGTAAATGCGCGCATCGGGTTTCATTATGCCCACTTCGGCAGAGATGATCATTTCATCAAAGACATCCTCGAACTTTTGACCAGTGATGAAGGCCCGCAGGCCGGACCAGGCATTGCTGATCAGGCCCACTTTGCGCTCCGGGCGCAGGCTGCGCAGGAAATCAATCAGCACCCTGTCGGCGCGGTCGCCGGAAAAGAATTCATCCTTGATCCGGGTGGCTTCCGGTTGGCTGGCGCCCAGGCTTTCAGCCACTGCCTGCCAGTGGGCTTCCTCCGGTATTTCGCCGGTGGAAGCCCTAAAGCTGGACTCGCTCTCGAAAAAGACCTTCTCCAGCTCGCGGGTTGTCATCCCCAGGCGTTCGGCCTGGCGGGCGCGCGGTCCCATGTCATCGGTGCGCATGAGCACGCCGCCGAAATCCATGAATACTGTCCGGATGCTCATTTACTCTTGTTTCCAGCCGGTTTTGTCTTCGGTTTGGGTGCAGCCTTTTTCTCCGCTTTGGCAGCAGGTTCAGCCCCAGACTCCGCGGCAGGTCCTTCAGCTGTGGTGGCAGCCTTTGCCATGCTCTTGATCGCTTTTTTCCAGTCCGGGAAGAAGCGCTCCATGCGTGCCCGTTCGACGCGGTTGGCGCGCCGGCACTTTGGGCAGTGGGCATCGTAATAGATCTTTTTATCTTCTTCCATGTGTTCCAGGGCAGCCAGCATATCCTCCCGGCTGATGGCGAACATGGTCTGGCAGTAAGTGCAGTGGATTTGCATATCAATCTCCTTTAGTTGAAGCAGGGCGGTTGAGAAATTGGTCGGTTACCTATTTTACTCCATGGCCTTGCGATAAACGACCTGCAGTTTTATCTTGCGGTAGCCCACGCTCTCATACAGGCGCAAGGCCCCGGAGAGATTCTGCGAGTCCACGCTCAGGGCGGTCTCGGTCATGCCCATTTGCTTGAACATCTGCATGCTCTGGACGAGTAACGAACGCGCCAGTCCCAGCTTGCGCCAGGGTCGGCGGGTGCAGATACCCTCGGTGTAGCCGCGTTTGCGCTTGTATTCCGCATTTTCCTTCTCATCCACGAAATTATGCACCACGCTGGCCATCTGGTCGCCGTCCCAGGCCACCTTCCACAATTCCGGATGGAACGCAGGGCTTTCCATTTCCGCTTTGTATCCTTCTTCACTCTCATCACGGCTGCCCCAGTGGTCGCGGAAGGCCTCGTTGCTGGCTTCGAAGATGACTCGCAGCTGCTCCGGCTTCACCGGGCGCACCTCCAACCCCGCAGGCATGGGAGCTTCGGGGAAGGGTTCAGCCAGGTCGCGCCGCATGTGAGTTTCGTAACGGACGGGCTGGTAGGCGCGGCTTTCCAACAGGGTCACCAGGTCCTTTTCCGATTCAAACGGCTCAGCCTGCAGGAATTTCGGCATTTCTTTTGGATGCTTGGCGGCGATCTCTTGCGCCCGGCGTTCTCCGGCTTCCCACAGGGAAGTTCCGATGCCTTTGCCGCGCCAATCCGGGTGCAGGAACCCAAAGGGGTGGTAAAGGCGGATGCCTTCCAGCAGGTCATCCCACCAGAGACGGCCATAGGCGATCACCTGCCCGTTCATTTCGGCAAACAGCATGTCGCTCTGCGGGTCGCAGTTTTCCAGGTGGCGGTAGGTGCGGGCGATTTCTTCCACGTCCGTGCTGCGTTCCACGCCGTCCGCCAGCTTGCAGGCCGCGATCAGGGCTGCCATGCACGGGTAATCGGCCTCGCCGCGGAAGCGGCGGAAGGTCAGCCCCGGGATGGCGGGTGCGTTGGGGATGGAAATATTTTCACTCATGTTTCTCCTTTGCTTCCTCCCGCCAGGGCGGAGAGGCGGGGTGAGAAAAAAATAAAAAACGGCCACGGGTTTGCCCATGACCGTCTTGGGAGACAAATAAAAAGGCCACGGGCAGGGAGTGTCCGTGGCCAAAATACACTGCGTGTATCTGATCAGGCAACAGGCGCACTCCGCGAAGGGATGGTCTGACCACCAGGATTGGCGGTGCGGACACTGGCTTCGGTAACGAGTTTAATCTTGATCATGAAGTGCGCCTCCTTTCTTTGGATTTGTCGAACAAGTGAAGTTTATCACAAGGGGCTGAATCCGGTCAAGGAATTTGACCAAAATCCACTTTTTCTTGACTTTTGCCCCTCATTTGTGCTAGATTCAATCATCTTATCTGTGAGGTTTCTTATGCATCGCGAACGTGTTTCAGAAAATGTCTATTGGTTCCAAAGTGAAGTCTATGCACAGGTCACGGCAGGGGTTGTACTAGGGCCGCAGTGGGCGGTGGTGATCGATACCCTGGCCTTGCCCGAAGAGACCCTGGCCATGCGCGACTACGTCGAACATGAGCTGGGCGTGCAGGTGCACTATATCATCAATACCCACTACCATGCCGACCACACCTGGGGCAACTGCTTCTTCCCCGGCGCCACCATCATCGCCCATTCGCTGTGCCGCGACCTGCTGATCGAGCGCGGCATCCCGGCCCTTGAAAATGCCCGCAAAACGAACCAGACCTTCCGCCAGGTGAAGATCGTTCTCCCCCATCTGACTTTCAGCGAAGGCACCCTCAACCTGCGCGTCGGCAAGAAGAACCTGTCCCTCATGGCCGCTCCGGGTCACAGCCCGGACGGGATTGCCGTGCTGGTCGAGGAAGACCGCGTCCTGTTCGCCGGGGATTCCTTCATGCCCCTGCCCTACGTGGTGGATGGGGACGCCGAAGAGATCACCACCTCCATCAAGAAGATCGGGCGCATGGGGCTGGAGAATATCATCCAGGGCCATGGCGATATCATCCTGCGGGGTGAGATCGAAGCGGCGGTCAAGGAAAACTTGAACTACCTGACCAATATTCGCAAAGTAGCCCGTACGGCCACCCGCCGCCGACTGCCCCTGGATTTTCTGGATGAAAACCGCATCGAGAGCTGCGGCAAGAGCCGCATCTACCTGGGCGGGCTGGCGGAGGAACTGCACCGCCGGAATTTACGCTCGCTCTACCTGGAAGAAAAAGAAGCCAAGGATTTTGCCAAGGAATCTGGCGAAGAATAACCCTCCAGTCGCTCCGTTTTGCACAAGCCTTCCCTGAGGAATAACATAACCGCCTTAGCGATAAGCTATGGCGGTTCGCTTTCGGAGCGTTGCATGCGGCGAAGCTATCCCTGCTTCCCAGCCTTCTTCGCCTGGCGTTCTTCCTTCAACTTCTGCAACTTCACTGGCAGGCCGTGGCGGCGTTCCGTCCCGTCCCTCAGCCGCTTAAGGTTGGGGCGCAGGCCCCAGACCATCAGCAGTTCCACCAACATCCCATAGAAGACATACACCCACGGGCCCAGGCCCAGGCTGGCGCGCACCCCAAAAATGAGGATCGTCAGCAGGCCGATGCTCAGCGTGGTCACGGAGGCGTAGCCGGTAAGGTACCACATCAGAAAGCCGAGCGGGACCAGGAAGAAGGCTACCGGAGGCCACAGGCCCAGGGCGCCACCCCCCGCCGCCGCCCCGCCCGCACCCCCGCGCAGCTGGAGGCGCCCCTGCGGGTTGCGTTCGACCAGGAAAAGGGAGTAGTTATTTCCGATCACGGCTGCAATGGGCGCCAGGATATGGATCCAGACATTGGGCGTAACCGCTTGCGACAGCCAGACGGTGGCGGCTGCCTTGAGAACATCCAGCACGGCGGTCAGCAGGCCTGCCCAGGGCCCGGCGGCGCGCATGGCGTTCGTCCCGCCTGTGCGCCCGCTGGCGATGGTGCGGATATCCTTGCCGGACAGCAGTTTGACCACCATCAGGCCGAACGGGATGGAACCGATCAAATACGATACCAGCAGGAGGCCGGCGTCCATCAAGACAAGCATAACCAACTCCTTTGGCAGGGTTTCGTATCTATCCGAAAATTATTGAAAAATCGCATTTTGATTATGTGCGGTTACGTCACACGCACTCAAAATGCCCACTTTACTCGATTTTTTGGATAGATTCTTTGGTATGAGGTTTAACACACGCGCGGGAGAAACGTCACTCTGACTCGGAAAACTCCAGGGGCATCCCGGTCACTTCCCCGGCCTGGATGCGGAAAGCGCGCACCTGCCAGCGGTCCTGCATACGGCACCAGATGACCTGCGCCACCGGGTAGAGGCTGGCGGCAATATCGGTGGGCGAGGGGGTCTCGGGGCCGTTGGGATGCGAATGGTAGATGCCCACCAGTTCCAGCCCGGCGGCCTCGATGCGCTGGAAGGCGCGCCACTGCGCCATCGGCTCCATCCGGAAAATTACGGGGCTGCGCTCTGCATTGGGGACGCCCAGAGTCCACTCCACCCGGCCATCTTTCCCTGCCAGCAGGCCGCAGGCCTCCTCGGGCAGGCGGCGCTGCACATGCCGGCGCATGGCCTGCCAGGCTTCCCGCCTCAGCACCAGTTTTTCAGTCATCTAGTGGAACCAGACCGCCAGCCCCCAGAACAGGAATAGCATGACCGTTGGCTCCAGGAAGGAGCGCCGGAAGGGGTTGCCTTCCGCCAGGCTGACTGCCAGAACGGTGAGAGCATACAACGGAGCCAGCAGCACCAGCCCGAAGCGCACCGGCGATAACGGCAGGTAGTGCAGGGCCGCCCCCAGTTGCGCCGCCACCAGGCCGATGCCCAGCGCCCAGGCGAAATCCCAGCGTTCGTTGAGCCGCAGGTGCAGGGTGCGCAGGGCTGCCAGACCGCCTGCCAGGAACAGCGCCGGCACCAGCATGATCAGACGGGCATTGGAGGCACTAAGCGCCACCGCCAGGACGAGCAGGATGATAAAGGCCAGCACCGTCAGGATGGCGGTCGCCACCGGATAGCGGGCGTCGTTGGGGTCCACCACCACGAATTCAGCCAGGGCCACCACCAGGAAGATGACGGCTCCCAGCCCAAAACCGAGCCACCAGATGGGGCTGTTGGGCAGGGTGTAAAGCGCAATACCTGTCACCAGCACTGTCAGGGTGGGCAGCAGCCAGTGCTCGCGGGTTTCCCCCTTTTCCAGCGAGGGGTGGGTGCGCAGCAGCCAGTCCATGCCGGTGGCGGTCACCCCGGCAGCCAACAGGACGATGACGGTATTCAAATTGAAGGCGAGCGTCAGGGTCACCGTCCCGACCGGAAGCAGCAGGGTGAACAGGTGCGGCGCGTTCAGCACGCGCGTGAGCGCAAATGCCAGCAAAACGGCCGCGGTCAGCACGCTGATGCGGGTGGGGTCGGGCAGGTAACGGCGTTCGGTCATGCCCGGAATTGTACCGCGAAACCAGCCGGGGCCGGGCGTGGGCGCCTCGTCCGCCGGGGATACCCTTACGGGTACGATGTCCCGAAAAGGCACCGGGATAATACGCTTCGCGAATGCAGCCATCTGCCAAAAATCAAGGCGAGGACGCAGGGGTGTGAAAACGAAAAAACGAATACCCTGTCTCGTATAGAGAGCATGTTAATAATGAGGCACTTCCCGAAGAAAAATGGGGTTTTTAGGAAAAAGTATTCGTTTTTGGGGGAGGTCAAAACTGAGGGAGCGGATTACCTGATGACAGTCTTTGGGAAGGCGTTTTAAAAGTCGAAAGCACGGCGATCAGGAATTTGATATCCAAAGGATCATTATTCAAGAGTAAAGGCAAGCGGGTTGGGTTACCATTTCATTGTCAGAAATCCCAATCGCGACTATAATAGCGCCTTGCCTGACGGGGCGTGGCGCAGTCCGGCTAGCGCGCTTGCATGGGGTGCAAGAGGTCCCGGGTTCAATTCCCGGCGCCCCGACACGAAAGACTCCAAGAAATTGGAGTCTTTTGATTTCCAGTCACGGGTTTCCCCATGGGGGGATGATACGCTTCCCGGCGCCCGGACTGGAGACCGCTTACATACCATTTCGATGGATGTAAGCGGTTTGCGGTTCCGTGATATTTTATTTTCACAGAACCGCAGATACGTAACATCGTTGTCTTTTCCATTTACATCTGCCTTCACCAGTTGCAGATAATGCCTCACCAATCTGTCAAAAGTTGGCTGGCGTATGTTTGACTCTAGATTACCTAAGCGGGATTATCTTTTGGGTATCACCCCCACGTTCCAGATGCGCTATAATGAAATTATAGATACTTTTTAGTATTTAGAAGGAGGAAAAATGGTCAATGCTACCGTACTCCACTCAAATAGAAAGAATTATGTTCTAATTTTGGTGATTGCTCTAGCGGTTTTCCTTCTTATACTCGCTCTTTATTTAGTCTGCAAGCATTGTTGCCAAGAACAAGAGTCTATCCGGGCGTTTGATTCCGGGGGCCGTACAATTGGGGGACCAGCAATCGTTACCAGTAGCAAATGTCCATCTCAACCCGTTGAAGTCTTTTTCGGAAAAACCTCCATCTGTGCAACGGTTGAAAACATTGGAGATGCGCCACTTGCACTTTACTTGGCGAGTCCCACGCATCCACTATCTACCGGCTCATATTTTGATATCTCTGTTGGATATAGCGTGGCCATTTGCTCGAAAACTGATAGCCAGGTTTGGATAGGTTGTGCCTCTGGGGGAGCTAGTTGCAAGACTAATAGCTGTTTTAGATTACGCTGGCGAGTAGATGATGGTGAATAACTTTCTTACAATAAATTTTAATTCTACAGGACCCGCTCTTTGATGGGTCTCACTCATATTCTGATTAGTCTTCCTCAAGTATCACCTGCAAAGTAAAAATATCGCCGTTATTACGGAGGTATTCCACCGCAAAGGTGTGCCGCAAGCGGTGAGGGTGGCAGTTCTTTGTTCCAGCCTTGTCGCCTAAGTCTTTCAGCAAGAGCCGGATGGAACTGGCGTTCATTCGCCGGCCCGCTGTGGTCTCGAAAAGCGCTTCATCCTGGTTGACTTCCTGCCGGGTGCAGGAGGTACATCTATCCTTGCAACTGATCGAACGGATGCTGGCTGTGCTGCTCAGCCTGCGGGGTTATCCTTCCATTAATCTTTTCTCAAGAAAGCGAAGAGATGCGATAGAATATCAGGGATGAGACCTACAGGTAGTACAGACTCTCCTGCCATCCAACGGCCTGACCTGCAGATGACAGGAATCCCGGAAGAACAGTGAACAAAACGCCTTCATCCGCATCCGACGCCTTGAAGCTGGCCCTGGAGAATGGAGAGATCACGCTCAAGGGCCAGTTTCTGCTTGGCTCGAATTACACGTTCCTGGTCAACATAAAATACGAGGGTCTGGAAATCCCCGCTGTCTATAAACCTCAGCGCGGCGAACAATCCCTGTGGGACTTCCCCGACGCTTCCCTGGCTGGGCGTGAAGTGGCGGCTTACCTGGTCAGCGAAGCGCTCGGTTTTGGTTTCGTCCCGCTTACCCTGCTCAGGAGTGGCCCGTTCGGTCCCGGTTCGCTCCAACAGTACATCGAACACAATCCCAACCTGCACTATTTCACTTTTAAGCCGGCCGACCGCCTGCGCCTGCGCCCGGTGGCGTTGTTCGACCTGCTGGTCAACAATGCCGACCGCAAGGGCGGTCACCTCCTGTTGCAAAAGCGCACCCGCAGGCTCTACCTGATCGATCACGGCCTGTGTTTCCATGCCGAGGACAAGCTGCGCACGGTGATCTGGGACTTCGCCGGCGAGGCCATTCCGCCCGAATTGATCTCTGCGCTGGAGACCTTCCGCAGCCTCCTGAAACCGCGCCTGTCTGCCGCGCTGGAGCAGGTCCTGTGCCAGGAGGAGATCGCCGCCCTGGAGGCCCGCCTGCAGGCGTTGCTGGCGAAGCCGGTATTTCCTTTTCCTCCCGAAGACCGGCGCGCCTTTCCATACCCACCCTTGTAAACGATGCATCCTGTCCTTGGAGAATTCAAGAGAAGTTCGCATTTTGAGTGTGTGCGGCTTCGCCGCACACACTCAAAATGCGGTTTTCAATAATTATCGGTTGGATACTTGTGAAATATCGGAGGAATCATGCCCCATTATCGACTCGCCTTGCTCGGCTTTGGTAACGTCGGTCGCGCCTTCGCCCGCCTGCTCCTGCGAAAACAATCTGAACTCGAATCAGATCATGGCATTAACTTTATCGTCACCGGCATCGCCACCGGGCGGCATGGCATTGCCATCCACCCGAACGGCCTTGATCTAGCTCAGGCCCTCGAACTGGTCGAGGGCAACCGGTCCTTATCCCTGATCACCCAATACCCGGTTAATAATTCCCTCGATTTTGTAAACTCTGTCCCGGCGGATGTTCTGTTCGAAAACTCCCCGGTCAACCACACCGACGGCGAACCGGCTGTGAGCCATCTCCGGGCTGTGCTGGAACGCGGCATGCACGCCATCACCGCCAACAAAGGCCCGGTCGTGCATGCCTACCGTGAATTGACCGCCCTTGCCAGTCTCAAACGGCGCAAGTTCTACTTTGAGTCCACCGTCATGGACGGCGCGCCGATCTTCTCCCTCTTCCGCTCGGCCCTGCCTGCTGCACAGGTGCAGTCCTTCCGCGGCATCCTGAATTCCACCACCAACCTGATCCTGGGGCGCATGGAGAATGGTGAATCGTTCGAGTCTGCCGTCCAATATGCCCAGTCTGTCGGGCTGGCAGAGACCGATCCCTCCGGTGACGTGGACGGTTGGGACGCCTCCATCAAGGTCGCCGCCCTGGTCACGGTGCTGATGGGACTCCCGTTCAAGCCGCAGCAAGTGGAGCGGGCTGGCATCCGTGGTATTACGTCAGAGATGATTGCAGCAGCCAGGGCAGACGGCAAACGCTGGAAACTGGTCTGTTCTGCTGAAAAAGAGGGAAATAGCATTCACGGCCGCGTGGCACCCGAACTGGTGGACGCTTCCTCCCCACTCTACAGCGTGGAAGGTTCCTCCTCCATTGTTGAGTTCCACACTGACACGCTCTCCAGCCTCAGCATCGTGGAAGGCAATCCTGGCCCGGAGACCACCGCCTACGGCCTGCTGGCGGATTTCATTAATGCGGTCAGAGGGCAGTAAGCGCATCCGAATTGTCCATTGACGGTTCCAACGGTTTGGCGGATAATCTGGCACAGGTCGCCGGGTTGCCAGCGAGGCGAAACCATATCCTTTCAATAAAAATGGGGGCGGGTTTTTAATCATATGGTAAAGGAATCTTCCATGAAAAACAACTTTCACCTCCTGGTTCGAAAATCGCTTTCCGCATTAATCCTCCTGGGGTTGCTGGTTCTGATCGCTTCCTGGGTGGGAAGCTCGCCGGTGGCGATGGCCCAGGCGGGAGACCCTACGGCAACCCCCGCATCGCTCCCGGTCAGCGATTATTTCTCTTCCTCCACGCTCACCCTGGGGGATGGGGAGCAGCTTGAGGGGATCACCATCCACGGCCCGCCCCAGCCTCCTGCCGGCTACGAGCGACCGACCGTCTCCCTCCTGGAGTCTGCTTCCCCGGCAGCCGCGGGAGATGTCCTCTTGAACGTCCCGGCCTATGACTGGTTCTTTGGCTGTTCCGCCACTTCCGGCGCGATGATCGCCGCCTATTATGACCGGAATGGCTTCACCAACATATACACCGGCCCCACCAACAGTGGCCTGATGCCCATGGACAGCAGTTCCTGGCTGCCCTGGACGGACACGCACGGCGACACTCATGCCCAGTGCCCGCTGACGGCCTCCCACAACGGCCTGGATGGCCGCTCGACGAATGGCTCGATCGATGACTATTGGGTGTATTACCTGAGTGGCGCCCAGGATCCATACATTACGGGCAGTTGGACCCAGCATACCTGGGGGGATGCGATCGGCGACTACATGAAGACCAGCCAGTCCGCCTCTTCCAACGATGACGGTTCCACCACCTTCTACAACTACACCAGCGGCGGTGCCCAATTGACCTGCGCTGACATGCTCTCATTCGGCATCACCGTGGATGGTACCTACGGACGAAAACTCTTCTACGAGGCCCGGGGCTATACGGTCACGGACTGTTACAACCAGAAGACGGTCACCAGCGGAAGCGGGTTCACTTTTGCGAAGTACAAGGCAGAGATCGATGCCGGCCGACCGGTGATGCTTAACCTGGCCGGGCATACGGTGGTGGGCATTGGCTATAACCCAACGGGCAATGTTGTCTACCTGCATGACACATGGGATTATCTGACCCATACCATGACCTGGGGCACCAGCTATGCGGGCATGGCGCTCCAGTCGGTCAGTATCGTCAACCTTGCCCCCGTCAGTGCCACCTATACCCTGGGCGTCACCCCGGCGGGCAGCGGCAGCGGTACGGTCACCAGTAACCCCGCTGGGATCAACTGCGGCACCACCTGCTCCTATGCCTTCAACTACAATACCAGCGTAGTGCTCAGCGCAGTGCCTGCCACCGGCTCCACCTTCAGCGGTTGGAGTGGGGCTGGTTGCTCCGGCACCGGTACCTGTACGGTGGTAATGAGCGCGGCGGCCTCCGTCACTGCCACCTTCAGCCTCAATACCTAGACCTTGGGCGTCAGCAAGAGTGGCACAGGTAGCGGCACGGTCAGCAGTAATCCCGCTGGGATCAACTGCGGTGCCACCTGCTCGTATG
>CAIKOL010000287.1 GCA_903829085.1 uncultured Anaerolineales bacterium | reverse complement strand
GCTGGAGGTCCTCCTCGTTACCCACCAGCACATCCACATGCTCGACAATACGGCGGATAATCGACTGGGCGCGTTCCTTCCCACCCCAAATGTTCCAGAGCTTGGCGCGGTAATTCAGGTCGAAAGAAGTCACTGCTCCAGCTGCTTTGGCGGCTTTCATCCCCTCGATAATGATCTCGCCAGTGGTCTCGGAGAGTGCCGCGAAGATCCCGCCGCTGTGGAACCAGCGCACGCCGCTGGCAAAGATAGCATTCCAGTCAAAGTCACCCGGTTTGAGCAGCGCGGCGGCTTCGTTGGAACGGTTGTAGAAGACGACCGGGGCGCGCACCCCGTATCCGTGGTCACTGTAAACCGCGGCCATGTTGGGGCCAGTAACGCCGTTGTGTTTGAACTGCTTGTAGAAAGAATGTACACCCATGGCCCGCACACGCTCCTCGATCAGATCGCCGATGGGGTAATCCACCATGGCAGTGGCGATACCGGTGTTCAGCCGGAAGCAGTCGGACAGATTCGCGGCACAGTTGAATTCTCCACCGCTGACGTGGATCTGACACTCGGTCGCTTTGCGGAAGGGAATGATGCCTGGGTCAAGTCGGTGTACCAGTGCGCCTAGCGAGAGGAAATCCAATGCACCGTTGGGCGGGATGTTCAGGCCATATTTCATAAGTGCTCCTTATTTTTCTGCGGTCCACTCCGTGTGGAAGGCACCTTCCCTGTCGATCCTCCGGTAGGTGTGGGCGCCGAAGTAATCCCGCTGGGCCTGCGTCAGGTTGGCGGGCAGGCGTTCACTGCGGTAGGCATCGTAATACGCCAGCGCCGAACTGAAGGCCAGCGCTGGGATCCCGTTCCCGGCAGTCAGTGCCACCACTTTGCGCAGGGATGACTGGCGCGCGTTCATTGTCTTTGCAAATTCGGGGTCCATCATCAGGTTGGTCAAGCTGGGGGTGCGCTCAAAGGCCTGGCGGATATCATTCAGGAAGCGGGCGCGGATGATACAGCCGCCCCGCCAGATACGGGCGATCTCAGCATAGTTCAGGTTGTAGCCATACTCTTTGTCAGCCAGGCGCATCAGCCCGAAGCCCTGGGCGTAGGAACAGATCTTGGCGGCATACAGGGCCTCCCGCACCCAGCCAATGACTGTCTCCTGGTCGACCGGGAAGCAGGGTTCAGGCCCGCTCAACACCTTAGAGGCCGCAATGCGTTCATCTTTATAGGCAGAGATAATGCGGCTTTCCACCGCAGCATTGATCGTCGGAGTGGGGGCGCCCAGATCCAGGGCGTTCTGTGATGCCCATTTGCCGGTGCCTTTCTGCTGGGCTTCGTCCAGGATCAGGTCGAGGATGGCGCCGCCCGTTTCCGGATCCGAACGCGTGAAAATGTCGGCAGTGATCTCGATCAGGTAGGACTCGAGTTCGCCGCGGTTCCAGTCGCTGAACACCTCGTGCAGGCGGGCATTGTCCAGTCCCAGGCCGCGATGCAGGATATCGTAGGCTTCAGCGATGAGCTGCATGTCGCCGTACTCGATCCCATTGTGCACCATCTTGACATAGTGACCGGCGCCGCGCAGCCCCATGTAAGCCACGCAGGGCTCGTCCCCGACCCTGGCGCTGATGGCCTCAAATATGGGTTTAACCAATTCCCAGGCTGCGGGTTGACCACCGGGCATGATGGAGGGACCCCACAACGCGCCGTATTCGCCGCCACTGACACCGGTGCCGATGTAGATGATGCCCTTGGCTTCCAGTTCCTTTGAGCGGCGCTCGGTGTCCAGGAAAAAGGTGTTGCCTCCGTCGATGAGCAGGTCGCCCGGTGTGAGTACGTCACGCAGGCTGGCAATGGCTGCATCCACCGGTTTCCCGGCCGGAACCATCATCATGATGCGACGCGGGAGCTCCAGGGCGGCCAGGAATTCATCCAACGAGGTGCAGGCGACCAGGTTCTTGCCGGGGTATTTCGTTCCGAAGGCTTGCACCTTTTCGGCATCCAGGTCGTATCCGGCTACACGGAAACCATGACGCTCCATGTTGAGCGCCAGCATGTGCCCCATCACGCCCAACCCCATCATTCCAAAATTCGCTTTTTGCATATTATCTCTCCAAAATGCCTGACGAGCTCAGGCATCCAATTTATAAAGGATCTCACCGGCCTTGGGAACCTAGAGAACGCCTTTATCTTCGCGGCCTTTTCACTCATTGGCGTTTACATTCGCAGGGTCGAAGTAACCAGGTTCAAGCGGGTACAATCTTCGGCGGAGATCCTGCTCGACAGGGTGACGTGCACATTCGGCTTTTCAATGCCGTTGTCCATCATACCAGAACCGCGCACGCGCGTGCTGTGCGCCCGCACACCCAGGGGAATGTGCTTGAACCGTTCCCAGTCGTTCAGGAAATAGGGCAGGATGTGGTAGCCAATTTCGTACATGTTTTTGCCGTGCATATGACTGACCACTTCCAAATGTGGGGCAATCCTTCGAGAAATGATCGCAATCACCAAGAGCAACGTGAGCTATAAATATGTGCGGGGCTCACAATTGGGTACCCTTTCTGGTGTCCAAACCAGAATTAACTGAAATAAACCGCACTCCTATGAGTCTACTTGAATTGTTTGTGGATGTCGACGGTTCTTACCAAGTCTTTCTAAAATATACCAACCTGTCCAGGTTCAATGCCTTATAATCTCCCTGAATTCCCACCTTCAGGCCTTGGTTCGTTTGCAGATTAGGAGTGAAAACATGACACAGACGCTGGCGTTGATCCCGAAACCCCAGGTAATGACGGTTAAGCAGGCTGTTTTTCATCTGAGATCGGATGCGGCCATCACATATCCGCCGGGTGGGGAAAACGCGGCGCGCCTTCTGCAGAAATTGACCGGGCTGGCCTTCGCTCAGGACAAGGGCAGTATCCGCCTGGAGTTTGAGGCGACCATTCAAGGGGAGGAAGCGTACCAACTGGATGTCGATGAAAGCGGCATATGCATCGCCGCATCCACAGCGGCGGGATTGTTCTACGGGGCGCAAACACTCCGGCAGTTGCTCCCGGTAGAGCTGGAAGTAGGAACGGCAACTTTTCCTTGTGATATCCCATACCTTCATATCGAAGATGCACCGCGTTTTGCTTATCGCGGTTTTATGCTGGATGTCTCACGGCATTTCTTTGGCCCACAGGAAATCAAACGTCTGATTGACCTGCTGGCTCTGCAGAAAATCAACCGTTTTCACTGGCACCTGACCGATGACCAGGGCTGGCGGATCGAGATCAAGAAATACCCGCGCCTGGCTGAAGTGGGCGGCTTTCGCAAGGAGTCGCAGGTGGGGGGCTTTCTTCTTTCAAATGCCATTTTTGATGGGAAACCGCACGGCGGCTTTTACACCCAGGATGAAGTTCGCGAGATCGTCACTTATGCAAAAGCGAACTTTATCGAGGTCATCCCCGAAATTGATTCACCCGGCCACGCCGTGGCGGCGATGGCGGCCTACCCGGAATTGTCCTGCAGCGGTGAACCGATGGAAGTCCGCACTTCGATCGGTGCATTTTCCCGGCCCTTGTGCGCGGGCAAAGAATCCGTGTATGAATTCTTGGAGGATGTCTTTGGCGAAATTGTCGGACTGTTTCCTTACAAAACCATCCACATTGGTGGGGATGAAGTCAACAAAAAAGAGTGGAAAAAATGCCCGCATTGCCAGAGGCGAAAACGCGAATTTGGCCTGAAGACGGAGAATGATCTCCAGATGTATTTTGAAAACCGGATCGCCAAAATATTGAAGAAGAAAGGTTGTCGGGTGATCGGGTGGAATGAAGTTATGCACGATGATCTGGACAACGACCTCATCAACCAGTTCTGGTTCTATTTCAGGAAAAAGGAAACGATCAAGCAACTTAAAAAGGGGCGCAAAACGATCGTTTCCGACTTTGGAAGTCTGTATCTGGATTACCCCTACAGAGTGACGGAACTGGTAAAAACCTATAACTTTGAGCCATATTTTTTCGAAGTGACCGATGCAGAAGCGCAAGCCATCCTGGGCGTGGAAGGCGCGCTGTGGAGTGAATATGTTGACACTCGTGAGCGCATTGACTGGCAGATGTTTCCGCGCTTTTTGGCGATCAGCGAAATGGCCTGGACTTCCAGATCGGGACGCAATTACAACGATTTTCTCGCCCGCCTTGAACAATTAGAAAAGCGTCTGGATATGCTGGGCGTTCACCATGCAACTCGTGCATGCTACATGAAGTACCCAGACATTTCAAAAATTCCGCAATTTTTGAGAAT
>CAIKOL010000286.1 GCA_903829085.1 uncultured Anaerolineales bacterium | reverse complement strand
GGCTGCCATGGTTGCCCTGCCCATGCTGGTTTCATTGATCGGAACTCTGGTTTCGGCATTCATGCGTTAGCCGCAGGGCTTTCTAAAAGTCTACTGCAAATAGTGCAGTATCTTGTGAGAGCCAGGGTATCAAACGAGATCTTGGGGTGTTGTCGGGTGGCAAAGCTACCCGACAACACCCCAAACCCCGACTTTGAGAAAGCCGTAGCAGCTCCCAAAAAGCCGATTGAATCATCCGTATGAAGGGTGTATGATTGCTTAACAGAGAAAGAGAGTTAATGATGACAACCAAAAATGAAAAAATGAAGATCAAAGTAAATGAAGACGGTCCGTACACCGTTTACGGCGGGATCCCTTTGACTGACCAGATCTTGATCCCGGATGCGGAATGTCTGTCCATCGGATGGAATACGGGCAAGCAGTACCCGCTCAAGGAAGAATATGAACTGTGCCGCTGCGGTCATTCCAAGGAAAAACCTTTTTGCGACGGGAGCCATGGCGAGGAGTTCTTCGATGGTACCGAAACAGCCAGCCGGGAACCTTTTATTACTCAGATCGAACCGGAGACGGTTGGACCGGAACTGGTGATGACCGATGTGGTCTCGCTGTGTGCGAATGCGCGCTTCTGTGACCGGGCGGGCGGCGCCTGGGATAACACGCGCCTCTCTGACCACCCGGAAGCGAAGAAGATCGCCATGCAGGAGGTCTGGGATTGTCCTGCTGGACGGCTGGTGCTGCATGATGAGAAAGGCAACCTGCTGGAGCCGGCCTTTGAGCCTTCCATCGGATTGGTAATCGACCCGATTAAAAACGTGCTGGGCGCGATCTGGGTGCGGGGCGGGATCCCGATCGAGGCTGCGGACGGGACGGTTTACGAAATCCGCAACCGGGTGACCCTGTGCCGGTGTGGAAAGTCCACCAATAAACCTTTCTGTGACGGTAAACACGAGGATCCCGATTAGGAAGAAAGAAGGCAATTATGAACCCATTCGAGAAATTCGATACTGACGTATTCTCCACCTCCGCGGGAGACCTCTCCATTACTTTCCTGGGACACGGCAGCCTGCTTATGCTTTTTAATGGGCTGAAACTCTATGTGGACCCGTTTGGCAAGGTGGCGGACTACACGCTGCTCCCCAAGGCGGACATGGTGCTGGTGACCCACGAGCACTTCGACCACTTCGACCAGCAAGCCCTGTCAAGCATCCGCACGGATAAAACCCTGCTGGTGCAGACTGAAACTTGTGCCCAGCAGGTGCCCGGCGGGATCGTGATGCGCAACGGGGATGAACAGACGGTGGCGGGGATCCCGATCCAGGCGGTGCCGGCTTACAACCTGGTGCACAAACGCCCGGACGGAGCCCCATTCCATCCGAAGGGTAGTGGAAACGGCTACATCCTGGGCCTTGGCGGGAAGCGCGTGTACATTGCCGGGGATACCGAGAACATCCCGGAAATGAGGGCGTTGAAAGCAATTGATGTGGCTTTCCTGCCGATGAACCTGCCCTACACCATGACCCCGGAGATGGCGGCAGATGCGGCTGAAGCTTTCCAGCCGCGCATCCTGTATCCGTATCACTATGGGGATACAGATGTCCATAAACTGGTGGAGCTATTGAAAGCGAACAAGGAAATTGAAGTAAGAATACGGAAGATGGCTTAAGAGAACCACTGAGTTAAATAAAACCGAACAAGGCGACTGGAGGAAAACCAGTCGCTTTTAATTTAACCTCTCCAGGATATCCAGCAACCGCTCCTGCCAGTCGGCATCCTTGCCAAACAAACACCAGTAGGCGTTCTTTCCGCCCCGGATCCCAGGTCCCAAGTCAGGCAGGCGCTTCGCCTCAGTCCCTTCCGCGGGAGGCGGGAAACGCAGTACGATCTGGCTGCTTTCCATGCCAACAGAGACCAGGCCGGCCTTTTCGGCGAGCAGCTTAACCCGCATCTGGTAGAACAGGTTGGTGATCATCTCAGGCAACGGACCAAAACGGTCAGTAAACTCGGCTGCCAGGGCTTCCAGGGCGGCCTCATCAGTCAGGTCCGCCAGGCGGCGGTAAAGGCGCAGGCGCAGGTCCGTGTCGGGGACGTAGGTATCGGGAATCCCGATGGCAAGCGGCAAATCCACATTGACCGGCAATCCCAGCGGTTCCAACGCCATAAGACCAGCCTCCGGCTTATACGGTTCGAGGTTCGAGGTTGGGCTTGCCTGGCGGATGGAACGGACCGCCATGGCCAGAAGGCGTGTGTACAGGTGGAAACCAACCGCGGCGATATGCCCCGATTGGCGTGAGCCCAGCAATTCACCCGCCCCGCGCATTTCCAGGTCGCGCATGGCAATCGAATAACCGGCCCCCAATTGTGTGTTCTCGGCAATCACCTCCAACCGCTCCTGGCCTTCGGGCGTGGGGCGCAGCTTGTTGTGCCGGAAGAAATAGGCATAGGCGCGCGCCGCACCACGCCCAACGCGCCCGCGCAACTGGTACAACTGGGCCAGCCCGAAGGCGTCCGCCCGGTCAACAATGAGCGTATTGGCGTTGGGGATGTCGAGACCTGATTCGATGATGGAAGTTGAAAGCAGGATATCCACCTGCCCAGCAGTGAAGCGGTGCATCACGCTGGCGAGTTCGTTCTCCACCATCTGCCCATGACCGATGAGGATGCGCGCCTCCGGGACCAATTTTTCCAGGTGCATGCGCATGGCATCAATGGTCTGCACGCGGTTATGAACGAAGAATACCTGCCCGCCGCGTTCCAATTCGCGCAGGATGGCCTGGCGGGCCAGTTTTGGCGAATATGGCCCCACGTGGGTGATGATGGGCAGGCGCTCCTCGGGAGGCGTGTTGAGATTCGAGATGTCACGCACTCCGGTCAGGGCCATATACAGCGTGCGCGGGATGGGGGTGGCGGTCAGCGTCAGAACGTCCACCTCGGTACGCAACCTCTTCAGGTGTTCCTTATGCGTCACGCCGAAGCGCTGTTCCTCATCTATAATCACCAGCCCGAGATTTTTGAACTCCACATCTGCAGAGAGGAGCCGGTGTGTACCGATGACGATATCCACTGCACCCTGTGCCAGGGCATACAAAATCTGGCTTTGCTCACGCGGCGTGCGGAAGCGGGAAAGCATTTCGACGGTTACCGGGAAGGCTGAGAGCCGCTGGCGGAATGTATCGTAATGCTGCTGCGCCAGTACCGTGGTGGGAACCAGGACTGCCACCTGGCGCCCATCCATGACGGCTTTGAAGGCAGCCCGCAACGCCACTTCGGTCTTGCCGTAGCCCACATCTCCGCACAGCAGGCGGTCCATGGGACGGGGCGTCTCCATATCGCGCTTGATATCGGCCAACGCCTTGACCTGGTCATCGGTTTCAACATACGGGAAACTGGATTCCAGCTCCCCCTGCCAGGTATTATCGGGACTGAAGGCGAACCCTTCGGCGACATGCCGGCGGGCGTACAGGTCGAGCAGATCCTGCGCCACCTCCTGGACCGCTTCCCGCACCTTGCGCTTGGTCTCCGGCCATTCCTGCGTACCCAGGTTCCCCGGAGCGGGCGGCGAGCCATCCGGACCAATGTAACGAGTCAGCCGGTCAGCCTGGTGAATGGGAACATAGACCTGGTCACCGTTCTTATATTCGATGCAAAGAAACTCGCGCTCCAGCCCTTCGAGCGTACGCTGTACCAGCCCGATGAAGCGCCCGATGCCGTAATCCACATGCACGATCCAATCGCCAGGGTGCAGGTCGGCGTAAGCGGATTCCGGAGTCTCAGCCCCTGGGCGCGGGCGCTGGCGCGGTTGCGGACGCTCCCAGCCGAAGATCTCGGAGTCAGTGATCAGGTAACAGGGATTTTGGGTTTCGGATGTAAGCAGCCAACCCTCGGAGAGCGAGGCTTCGAGAAATTGGGGGTTGCCGCCTGCCTGGTCGCTCATCCCTGATCCCTGTTGGGACCACAGTTCCTCCAGACGGGAGGATTGGCGCGAGACAAGTACAACGGGATCATTCCTGCTGGCGATCTTCACCAGGTATTCGGTAAAGGGTTTCAAACGCCCGCCGAAGCGCTCAATGGGATTGAAATGAGAGGCAAGGGTGTCGATGGATTCCCCGGCGGTCGAGTGCCCCAGTTCCAGGCAGGAATGGCTGCTTTGCATGGCATCTGCCAGCTCCGACCAGGAAATGTAAGGGACTGGAAAATCATCCGGCAAGGTTCCTTCGGCAATGGACTCGCTGCGCAGTTTAATGGCCTGTTCTTCGATCTCTGAACCGGTACTCTCCAGGATGCTAAGATCATCCACCAGGACCAGTGCTTTTGCTGGCAGGTAATCCAATAAACTGGCCGGGAATTGATGGAAGAGAGGAATATGGAATTCGGAAGGAGCCTCTGCCATACCCGGCGCGTCAGGTTTGTCGGATTGATCAAACACAATAAATTCCCGCGCCGGCGAAATAAGCACGGACTCTAATTTCTCGATGGTCCTCTG
>CAIKOL010000285.1 GCA_903829085.1 uncultured Anaerolineales bacterium | reverse complement strand
TCCTGCCCGAGCACCGACTGGATGGTTTGTTCCAGGAATTGAGCCTGGTTATACGAGGGAGAGACAATGGAAACGAGTGGTTGTGTCACGGTTGTGGGGTTGTGAGAGGATGGGCCAGGTCAAAAAGGATATGACCATTTCCTTCCTGGAGGATGGGATAAGTGCTGTAGAGTTTGTCTTTTAGGAGTGGCTGTGCGTCCAGTTCATCGAACCGGGTCACCAGGAAATACTGATAACCATCTATCTTTGAGTTGAAATACTGCTCAAAATCACTGCTGGTGAGTTGACCATTCCCCTGTTCCCCATTCTGCATGCCAAGCAAGTCAAAATCCTGGACATAGGGCCACAAAGAGACCTGAATAAAACCAAAATACGAGATTCGCGTCCCATAATCATGAGTAAGAGCAATTATCCTGCCATCCCGGGGCAATCCGGCGCCCATTTGTGTCCAGCCAACTGCTTCGCCGCGATAATCGCTGGATACCAGGACATTCCGAACCAACCAGCCCTGGTAAAGCACATACAGGAGGATCACGCTGGTAAAAAATATCTGGAGGAAGCGCGATTGCTGGCGGACTTTATCGATAATTAATCCAAAGATGGGCGAAAGGGATAGGGCCGCCAATGGAATGATGGCGAGGCTGTAATAATCGTGGGTGGTTATCTGATAAGGTTCCAACAAGCCAAAGAGAGCATATCCCAGCCATAACCCCAGCGTCAAAGCCCGGCCTTTAACAGAAAGGAGCAATACACTTGCCAGGCTGAAGAAAATAGTGCCAATACCGATAACAATGCCAGCAGTGGAAAGCCAGGCGAAATAAAAACGCGGCTTGAGCAATAAATTCGTATAGGACAGAACCCAGAAATCAATAAAACCGACCGAACGGGAACTGATGCTGAAAAGATAATAGAGGCCAGGGATGACGGTTGAAATCCCTGCCATACTCCAGACCTGCCTGTTCAGGGCCACTTTCCGCCACCCGACTGTGTTTAGCACCATGATGACCAGTGCAGGAGCAAGCATGACACCTGCAAATGCCTTGACCAAGACAGCCAACCCGGTAAAAAGCCCGGTAAAAAGCGCCCATTTCCACGTACGCTCTTCTGACCAGCAATAGAGGCTGTAAACCGCCAGCAGCATGCCCATGACCATAAAGGGATCAGGCTGAAAGGAACGGCTCGCAATCACACTGAAGGGTACGAACAAATAAAGGGCAAGCGCAGCCAACCCTCCGCCCACCGAGGTCATGCGTCTTGCCAACTCATAGAGTGCCAGTCCACCGATCATCCAGAAGACAGAACTATAAATGCGCGCGATCCAGAGATATTCACCACCCACCACAAAATAAGTCAGGGCAACAATGCGTTCCAAAATGGGTGGCTCATAGACACCCACACTTTTCCATAAATTGACCGCCAATTGCTTTTGGGCCGGGTCAATGTCAGGCAACATCTGGTAATACATGCCCCGGGCAATAATAGCGCCATGCAACTGGCGGTCTGGATGAAAGTCAAGCGGCGGGTTGGTCAAATCAATCAGACGCAATCCCAATCCGGCGGCAAGCAACACTACAAGCAAGACCAAATCCCAGCGGGGAAAAAGGAGTTTCTTCTTATTCATAACCAGGTTGAACGGCTTAATCCGTACCCAAAGAGATAATCCACGGCGACGATTTCAGTTTGTCAACGCGGGTTGAAATACAACAGCAGCGAGCTTCTATTGTATACCAGTTGATAGCCTTTTTCCTGCGCCAGGGTACAGATATTACAAATGACCATGCAGGGCTGATAACCAGGATCAATCAAGCGGCTGGTTTCCGGGCTGGAGGAAATGTTCTTCACCTGATCGACCGGCAGGTGATTCGCGTCCAGGAGGTACCAGATGAGATATTCCGGC
>CAIKOL010000284.1 GCA_903829085.1 uncultured Anaerolineales bacterium | reverse complement strand
GGCATAGACCGCCAGTACGCAGATCCCCAGCAGAAGTGGGACACGAGCGCGGTTGCCTGTGCCCAATCCCAATAGTGCGGCAATGACAATGGAGATGAGGATCAGGGTGAGGGTCATTAAAAACCCTGATAAATCCAGACCGGTGCGCTACTGACGGTTAAGATAACCAGGGCAATGAGTATCAAACAAAAGGTCAAAGCCCATAGATTCTCACGAGAAAAGAGCCAAAATTTCATTTGTAGCCACAAACCAGATATTCACCATTCTGCTTGACCACCTCATAGGTGTGTACAGAGAGGTCGAGTTCCTGGTTTTCGTTACTATATGTGGCAATGAGGGTTCCCTGGCAATTCACCTGCGTAGTCGTTCCATCCGTACTGGTTGCAGAGCAGGACAGGTTTTCCAGCTTGGTGGTAACTGCCTGGAGCGAATCGAATTCAAGCAGGGCATTCGATTCCCAGTCAGCGCAGGATAGGGCAGACAAGGCGCTGGAATCCTTATTCACCAGAGCCGTGTAATAATCCTCAACAGCCTTGGCAGCCGGGTCCTTAGCCTGTCCACAGGCGGAAACAAACAGTGCAACGATGCAGCTCAGAAGCAGCATTGTTATATATTTGCGCATGGGGTCTCCTTTTCGGTGGAATTTGACTGGCGGGATTATACCTGCATCTGGCAGGAATTGACAAAACTTTATAATCCTGATAGTATGGGTCGAATTTGCATCTTTCGAAGTCAAGGGGAGGAAGGGGTTGGTTTTTGAGGCTGCTTTGCATTACCTCACACCAACCTGTCCCCAATTTATTGATATGATATTCATACTTTCACAAAAAAGAGGTAAAAATGGCAACTCCCGTTCAAACCCAGACTGTTCTGCTCACCCCCTCTGCCGCCGAAGTGGTACGTGGTCTGCGACAACAACAAGCCCTGGATGAAAGTTATGCCCTGCGAGTCTACATCACCGGTCAGACTTGCTCCGGGTTCCAATATGGTATGGCGCTTGACAACAAGCCGCGTGATACCGATGCCAGTTTTGAGAGCGAAGGCCTTAAAGTCCTGGTGGATGAGACCTCCATCCAGTACATGTCCGGCGCCACAGTTGACTATATTGACGATGAACGCGGCAAGGGATTCCTGGTGGATAACCCAAATGCAGCCCCATCCTGTTCCTGCGAGGGCGGTACGTGCGGGGCAAGTGAGAATTAGGGAAAATTAAGAGACCGGGATAATCCCGGTCTCACTTTTTAACCTAACCCATCATCTGCCGCGCAGGAATGAAATGACCGCGCCGAGGATCCCAATCACCGCCAGGGCGAGGATGACAAAGCCCATTGGGATGCGCGACCCTGTTCCAGACGAAGACTCAAAATTCAAGGTTGCCAACGGGGGCGGCGGAGTGAAAGTAGGCAGGCGCGTGGGCGTGGTTTGAACCTGGAATGCAGCCGCAAAGGTGGGATTAATGGTTGGAGTAGTTTGAGGGGTAGCGGTTGGTGGGGGTTCAACGACGGGAAGAAAACCCGGTGAAAGTGATACCAAGGGAGCATATACCCACCCTACTCCGCCAGGTACGGTCAAATCAATGATCTGAATCCATTCATCAGCGGGAGATTTTCCCAACGCCGAGGCGGTCGCCCCGGGCGGAAGCCAGTCAATTGCAGCATAATCATACGAACTTGGCCCAGCGCGGACATTGGCGCCATCCGGGTTGTTCACCGTGATGAGCGGATGGTTAGAGACCGTGCCGGTCACCGTCGGGATACTTCCTGTCGGTTGTTGAGCCGCGGCGGGAGTCCACACCGGAGCCAGCCAGAGCAGGCTGGCAAATCCAAGCACGAAAAGAAGCCAAAGTCCTTGTTTGATCCGGATTTGCATGAGTCGCAACTTATCCAAGAAATTTCCGTAAATGGAGGTGGAGCATTGCCCAATCGGGCAAAACGATTATAATCGAAATCTATGGACAGACGAGTATTCCACGGAAATATCACCACCACCGACATTGCCCAGGCATTGATGGCTGAATTTAACCAGGGCAATACCCAGACCCAAATCCTTGGTGAAAAAAGTAACCTGACCATCCAGATCGCTTCATCCCAGTATTCACGCTCTGGAGGCAGGACCGGGGTAAGTGTCAATCTTCAACAAGTAGAAGACGGAATCATGGTGCAGGTTGGCGAACAACAATGGCTGGGTGTGGCAGCCAGCCTGGGGCAGACGGCTATTTCCGCCCTGCTTAACCCCCTGAACCTGCTGGGCCGCCTGGATGACATCGCACAGGATGTAAGCAGTCTTCAAATAAATGAAAAAATATGGCAGACAGTAAACGATGTTGTCCACAATGCCGGAGCCAGCCAGGAACTTTCTGAACGGCTCAGCAGTGTGACCTGCGCCTTCTGCGGGGCAGCCAACCCGGTTGGCGGTTCCACCTGCGCAGCCTGCGGAGCACCACTGGGGAATGAACAACCGAAGACCTGCCCCAAGTGTGGCTATGTTCTGACACATGATGAAAAGTTTTGTCCCAATTGCGGACAGGTAATAAGCAGGTAAATTTTCTTCCAGGCCCAAACTCAGAAGCCCGGTTGCTAGAAAGAGCCGGGTTTTTGCATTACAAGCACAATTCATCCAGGCTTGCAGAATTGTCTCCTCCCCTCTATAATAATCCCACCATGCCAACACTCGACAAATTTGAATCCCGCCTGCAGGCATTGCTCGAAGTTCACCTGTTGAAATACCTGCCGGGCTACAAGGCTGAGGACAGGGTCTATCAGCAACTCGCTGCTGCAATGCATAACAGTCTCAAAGAGCAGGAGGGGACTACCTTCGCTCCGAATGTGTTTGTAATCATTGCCAACCCGAACACGCTGGCGCGTTGGCGGAATGAACCCCGCCTGGTGAATGAATTGGCCGAGGCACTCCACACCGCGGGAGCAGAGGCGGGATACCACTTCCTGGTGAATCCAACAGTGACAACTGCAGCAGATAGGGATATGGCCGCCGGTGAGACCCACATCATCGCCTCATACAGCAGCGAAAACGTTGCCGAAACCCAGGGAATGCCGGCCGAATCTCAACCCGAGCAACCGGTTGATCATATTCCCCAAAATGCATTTCTTATCCTGGGGGGGACAAAAATCATTCCGCTCAAGAGCCCGGTCATCAATATGGGCCGGAGACTGGATAACCAGGTAGTCATTGATGACCCGCGTGTCTCGCGCACCCACGCCCAGTTACGAGCCACCAAGGGCCACTTTGCGCTTTTCGACCTGAATTCCACCGGGGGGACCTTCGTCAACGGACAGCTGATCAACAAATCCATTCTTTACCCTGGCGATGTAATTTCCCTGGCGGGTGTGACGCTTATTTTTGGCCAGGACCTGCCGAGCGGGCGCGGCAGCGAAAAGATGGCCACCCAGCCAAGATCGCCCATCTCCGCCGACCGTCCAACGGCTGTGATACCCCAAACTGATAATAAAAACCTGAAGAAAGCCAGGAAGAAATGAGCGGACCGGTAGTACTTGTTCTACGACTCGCGCTGGCGGTCAGCCTGTATGCTTTCCTGGGCTGGGCATTTATCTGCCTGTGGCGCGAGATAAGGCAACAGGGGGCGCTCCTGGCATCCCGCAAGGTACCACCCATCAGCCTGACAATCTCCCGCGGTGGACCGGCTCCACAGACCCGCCATTTCATCCAGCCGGACGTGACCATCGGCCGCGACCCTGCCTGTGAATGCCCGGTGGACGACGAGGCCATTTCTGCCCGACATGCCCGCCTGAGTTTCCATCACAGTCAATGGTGGCTGGAAGACCTGGATTCGACCAACGGCGTTTTGCTCAACCAGGAAAAACTTGCCATGCCCACCGTCATCATATCTGAAGACGAATTCAAGTGCGGTGAAACCAGTTTTGTCATTTCCCTGGCTGGTGACATTTTAATGCCGCCCACCAAGCGAATCTAATCGCTTTTGGAGAAATTCCATGCCTGAAAAACTTTCCCTCGCCATCCTGGGCGGATCCGGTCTGTACAGTATGTCCGGGCTGACCAACACCACCGAACACGACCTCGAGACTCCTTTTGGAAAGACCTCCGCGCCCATCATAGTGGGAACCCTGGAAGGTAAACGCGTGGCCTTTCTGGCCCGGCATGGCGTTGGACATCATATTATGCCTACCGAGGTTCCCTATCGAGCCAACATCTACGCATTGAAAGCACTCGGTGCAGAACGAATTGTCAGCATCAACGCCTGCGGTTCATTGCGGGAGGATTACGCCCCCGGTTCAATCGTCATCCCCGACCAAATATTTGATAATACCAAGGAACGCACCCGGACTTTCTTTGGCGATGGATTGGTGGCACATGTGGGGGTTGCGGACCCATTCTGCCCGGACCTATCCGCAGCGCTGGAGAAAGCGGTGATGGAAACCGGTGCTACAGCCCATGCCGGAGGTGCTTTCGTCGTCATCGAAGGGCCGCGTTTCTCGACCAAAGCCGAGTCGAATACCTTCCGCTCCTGGGGAATGTCCATTGTCGGTATGACGGCTGCCCCGGAAGCCTTCCTGGCACGGGAAGCCGAGATGTGCTATGCCATCATGGCACACGTAACCGATTACGATGTCTGGCGTGTCAGCGAAGCGACCGTGACGGTGGAAATGGTGATCCAGACGCTCAACAAGAATACGCAAGCCGCCCAGACAGCCATCCGTCACCTGGTGACCTCGCTACCTGAGGAACGCACCTGCACCTGCGATTCAGCCTTGAAGTCAGCCATCATCACCCAGCCATCCGCCATTCCACCATCCACGCGGCAAAAACTGGATCTCCTGGTAAGAAAATACCTTTTGTAAAGGCGACCCTGCCCGGACAACCACAACCAGATTGATGAAACGCTTCCTGGCACCTGAATCCCCAAATCAAATCCAAGCCCGCCTGCTTCGCCTGGCGGGTGTATTTCTATTCCTCTACGCACTCATCCTGACCCTGGCACCCGCTGCCCGCGCCCGCACCTGGGCGGTGGACTACCGCTGGAATCACTGGCTGGGCTTCGCGGCCTGGGTGGTTGTTTTCACCCTGGCACATTTCATGTCCCGCCGAACGCGGCCCGACGCAGATCCCTATCTTCTTCCCATCGCCGCGCTGCTGACCGGTTGGGGTGTTCTTACCATCTTCCGCCTGGTTCCCAGTTTTGGGCTGCGCCAAACCGCCTGGCTGCTGGTTTGTGGACTGGTCCTGATCCTTGGCCTGCGGCTTTCCCCCGAACTGCGTTTCCTGCGGCGCTACAAGTATCTCTGGCTGACCAGTGGCTTGCTGATCACCGCCCTGACACTCATCTTTGGTACTGATCCCGGGGGCGGGAATGTGCATGCCTGGCTGGGCTGCTGCGGCATCTACTTCCAGCCCTCCGAGCCGCTAAAACTTTTGCTGATCATCTACCTGGCTGCCTACCTGGCCGACCGCCTGCCACTCAGCCTGCGCCCATTACCCCTGCTGGCGCCTACAGCGGTGGTATTAAGTGTGGCGCTCTTGCTGCTCGTCATCCAGCGTGACCTGGGCACTGCTTCCATTTTCATCTTCCTTTATACGATCACCATCTTCGTCGCCTCCGGAAAAAAACGCATCCTGCTGGTCAGCCTGGTGGGGTTGGCAATTGCTGGTGTAGCTGGATATTTTCTGTACGATCTCATCCGTCTGCGCGTGGATGCCTGGCTCAATCCCTGGCTCGACCCATCCGGACGCTCCTTCCAAATCGTACAATCCTTGATGGCAGTTGCCAACGGCGGGACATCGGGACGCGGGCCTGGATTGGGCAGTCCGGGGTTGGTACCGGTGGCAATTTCAGATTTCGTGTTTCCTGCCATTGCCGAAGAAACGGGACTGGTGGGAACCCTGGGTCTGCTGGGCATGATTGGTTTCTTCATCGCCCGCGGCATCCGTACTACCCTGCGTGCCCCGGATAACTTCCGCCGGATCCTGGCTGCCGGGCTGACCGCATACATCGGAGCCCAATCCATCCTGATCATTGGCGGCACCATCCGCCTTCTACCGCTGACGGGAGTGACCCTGCCTTTTGTGTCTTACGGCGGTTCGTCCCTGTTGACATCCTTCCTGGCACTCAGCATCTTATTGCTCATCTCCAGCCAGCCTGAAGAGGAACCTGCGCCGCTGCTGAAACCTCAACCCTACCTGGTCCTGGCAGGGTTGCTCGGCCTGGGCCTGCTGGCCCTGGCAGCCACAAACGCCTGGTGGGCTGTATGGCGCGGGCCAGAACTGCTCGAACGCACCGACAATGCCCGCCGTTCCATCGCCGACCGCTACGTCAAACGAGGCAGCCTGCTGGATCGGAACGAAACTCCGATCAATATCACGTCAGGTAATTCAGGAGATTACCAGCGCGCCTATCTCTACCCGGACCTGTCCCCCGTTACCGGCTATACGAATCCCACTTATGGGCAATCCGGGCTGGAAGCCAGCCTCGACCTCTACCTGCGCGGTCTGCAGGGGAATCCCGCCAGCAGCATCTGGTGGGACCATATTGTCTACGGCCAACCCCCGCCAGGCCTAGATGTGCGCCTGAGCCTGGATTTGGTACTGCAACGGGTGGCAGACAAATTGCTGGGAAACCATATGGGCGCAATCGTTTTGATCAACGCCTCCAGCGGCGAAATCCTGGCAATGGCTTCGCACCCGACCTTTGACCCGAACAACCTGGACGCGCAAGCTTCCGCCCTGCTCCAAGACCCTACTTCCCCCCTACTGGACCGAGCAACACAGGGAATGTACCCACCCGGTGATACCTTGCAGCCCTTCTTTCAGGCTGCCGGGTACAGCACCTGGCCTGCGCCGGGCATTGCGGAACAAGTGTATACCAACCTGGGATTTTACAGCACGCCACAAATGAGCTTGCCTGCTGCAGCCGCCTCCACGCCGGGTAACCCATTACGAGTCAGCCCGCTGCAGATGGCCCTGGCGGCAGCCACATTGAGCGACAATGGGGTGCGACCGGCACCGCGCCTGGCAATGGCAGTGAATACCCCTGCTCAAGGATGGGTGATCCTGCCAGCGCTTAGCGAGCCGGTGGCCATCTTTCCCTCCAGCCACGCGGCAGATACCGCCCAAACATTGATGGTCAGCGGACAACCTTTCTGGCAGTGGAATGCCAGTGTGGCTCAAGCATCCCAGGCCTTCTCCTGGTCACTGGGTGGAACGCTACCCGCCGGTCAGGGCGCGCCGCTGGCGATAGTGGTATTGCTGGAAGAGAACAACGCCAGCCTGGCAGGGTTCATCGGGCAGACGCTGCTCGAAACAGCCATGAACCCGTAATTACTTCACCCTCACAAACCGCCGCTTGCCCACCTGCAGCACTCCCGGATGCGGGAAGGGGGCGTCAAACTTCTCCAGGATCTCCCCATCCAGCTTAACTCCGTTTTGCTCGATCATGCGGCGTCCATCGGATTTGCTCGCCACCAGGCCGGCTGCCGCTAGCACATCCAGCACCGTCTGACCAGGTTGGAGAGAAAAATCAGGCATATCGTCGGGGATGTCCTTCTGCTGGAAAACCTTCTTAAAGGCATCCTCAGCCTGGGCTGCGCCCTGGTCGCTATGGTAAATGGACACGATCTCGCGCGCCAGCGACATCTTGGCATCCCGTGGGTGCAGCGCACCGGATTTCAGCCCGGCTTCGATCCCGGCGATCCGGTCAGGGGTCCAGCGGGTGACCAGGCGCATGAACGATCCCATGGCCTTATCCGGGACAGACATGATCTTCCCGTACATATCCTCGGGCGTCGAAAGCAATGGAATATGGTTGCCCAGCGATTTGCTCATCTTGACCTCGCCGTCCGTACCAGGCAGGATGCCCAGGATGATGGCAATATTGGGCTTATCGCCCTGGGAGGCCATGATCTTGCGGGCGGCAGTGACAATGTTGAAAAGCTGGTCGGTGCCTCCCACCTGCACATCCGTCTTCAACGCATGGGCATCGTAGCCCTGCATAATGGCGTAAAAAGTCTCATGAAGGTAGATGGGGTCGCCGTTATCCCAGCGCTTGCGGAAATTCTCGCGGGTGATGAACTGCTGGAGGGTGAAATTGGAGGCCAATTCGATCACCTCCGCAAAGGTCAGCTCTGACAACCATTCTGAATTAAAGCGGATCCTGGTCTGACTGCGGTCAAGGATCTTATAAGCCTGTTCTGCGTAGGTGCGGGCATTGAATTCGACCTGCTCCTGGGTGAGGCGCGGGCGGAGCTTGTCCTTGTCAGACGGGTCGCCGATCAGCGAAGTGAAGGAGCCAACCACAAAGGTAACCTCATGGCCAAGTTCCTGGAACTGGCGCAGTTTTCGCATGGGCACCGTGTGGCCGAGGTGCAGATCGGAAGTGCGCGGATCGAAACCGCAATAGACACGCAGTGGACGATGCTCGCTGGCGGCTTCGATCAAACGCTGGCGCAGTTCGTTAGCCATATTCTTCTTCAGTTCTTCATCGCCGTATTCGGTGCCTTGCATTAAAAGGGCGACCTGATCATCAATGGGGATTATCGTCATGGTGTGCTCCGTGAAAAAGGTTTGCGGAAATAGTGATCGGTCATTGGTAATTCGTAATTCGGGATCGGAATAAAAAAGCGCCTGCTGTGGCAGGCGCGTCCTTCCCACCCGCAACGGCGTTTAAGGGTGGGAACAATAGAAATAGGAAGAAACTCCTGCATTCATAACGCCGCAATTATACAACATTTCTATTCAGAAGGAAGTTATCTCTCTTCAATGTCGCGTGCCGCCCGGCGGGTGTTGTCTTCCATATCCATGAACATTGGCAACGCCTGGGCGACACCCTGCAGGACAACAAAATAGACCACCCCACGCAGGGGCTGTTCAAACAGGTAAAGAATGCTTTGGGCCACATCAGTTGCACCCATACCCGTCCAAAACCCGCGCGTAATCTGCAGAACCATTGCCAAGGCTTGAACCAGCCACTCAAGGGCATATACTACAACTACCACCCAGGAAAGGATTTTCGCCACAGATGCCAGCCGCAGAGTGGTCTCTTTATTAAAATAAGTTCCCAGGAAATTCCCGTGTTTCTCCATATTCAATTTGCAGTCTCCTTTCATTTGTTATAATAGCTTTCGTATCATTTCAATGAACTGGGGGCGGTGTGTCCCCAAGTTTATTGAGAAGTTACGAATCATACTTACCCCTGAATTATACCGAAAAGGATCGGATCATGGAACCAACTGACATCCCCAGCAAGCCAACAAATTTCATTACCGAAGCGGTCGCGGAAGACCTGAAAACGGGGCGTTTCACCTATGTCCGAACCCGCCTGCCCCCGGAGCCGAATGGCTACTTGCATATCGGCCATGTCAAAGCTTTCCTGATCGACTACAACACCGCCAAGGAGTTCGGCGGCGAATTGATCCTGCGCTTTGACGACACCAACCCGACCAAGGAAGAGACCGAATTCGTGGAAGCCATCGAAGACGACGCCCGCTGGTTGGGTATCCAGTGGGTTAAAGTGACTTTTGCCTCAGATTACTTCGACCAGCTGTATGAATGGGCCATCCGACTGATCAAAAAGGGACTGGCATATGTCGACGACCAGACGCCTGAAGAGATGAGCGCCAGCCGAGGCACCTTGCCGCGTGGCACGAAGTGGAGTGAGAATGAATCAGCTCTGAAACCCGGTACCGAGTCCCCTTACCGGAACCGGCCTGTGGATGAAAACCTGGACCTGCTGGAGCGGATGAAGAACGGCGAGTTCCCCGAGGGCAGCCGTGTCCTGCGCGCAAAGATCGATATGGCTCACCCCAACCTGGTAATGCGCGACCCGGTCATGTACCGCATCATGCATGCCACACATCACCGCACCGGTGATAAGTGGTGCATCTACCCGATGTACGACTGGTCACATGGTCAGAACGATTCGATGGAAGGCATCACCCATTCGTTGTGCTCGAACGAATATATCATCCACCGCCCGCTATACGAGTGGTTCCTGGACCAATTGGGGGAGTTCAAAACCCGCCAGATCGAATTTTCCCGTCTCAACCTGACCTTCGCGATGATGTCCAAACGTAAATTGCGTAAACTGGTTGAGAATGGGGTAGTCAGCGGTTGGGATGACCCTCGTCTCACCACCCTGCGCGGTTTGCGCCGGCGCGGGGTGACCCCGGAAGCGCTCCAGACTTTCATTTCTGCAGTTGGTGAGACAAATAATGACAGCTGGGTGGACATGGCCCAACTGGAAGCCTGTATCCGGGACGACCTGAACAAGCGTTCCCAGCGGCGCATGGCTGTTCTCCATCCGCTTAAACTGGTGATCGATAACTACCCAGAAGAGCAGAGCGAAGATATGAGCGCCGTAAATAACCCTGAAGATGAGACCGCCGGAACACGCAAAGTGCCCTTCTCAAAGGTGATCTACATTGAACAGGACGACTTCCGCGAAATGCCACCGCCCAAATATTACCGCCTGTTTCCCGGAAACGAAATCCGTTTGCGTTACGCCTATCTGGTCAAATGTACCGGTATTACAAAGGATCCAACCAGCGGAGCAGTGACCGAGGTGCATTGCATCTATGACCCAGCCACGCGCGGTGGGGATGCCCCCGACGGGCGGAAGGTTAAATCCACCATCCACTGGGTCTCGGCGGAACATGCCATGAAGGCGGAAGTGCGACTCTATGAGCAATTGTTCACAGTCGAAAACCCGGACAGCGGGGAGGACGTGAACACCATCATCAACCCGCACTCGCTGGAAGTGCTGACTGACTGTTACCTGGAGCCCTCGCTGGCAAAGGCCACACCAGGTGAACGATTCCAATTCGAGCGAACGGGATATTTCTGCGCCGACCTGGATTC
>CAIKOL010000283.1 GCA_903829085.1 uncultured Anaerolineales bacterium | reverse complement strand
GAAGGCCATATTTTGGATACTGTCAACAGCAAGCACATCTTCCAAAGGGATGGCGTTATACAGCATTTGAATGTAAGCTTTCCCCCAGTTTATTGAGAAGTCGCCCGCTCTACTCCCCTTGTTTTCTGCCTCACTACGCTAATTCCCAAAGAACCTAAAAAAACCCTTGACTTGGGGTCGACTCCTGGTGATACACTATGCCTGAGAGGTGAAACAATGAAAATTGCGGAAGTAAGCCAACACTTTGGTATTTCGTCGGATACGCTGCGCTACTATGAGCGCATCGGGCTCATCCCGCCCGTCACCCGGAAAGAAAGTGGTATTCGAGATTACGGTGATCTCGACTTAAGGCGGGTTGAATTCACCAAGTGCATGCGGAGCGCCGGGCTTCCCATCGAAGTGCTGATCGAGTATTTCGGGCTGGTGCAGCAGGGTGACAAGACCATTGAAGCCAGGAAAGAAATCCTGCAAGAGCAGCGGGAACTGCTTGCGACCAGGATGGCAGAGATGCAAAAAACACTGGATATCCTGGACCACAAAATTGAGGGTTACGAAAACGCGGTTTTGAAAAAAGAGCAGGAAATGATCCAAACCGAAGATCAAGCCCTGGAAATCAACTAATTCACAAGAAGATAGGAGTGTAGGAAATGAAAAAACGAAACCTTGGCAACAGCAACCTGGAAGTCTCGGCCCTTGGGCTCGGCTGCATGCGGATGAGTTTTGGCGATAAGCCGGTAGACAGACAAGAGATGATCACATTCCTCCACACGGCGGTTGAGCGTGGCATCACTTTCTTCGATACGGCTGAGGTCTATGGTCCATTCACCAACGAAGAACTTGTGGGCGAAGCGCTGGAGCCTTTCCGTGGGCGGGTGGTGATTGCCACCAAATTTGGCTGGAAGCATGGAGATAAGGGGCCGCATCCCAGCGTCGGCCAGGACAGCCGCCCGGAGCAGATCAAGCGGGTGGCCGAGGCTTCACTCAAACGGCTGCGAGTCGAGGCCATCGACCTGTTCTACCAGCATCGGCCTGACCCAAATGTGCCGATGGAAGACGTAGCCGGAGCGGTGAAGGATTTGATTCAGCAGGGCAAGGTCAAGCATTTTGGGCTGTCCGAGGCCAGCGCCGACCAAATCCGCCGCGCCCACGCGGTGCAACCCGTCACTGCCCTGCAAAGCGAATATTCGATCTGGTGGAGAAACGTTGAGGAGGCCATCCTGCCAACCTGCGAGGAACTCGGGATCGGTCTGGTACCCTACAGCCCGCTCGGCCGGGGTTACCTGACCGGCAAGGTTGACGAGAGCACGACTTTCGATAGCTCCGATATTCGGGCTCGTAATCCGCGCTTTGCACCGGAGGCGATCAAGGCCAACCGGGTGGTGATCGAGCTGCTTGAGAAGATTGGAGCCCAGAAGGGTGCCACCCCGGCCCAGATCGCACTGGCCTGGCTGCTGGCGCAGAAGCCCTGGATCGTGCCCATTCCAGGCTCGCGCAAGCTCGAGCGACTGGATGAGAACATCGGAGCGGCTGAGGTCGAATTGACCTCAGGTGATCTCAAAGAAATAGAAAAAGCCATGGCACAGATCAAGGTGGTGGGCGACCGGTATTAAACCGGATTAAGATCTACAGGGCACTGTCACTTCGCAAGTGACAGTGCCCTGAGCCATAAAGTCAATCAGGAAAGGTAAAACGATGAGTATCAGTGAAACAGCCAACAAAAACCATGAGGCATTATTCCCTAATCGTAAATCTGAATTAGCGCAGACCGATCTGGAACTGATCGAGGTCTTCGATAATTTCGCTTTTGATGAAGTGCTGGCCTATGGAAATCTGGAGCCTAGAACCAGGCTGATGGTGATTCTGGCCTCGATGATCGCTTGCCAGGCCGTCGCCGAATATAAAGTGATGTTGGGCGGCGCGCTGAATGTGGGGGTCACTCCGGTGGAGGTGAAGGAAATTGTCTACCAGGCGGTGCCTTATGTGGGCATGGCCAAAGTCTACGATTTTTTATACGCCACCAATGAAATCCTGGAAAGCCGGGGCATAAAACTGCCGGTGGAAGGCCAATCCACCACCACACCGGAAACACGCTTCGAAAAAGGGTATGCAGTTCAAAAAGCAATTTTGGGAGATCGGCTTGAAAAGATGTATGCAGATTCACCAGCCAATCAAATCCATATCCAGAAATATTTATCGGCCAATTGTTTTGGCGATTACGTTGCCAGAAGCGGAATAGACCTGAAAACGCGAGAGTTGTTAACGTTTTCCATGTTGCTGGCTTTGGGAGGCTGTGAACCGCAGTTAAAGGGTCATATACAAAGCAACTTAACCGTCGGAAATGATAAAGAAAGATTGCTGAGTGTCATCACCCAATTGGTGCCTTATGTCGGCTATCCGAGAACGTTAAATGCCATCCGCTGCCTGAATGAAGTGCTTCCAGAGTAAGGATTCTCACAGACAGGAGATAAAAAATGCAAGATGTAAACTTGGAACAAGAAGTAATCAATCTCTCTAAGGAGAAGTGGCGCTGGATGTCAGAGCGCAAGGTAGATTCCCTGGACGCTCTCTTCCATGAAAAGGCTGTCTTTGTCCATATGGGTGGATCCTGGGGAAAAGAACAGGAACTTGAGATCATCAAAAGCGGCGGAATTCACTATAAGCAAGCAGACATCCATGAAGTGTCGGTGAATATCATCGGCACAACTGCCATCCTTTTAAACAGAATTACGCTGCTAGCCGTGGTTGGGGACAATGAGGTTACCAATCCCTTCATGGTGACAGAAGTCTATGTACAGCAAGATGGTAGCTGGAAGTTGGCGTCGCTCTCGTTTACCCGGTTGCTGACCCCAGAGCAACATTAGTAACCACAGAAACAGAAGGAGAAAATGATGCAAACTGTAAAATTGAACAATGGCGTTGAAGTCCCCATTCTCGGTTTCGGCGTTTTTCAGATCACTGATCCGGCCGAATGTGAAAGAAGCGTGGTTGAGGCTATTCAAGCCGGATATAGCCATATTGACACAGCCGCTTCTTACCAGAACGAAGAGGCAGTTGGCAGGGGCATCAAACAAAGCGGGGTTGCCAGAGAAAAATTATTTATCACGACAAAACTTTGGATCCAGAGCAATGGCTACGAAGGCACAATCAAAGCCTTTGAAAATTCCCTTAAGCGCTTGCAATTAGATTACATTGACCTGTATCTAATTCATCAACCATTCGGTGATGTGTACGGTGAATGGCGTGCGATGGAAGAATTGTATCAACAAGGCAAAGTCAGAGCAATTGGGGTTTCAAATTTTCAATCTGATCGAATCATGGATTTGATGATTCACAACAAAATAACGCCTGCGGTAAATCAGATTGAAGTAAATCCTTTCCAACAACAAATAGATACCCAAAAGTTTTTACAAGACAACAGCGTTCAGGTTGAAGCATGGGCTCCATTTGCAGAGGGAAAGAATAATATTTTTCAAAATGAACTCCTGGTTTCAATTGCCACAAAGCACAAAAAAAGCGTTGCCCAGGTTATTCTCCGCTGGCTTGTACAAAGGGGCATTATCGCCCTTGCCAAATCAACCCGCAAAGAAAGGATGCTGGAAAATATCAATGTGTTTGATTTTGAATTAAGTGAGGAAGACGTAGCGACGATTACAATTTTAGACACGCAAGCCAGTAGTTTCTTTGACCATCGTAACCCTGAGATGGTGAAGTGGCTGGGCAACAGGAAACTGGATGTTTAGTGGGTGAAGGAGTCAAACTATGGAATACATACGCTTGGGTTCAACCGGGATGAAGGTCTCGCGCATCTGTTTGGGCTGTATGAGCTATGGGCAGCCAGGCAAGGCTTCTTCGTGGGAACTGGATGAAGAGACCAGCCGTCCATTCATCAAGCGCGCCCTGGAGCTGGGCATCAATTTCTTTGATACAGCCGACGTTTACTCGAATGGTATGAGCGAAGAAATTACCGGCAAAGCCCTGCATGATTTTGCCGCCTCACGGGATGAGGTGGTGATCGCCACCAAGGTTCATTTCCCAATGGGCTCCGGCCCCAACGACCGTGGTCTCTCCCGCAAACATATCCTCAGTTCGATCGATGCCAGTCTCAAGCGCCTGGGGACGGATTACGTTGACTTATACCAGACCCACCGCTGGGACTATGAGACGCCGATCGAGGAAACGCTGGAAGCCCTGCATGACGTGGTACGAGCTGGTAAAGCCCGCTATATTGGTGCCTCGGCGATGTATGCCTGGCAGTTTGCCAAAGCTCTGTTCACTGCCGACTTGCACGGATGGACGCGCTTCGTTTCCATGCAGCCGCATTACAACCTGATTTATCGGGAAGATGAGCGGGAACTGCTGCCGCTATGTCAGGATCAGAAGATTGCAGTGATCCCCTTTTCGCCGTTGGCGCGGGGTGTGCTGGCGCGCAAGCCTGCGAAAGGGCAAGAGGAAACTATCCGCTATCAGAGCGATTCCCTTGCCAAGAGCCGCTATGCCCAGGATGATAACCTGACCACGGTCGAGCGCGTCAATGAACTGGCTGAGGCGTGCGGCCTGCCGATGGCACAGGTAGCCCTGGCCTGGATGCTCTCCAAGCCGGTCGTCACCGCCCCGATTATCGGCGCGACCAAGCCTCACCACCTGGAGGACGCCAGCGCGGCTCTCTCTGTCCACCTTACCCCGGATGAAATCCAGCATCTGGAAGAACCCTATCGACCCCATCCCATCATCGGTCACTCGTAATTTTCAACAATTGAAAGTGCCAAATATAATTCATGAAAACATCCAATAAAAACATTTTGGGGGTTGGTTTACTCCCTGATCTTTTCCCTGCAGGATATTACTGTAACAAGGATGATCACTTATGACAACCTGGACAAGCGACGAACTCAACAAGATTGGAAACGCAGAAGAGTTGCAGATTGCATCACTGCGCAGCGACGGCACGCTGCGCAAGCCGGTGATCATCTGGGTCGTCCGAGTCGGTGGCGATCTCTACGTCCGGTCCGCGAACGGGCTCACTGGGGCCTGGTTCCGCGGCGTTCTGACGCGGCATGAAGGTCACATCCGGGCTGGCGGCGTGGAGAAAGATGTTACTTTTGTGGAGGAGACCGACTCCAAGATCAATGACCAAATCGATGCCGCGTACCTTGTCAAGTACCGCCGCTTTCCGCAGTATGTCAGCCCAATGGTGACCCCTGGTGTGCGAGCTGCAACCATCAAACTCGTGCCGCGCCCGACGAGTTCTTAGTTCGAAGATCCTCTCCAGGTTCCTCGTCTCTTTCCACCCCAACCGTTATGTCAAGAGGGGATTGTGCCATTTCCTTCGGTGTGAGTCGATCAATATCGGCAACAAAAAGACCACATGGAATCTAGCTTCCCTATGGTGCCCATAAGAGGATACTTTATATACAGAAAATGCAAAGGCGGGAGGGTGGACGGGAACCGGAATTTTCCGGGGCAAAGCGATAGGCAATACCACTGAATGAATCCAGGTTGATTTACCTAAAACCAGTCACAAAACAGACTGTCATAAGGAACAACAAACCAGGAAGAACCTTGAGAATGGTGCTGTGCGAAAGTAGTGGGTTTCCCATTCGAAGAAACGATAACAACAGGCCACCAATACCTATTAGTGCCCCTCCCAAACCAACCAGGATAAAAGAAAGGTGTACCAAACCGGAAATAGTGAGGATGACTGGAAGAAGGAAAATCGTCACACCGGCCACGCCATGCACACTGGTCAGTATGACGATTGGTAGTTTGTTTCTTATTGGAAGAATACGAGTAATAAGGATTGTCAAGAACCCAATGATTATAAAGATTAGATAGAAAACTCTGAAAGAAGGGAGATGCTCCCAAACCAACCCGAGTGATAAACTAAGCGGGATGATGGTTGAGATGATGATTACGGCGGGGCTGTCCAGCACATCAAAACCGAGGATGATGAGCAGCAGTCCGGCTACGAGTAAAACGCCAAAGCCAATGGTGTAGGCGATCAGCGGGAGCGTATCCGCCCTGTTGATTCCCACTGCCACTTGCCAGGCTGCCAGCAGGCAGGTGAGTAACAGCAAGATGCGGTCAAGGATGGTTATTTTCATTTTTCCTGCCCCGCGGCAAGCGCGGCATTGGGGCGGCCAAACTGTCGGTAATATAGCAGACTGGAGGCGAATAGGCTGAACCCCAATCCCAAATAGGCAATTGCCAGGATTGGCTTGGGGACCGGGGAATAAACGCGCAGATAAATGCCCAGGAAGACCATGAAACCTACCAGTGGGTAGGTCTTCCATTCCTGAAAAGCAAAGAGACAGATGCGTTCTTGGGTGTATGCGTTGATACGGCGGATGTTCTTGCGAGCCAGTTTGGAAAAACCAAACATGTATATAGCTGCGCCCAGTACCGCTCCGGCAAAGATCAATAAGAACATAGTCAGCCAATCAACGAGTTTTAGCCAACGGGAGGCGAATGCGATGAGCATGATGCCGACACCGGACCACATCAGACCGGCGGCCAGTTGCAGCCACTTCTTGTTGGTGGCCGGGTATAGTTTGCTGAGGAAATCGGTCATAGGAAGCCCTTATATCCCGCCAATGGAAAGCAGGATCATTGCACTGAGCATATAAAGCGATGCGTACTTGAAGAGCCCGAAGTTGATGCGCTCGTTGGGCCGGAAGATGCTTGCGACTGCCAACAGCAACAATCCTCCGGAGAGGACGACCAGCAAGCGTACGAAGCCCCATTGCATCCCGATCAACACGCCGGCCATACCGATGGATAGCGCTGCGATGATGCTGGAAGTAGCAATAACAGTACGGGTGGTCTGGAAGCCATATGTGGAAGGGAAGGTGGGGATCTTCGCGGCCTGATAGTCATCGAAATAGCGCATTGCAAAGGTCAGGATGTGGGTGGGGATCCAGAACAGCACAGCCAGAGACAGCAGAATACCGATGCCGTCAATATGACCGAGACCGAAAGCGCGTCCAGCCAGGATGGGCATCCCGCCTGAGATACCGCCCCAGACGATACTCCAGCAGGTGCGCCGTTTGAGCAGCATTGTATAAACGACCACATCAAAGAAAAGACCGGCGAAAACAATTAACCCATAGAGTGGACTCAATGCCACCGACATGCCAACACCAAGCGCCGAAAGGGACAATCCCAGGCGCAGGGCTTCGGTGGGAGAGACGCGCCCATTTGCCAGCGGGCGGTGGCGGGTGCGGTTCATCGCTGCATCGATATCGCGGTCATACCACATATTGAGGATGGTGCTCCCGGAAATCGCTAGGAACAGGCTAAACCCCATGCCCAGGAAATTATACCAGTGCATCACCGGGCAGCGCGCGCTCATGTACCCGGCCAGGCCAGTGGCGAGCAGGAGGCCGGTCTGGAGGCTCTTGATCAAAGGCCAGTAAAGGCGGAGCTTGGATTTCACAATCGCGAGGGTAACCATTAATCTCTCCCTACAAAATCATGGATTTCGCACACACCGGAACCCAACGCTGGGGCTGTAATACATCGGAGGGGCGCTGTTGCGAACCCAGATACGCAGGTCCATGTCATAGGTGTCCTTCGAACCGCCGTGCATGAAGCGATCACTGAAGCCAGGCAGGATATCCCCGACCCACTGCCACACGTTCCCAGCCATATCGTACAATCCGTAAGGACTGACCGAGTTGAGAGTGCTGTATCCGTCGTATGTGTTGCTGTTGTAAAACCCGACCGGGCTGGTCCGCGAGCCAAAGGTGGACATATCCTCGAACGGGTCGCGGCTGGCGTAGAAGTTGGCATTATTGCGGGCAATCTCATAGCCCCAAGGGAATGGACGGTCGTCGGTGGACCCACGCGCAGCTTTTTCCCATTCCAGTTCGGACGGCAGTTGGAAGCTGTAGTAACCACAGTAGCTCCACGCGCCGAACCAGGAGACGTTCGTCATGGGGTGGTTTTCCCAGCCGGAGATGGCGGCGAAACGGCTACCGTCAAAGGTGAAGCGCGAGGCCGGATCTTGGATGGGGACAATGACGTAATCCCCTGCGTTGATCTCCAGTTCGTGCTTGGTACCTTGGAATTTGTCACCAGGATACAGTCCAACGATCTGATCACCACTGACTTTGAGTGTACCATCCGCCAGGGCGGCGTTGAGGAAGTCCAGGTATTGGGAGACGGTCACATCGGTGACCATGATCTGGTAATCGTAATCAATCGTTGTGGGCCTGGCTTCCTGACCGGCGAGGAAATTTCCTGCCGGAACGGTTGTCCAGACAGTTGGGTCAACACCTGTATCATAGGTCGGGATTGAAGCACTCAGGTCAACCGGAGCGCAGGAGGCTAATAGCGCCGCGAGCAGGAACACAACCAGGAATGTGCGCTTCACTTTTTCACCTCCTCGGAGAGTTCATTTTCCACCTCTTCGGTCCAGCGCCCTTTCCTCTTGAACAGGTCAAACAATCGCCAGATCAGCACAATAGCCAGGAGAACCAGCAGCAAGACGAGTCCAAAATCCATTAACAGCATCAACGTGTTCACCAGTGGCTGCTGGGTCGCCTCGGAGATGAACAGCCGTTTCATCTCGAAAACGGTGACAGCAGCCAGTGCGATATCTGAAAGCACGATAATGGACCAGCCGTATAGATTGCGTAATTTGCCCTTCAGACCGATCATGTCACCGTAGTAGAGCAGAATGATGGTGGCAATGATGGCTGAAAGGGCATGCCAGTGGCCGGTCAGTTCGATGCGTTCCTCAAGGGCGGGCCAGAGGCGGAAGATCTTGTCCAGTTCCACTGCCATAAAGATGCCGACGAAGCTGGTGGTGAAATTCATAAAGAGCATCTGCCAGAGCGGACCGAAACGAAGTGGGTCGCGCACCAACGCACTGATCTTTTGACCGAAACTGGGTTTTTGGATGTGAGACGTTCCCTCGCGGATCAGCTGGCCCCATTCCCAGATGAGCAGGAACAAGGCAGCCAGCATGGCAGGCGTCGCGCCGACATAGATGATCATGTGGGCCACCGGTTCGAGCGGGGTGGCCACACCCCACACACCCAGGTTGAGCACGATGGTGCCCAGGATCATCAGCGGCATGGCGATCTTGTGCAGGATGCCTTTGAAGTTCAGCCAGCGGCCAATGATGAGGGTGATCATGATGGCGATCAGCGCCAGCATGATATGCAGGTGGCCGATGACTGAATATTCCATAACGGTCTTCTCGGGCAGGCGGATGATATCCTGAGCCATGAAGGTCTCAAAGCCGTTTCCATAATAAGAACCCGGGATGGCGCCGAACAGGGAGGAGAGCACAGTAGTCAGGGCGGTCGCGAAGAAAGCCACCCGCTCCACATCCACGCCTTTCCTGGTGCGGGCATGGGCTTGATCCGGCTGGTAATATTCTTTGTTCCAGGGCCAGAGGGCGATGACCAGCAGGACACCGGCAAAGAAGATCAGGCTCAAACCGGTGATAAAAAGCCCATGGAACACCCAGTTATGTCCCCAGTATGCAAATCCCATGCCAAAGACCATGGTCAGGATGTAACCGACCGTGATGAGCACACGCACAGCCTGCTTGTAAAACTCTTTCATTTTCAGCAGGCTGGTGATCATGTACGACTCAATGGCGACTACGGCCATGGCGATGGAGTGGTACAGGATGATGATGCGCCCCTCGCGCTCAGCCTCCACCAGTTTCATACCCAGCATGCGCACGATCACATCCCGGACTCCAAGTTCGGCCATCGGGCCGGAGAGCATCCCAAAAATGGCAGTCTCGATGGCGATCATTGCAATCGCCACAAGAATCAATCCCTTGGTGGATTTAAATAAGTAGTTGAAGCGGTCTTTGATGAATTGCATGGGTGCCTCCCTGGACCAGGGTCAGTTAACTAAAAAGTGACCGTGGTCAGGATGATCCTTTTTCCTGAATTTCACAACCGAAAGAGATGTCGTCGCCTTCTGTCAGGGCGAAGACCACAGGGACGATTGGCAGATCGTCCCTGTGGGAAAGAACAACGCGTGCTCTTTTTTATGCCTGCGCTTCTTCTTTCGCCCCGGTCCAGCGCTGCCACAATCCCGGCCAGACGAGGATGATGAGGAGTGCCAGGCACGCGATCGGTCCCAGGGAGAATAGGGAGAAGCGCCCCAGGCCTTCGGCAGTAACGATCGCCAGCGGAATGCCCACCACGAGTTCGGTCACAGCGGCAATCAGCCCAACTACCCAATGCCACTCTTTTGGCTTCATGATAATTCCGACCGTCACCAAGGCCCACCCGATCATTGCCACCCAGTGCAGGCGTTCCACCAGGAAAAAGATTGGCGCTCCAATGGTAACCATGCGGCTCGTGCTGGCAACACCGTTCATCCAGCAAAAGATGTAGGCGATCCCGGTCAGCAATGCCAGCAGGGTCTTGCTCCAGGAGACGTTCCCTACCATTCTCAGGAACAGGAAATAGAGCAGCACATACGGCCAGAAGAGGATGAAATAGACCGGAGGCAGTCCGGCAGCCATGAAGGGCACATTTATGAACCAGGCACCCAGCAGCGCCAGAACCAGCGCAACCACGCTTAGGAAGAATGCCCACTTCTTCTTGGTAAAGAATCCATAGGCGCTGACGGCAAACAGCACGCCAGCGAAGATGCCGAGGTCTGCCATGAAGGGCAGGATGTAATTAAGCAGAATTTCGCAGCCAGGTTCGGCGGTTTGTGGCATTTTGACCAGGTACCATTGCATGAACAGGACCATGTGTCCAATGATCCCCATCAGGCTGGCGATGGTTGCCAGGATCCCCCCCAGCAAATTCTTGTTCTTCATGATTCTTCTCCTCTGGTAGATGATGATTATGGTCCGGTGATTTCACCGGTGTGACATGACGAACAGCCGTTGTAATAGGCCATATCGTTATGGTGAGCCACGTAGACTACTGTCCCTGGTTCAATGTTCAAGTTGCAGTTTTGCAGGAAATTTGGGGTTTCTTCCCATGGATAAACCTGGACATTGCAGGCGACGTACACGGTTCCGCTCCAGGTGTCGTTGCATAATGGACCTTCAACAACCTTATCCACAGTGATGGTTCTGCCTCCAATCTCCATCACAATCGGCGCGGGGGAAGACCCGGAGGTGGGGGTGGGCAGCTCCTGTGGCGGCACCGTGAGGTAGATCGGTGTACCGGTTCCTGACGGGCAGACTGAAGCTTGTTTGCCACACCCTGTCAGGAAAATCAGCGCCAGGAACAAGGGAAGGAAATATATAAATCGTGTCATCGTTACTCCTGCTGTGTGAAAGATAGCACAATAGAGTTCAGAGAGTCTTTGCCTTAAAGCAAAGCTACTCTTGATATAATGACTGATATGGAAACATTGACAGGCCAGTTGCACACCCATCCAGTTTTTGCCTCTTTGGGAATAGAAGACCTGAATCTCGTGGCAAAATTAGCCACCTCCAGGGAACTGCAAAAAGGAGAAGTATTGGCATTGCAAGGTGATGTTTGGCCGTACTTGTTCTTCGTGGCTGAAGGGGAATTGGACGCAGTCAAGGGTTCCCGCGAAGGACGCAACCTATTGGTAACAACATTCGGGAAAGGGGAGTTGTTTTGGGGATTGGCTTTCTTTCAGGAGAATGCGCCTCTTCTTGCGACGATGGAGGCGAATCGCCCGTCGCACGTTTTTCTCTGGTCGCGGCAACGTATCGAACCGATTTTCATCGAACATGGGCGGATGAGCTGGGATTTGTGCCATGTGATGATCCAGCGCATGCAACGCGCCAGCGCCATCGTCGATGACCTGGCATTCCAGCCGGTGGCCGGGCGCCTGGCCCATCTTCTACTTGACAACTTTGACACTGCCGGAGAACAGGCTGTCGAGCGGTCGTTGACTCTAGATGAGATGGCAACCCGGATCGGAACGACGCGCGAAATGGTCTGCCGCGTCCTTTACCGTTTCGCAGATAAGAAGCTGATCAATGTGACCCGCACGGAATTCGTCTTGAACGACCGGGATGGCCTATCCCGCCTGGCAGACGATAATTAGCAAGCGATTTCTGTTTCAGGTAAAGCGACACCTTGGCAAGATGGGGGTGAACTCGTAGATGGATTTAAAGTACGTGCGATCCATGTACCAATTCTGCTACGACAAATATTCTGCGAACCTTGAGTGTAAAGATGCTTCCGCGTTGGTTTGAACAATCGCGATTATCTTTTCTCTGGTCAGGTTCCTGTCTGCCATAGCAACTGGTAGGCTATAATTCAATAAGCATCCCCTTTTCGTGAGCCATCCGTTCAGGTGTCAAAACGCTGAATACTCCTTTTGTTATCACTAAACTGTACATGCCATCGCCTCGTCCGGGTCTTGTTTTGCGTCCGAAGATATTGCAGCATTTGAATGCCGGTCTCACTGGAAAATTGACCCTGATCTCTGCCTCGACCGGATTCGGTAAAACGACCATGGCCAATGAGTGGATCCGGAAATGTGGCCGACCAGCGGGCTGGTTATCCCTGGATGAACTGGATAATGACCCGCGGCGTTTTCTGAGCTACTTTATCCGCGCCTTGCAAAACATCAAAAAGGGGGTCGGGGAAGCACTGCTCGAGAGCCTTAAGACTTCCAAGTTGAATAGTTTTTCTCCTGAGCGGGACGGGTCTCTCGAAGCACTTATCTTTGAAATCAGTGAAATCCAGGATGCCTTTATCCTGGTTCTGGATGACTATCACGTTATTACCAATCCTGTGATCCAGGATATGCTTCTATTCCTGCTCAACAATGAGCCGGAAAAAATGCATATCGTTATATCCAGCCGCATCGATCCGCCCTGGCCTTTGGGGAGATGGCGCGCACGCGGAGAGATCAATGAGCTACGCACCAGCGATCTGCGTTTCACCCTCCCAGAGACGGCCGAATTTCTGAATGACAAGATGGAATTGGAGCTTACCGAAAAGGACATTGCTGCCCTGGATGCCCGTACCGAGGGTTGGGCTGCCGGATTGCAAATGGCGGCGATCTCATTGCATGGACGCGAGGATGTATCGGCCTTTGTCTCCGCGTTTGCCGGCAGTCACCGTTTCGTATTCGATTACTTGTTGGAGGAAGTACTCAACCGTCAAACACCCGAGGTGCGACAATTCCTGCTCAAAACATCTGTGCTGGAGCGCCTATCTGTTTCCCTATGTGAGCAGGTGGCTGAAACAGGTGGAATGGCGCGAGTCTTGCTGGACACACTGGAGCGCGAAAACTTGTTCCTCGTGTCTCTCGACGATGAGCGCGGCTGGTATCGTTATCATCAACTTTTTTCCGATCTACTTAAACGGATGCTGGAACAAGTTTATCCCGGCCTTTCCGTTGAACTTTTTCGCCGGGCATCCCATTGGCATGAGATGCGGGAGATGATTCCTGAGGCGCTGAATTATGCGCTGGCTGCGGGTGATATGGAACTGGCAGCGCGTTTGGTTTCTACAAATGTGCTTGTAT
>CAIKOL010000282.1 GCA_903829085.1 uncultured Anaerolineales bacterium | reverse complement strand
GGGAATGCTTCGCCGAGGTGACCTTCGAGACCGGTAAGGGCCGGTACCGTTGCCACTGGAGCCAGCACCGCGCCCGCAAAAGGCAAGAAGGCGAGTTGCAGCAGGCCAGGCATGAAATAGCAGACGCCGATTCCGATAGGGTTCTGGAATCAAAAATCAACCAGGTTGGTGAATTCATCGAGAAGGTTACAGGCATGAACTTCGAGCGCTTTACCCGTTCGATGCTGCTTGCCCAGGGGGGCTTCGCGGTCTTTCTCCAGTCTTCTCCCAACGATCGGGCGCCCATTCTGGAGCAGATTACCGGTACCGACATCTACAGCCGGATCTCCATGAAAGTTCACGAGCGTCGCACCGAAGAGAACAGCAGGCTGGAGATATTGCAGGCCGAACTGCAAGGCATTCAGTTACTTGGTGAAGATGAAGAACTGGATTTGCGGACCGGTTTATCAGCAAAACAGCAACAGGAGACGGAACTTGCCGGGAAAGTTAAGGAAATGGGCAAGGCCCTGGCCTGGCTTGCGGGTATGGTTGCCCTGGAGAATGAACTGGGGGAACTGGCTAAGCAGCAGCAGGATTTTGAGCAGCGCTGTCAGACGTTTGCGCCGGAATCACAAAGGCTGGAAAAATCCCGCAAGGCCCTCGATCTGGATGGCGATTACCGGGGAGTAGCGGTTTTGCGTGATTTGCAGGACAGGGAGATCGGAGAACTCCAGGGCGCCGCCGCCATTTTGCCTGAAAAGGAGAAGGCCGGTGCGGAGGCGCTTGCCGTAAGGCAGATTACAGAGGCCCTGCTGAATGAGGCGCGAGCCAGGCAAATGTCGGAAGGGGAGGTCATCAAAAAGGTGCGTTACCTCGATGCCCGGTTGGGTGAGCAGAAGAAGCAGCTCGCAGAGAAGGACAAGGCGATTGGGGAGATCGGGAAACAGGGAGAAGGCTACCGAAGCTCTGTCGAAAGCGGTGAACAGGAACAAAAGAAGGCTCATGCCGCCCTGGAAGCTATCCGTGCGTACCAGACCGAGCACGCCGTTGATGCCGCGTTGATGGCCAACCTCAGCGCCATCGAGAAGGGATTTAGTATGCTTCGGGATACTGAGGCAAGGCGTGTAAAGGCAATGAAAGCGCTTTCCACTGCGGCCGAGAAAAAGGAATCCACCCATGCCGAGTGCGCCAAAAGAGAAGCCGATCATGAAAAAATCCGCCAGGCATTTGAAAAGAATCAGCGTGATTTGAATGACCTGACGGATGCCATCAAAGTGATCCTGCAGGGACGCGACATCAGTCAGTGGCGCAACGATGCGGATACCCTCAAGGAACGCGAACGTCTTCTGGTTCAGACAGGCGAAACTTGTGAACGGATGGACCGGGTAGCCACGGCCCTGAACGCCCTGAAAACAAGACTGGAAGCATTAAACACCGGTAGCGTCAGGATTCTGGGAGAGATCAAATCCTATACTGATCAAAAAGCCCTTCTGGAAAAGGAGATTATCTCACAGGAAACGCAGGTATCACTCCTCAGCCGTATCCGCGACCTCGAGGAAGAAAGAAAACGCCTGGAGGATGGCCAACCCTGCCCGTTGTGCGGCGCTGCGGAGCACCCCTATGCCCAAGGGAATGTCCCCGTCTTGAGCGAGGCGGAGGCGGAGCTGCAGAAAACGAAGGATGAATTTAAAAAGGCGTCGGATCGTCTCAACAAGCTGGATGCCGACCGAGTTCGGACCGCAGCCGAAATCCGGCATACTGGAAAAG
>CAIKOL010000281.1 GCA_903829085.1 uncultured Anaerolineales bacterium | reverse complement strand
GCCCACTACCCCCATTTCTTCCATCACTCCGACGATTCCCAGAGAACCATAATAGTGGCGACCTTCCAAGAAACAAATTCGGCGCACCCAAACAGGTGCGCCGATTGCTTTTATGGGAGTGATGTCCCGGGTACGGATTAACTCTTTTCTTCTTCCTTTTTTTCCTTCTTTGGCATACCCCACATAAAAATGGCTACACCGACGCCAATGGCAAAAGCGCCAAACGCGCCCATGCCGGTGAAGACAGCCAAGGCAATGATCAGCCCCACCAGTCCCAGGAAGATGGCCACTTGCGCCTGCCACAACTCCAATTTCTTAAGCAGGTCAAGCACAAGCCAGCCAAGTCCCAACCCAAGGACCGCCATGCCCAGGAGGCGGATAAGCTCGGCTAAGAGTGTCAATAGATCATTTACAATTACTGGCATTTGTCTCTCCTTTTCTGGATGATAAGAAGATTAAGCCCAGGCCCAGATGAGCCACAGGCCAATCATGACCAGTCCAATTATAATTCGAAAACCTGCTGCCCAGCCACACCCTATCAACATTCCGCGCATGGATGCCAGGGCTTTCCTGACATCTTTCAGACGCAACCATTCGATCAGGAACAGCACAAGCAGGGCAGCCATGATCCCGCCAATAATCGGGATTGGGATGACAAAACTTCCTATGACCGCGGATGCCATTGATATTAAAACCACCCACCAGGGGGCGCCCTGTTTGTGCGCCTGTGCGCCCATCAGCACATTATCCAGGATGGTGCCGGCCAGCATCAAAACCGTGATAAGCCCGAACATGATCCAGCCAAGCACCCCAAACCCGGCTGCTATCCCGTATCCCAGCGCCGAGACCCAGATAATCACCAAACCCGGTAGGATGGGGGTGACCAGCAGGCCCACTGCCATTGTCACCAGGGCAATACCCCGGGCGATCTGTTCAATAGTGATGAAATAGGGACCGATTTGCATCCTTGCTCCTGCAATTTCTACTGGCGGATGATTTCCACTCCACCCATCCACGGGAGCAGGACTTCCGGTATTTTTATAGACCCGTCAGCTTGCTGGTAATTTTCGAGCACTGCGATTAATGTTCGCGGCATCCCCAGGCCTGAACCATTAAGGGTATGGACAAAGCGCGTCCTGCCACCATCGGCTGGGCGATACTTGATGTTCGCCCGCCGGGCCTGGAAATCGGTATCGTTCGAGATCGAGGATACTTCCAACCATTCCTGCAAGCCCGGTGCCCAGACCTCGATATCGTAAGTCATGGTTGCGCCAAAACCGATATCGCCGGTGCAAAGTTGCTTGACCCGGTATGTCAGCCCAAGCCCAGTGCAGGTGGCCTCAGCATGTTCCCGCATTTTTTCCAGTCTGGCATCTGATTCTTCCGGCTTGCAGAAGACGTACATCTCCACCTTGTCAAACTGGTGACCGCGCTTGATACCGCGCACTTCGCGCCCGGCGCTCATTTTCTCGCGGCGGAAGCAGGGAGTGTAGGCGGTATATTGCAGCGGGAGTTGTTTCTCCTCCAGGATCTCATCCATATGCAGCCCAGTCAAAGGAACCTCAGCAGTGGGGACCAGCCACAAATCTTCTTCCGCATCGTGGTACAGGTTATCGGCAAACTTGGGCAGTTGGCCGGCCGCGTAGAGTGTGGCTGCCTTGACCATGAAGGGGGTGTACTGCTCGAGATAGCCCTGCCGGTTGTGCAGGTCAAGCATGTAGGCGATCAATGCCCGCTGGAGGCGCGCCCCCAGCCCGGTGAGCACATAGAAGCGCGAACCGGTGATCTTGACTCCGCGCTCAAAATCCAGGATGCCAAGCTCCGGTCCGAGGTCCCAGTGGATTTTCGGTTCGAAATCAAACTTCGGAAGTTGTCCTACCGTCCGCAAGACGACATTCTCACTATCATCTTTGCCATAAGGCGTACGGGCATCCGGGAGGTTGGGAATGATGGCGGCCACAGATCTGAGTTCTTCTTCGATTTCCGCCACTTCTTTATCAAAGGCAGCGATATTAAAACCCACCTCGCGCATTGCCTCGATTTTCGTCTTACGTGCGGCAGCATCTTTCTCCAGGCTGATCTCTTTTGAGCCGGTATTGCGCCGGGCTTTCAGGACCTCCACTTCGGTCAGGATGGCGCGGCGGCGGGCGTCCAACGCCAGGATACGATCCACCGGCGCAGGATCCATTTGCCGGTCAGAAAGCGCCTTGCGCACCCGGTCAGGTTGTTCACGGATAAGGTTGATGTCCAACATAAAGCACCTCCATCAGGAAATAGAATACGCCCCTCGCTTTGCAGGACGAGCACCGGAACAGTCGTTCCGGTTCCTTCGGGGGGCGTCTCGTGGTGCCACCTGCTTTTATTCTCATGGGCGTAGTAACGGGCGCTACCCGGCTTTCTTACGGTGCAGGAGTGAGCAGATCTCTGTCTGCGCCTCACAAAGTCTGTAGACTTTGCACTCCTTTACCCCTGCGAAAGCAACTGTCTGCAAAGCGGGTCGGTAACCCGCCTACAGACACCGGAGGGGATTTCGCCGCTTTTCCGCCTGCCTTGCACCGAACGGCAGGTCTCTGAACGGATGGATGGTTACTGGTCTCCGGGTAAGTTATTCGACAGGCAGATTATACCAAAATAAAGCCACTACTGCTTGCCTTTGAACTCCTCCGCAGTAACGTGCCCGGGCTGACTGATACCTTCGCGCTTGAAAACCTTCCAGGGCGTCAGCCACAATATCCGTAGATCCAACCAGAAGGAGCGGTGATCCACATACCACACATCCAGGCGGAATTTTTCGTCCCAGTCAATGGTATTGCGCCCGTGGATCTGCGCCCAACCGGTGAGGCCCGGGAGAACATCGTGCCGGCGCATCTGGTCGTCAGTGTACAGTCCCAGATAGTTCATCAGGAGCGGACGCGGCCCCACCAGGCTCATTTCGCCGCGTAATACGTTCAAGAGCTGGGGCAGGTCGTCCAGGCTGGTGGAACGCAGGAAACGCCCAAAGGGGGTTAGCCGCTCGGCGTCCGGCAACAGGTTTCCGTCCGGCCCGCAGCGGTTCGTCATCGTCCGGAATTTATAAGTTATGAAGGGCCGGCCCTTGTAGCCTGGGCGTGGCTGGCGGAACAGAATGGGAGTGCCAAGGAAGATCCAGACCAGCAGGCTGATGACACCCAGGAGTGGCAGGATCACCACCAGGCCGACTGTGGTTACCAGCAGGTCAAAAATCCGTTTAGAGAGCGACATGACACCATTCTACCAAAAGATTGTGGTATATTGTGGACAGAGGCGAACCATGAACGAACGCATTCTAATTATCGAAGACGATCCGGCCATCCTGAAAGTGCTCCAGCGCGGGCTGGCTTATGAAGGCTACCTGGTGGACATTGCCACCGACGGTCGCACCGGCCTGAACCTGGCGCACGACCACCACCCAGACCTGGTCATCCTGGACTGGATGCTGCCCGGGATGGATGGGCTGGAGGTCTGCCGCCGCCTGCGCATGGGAGGCAGCCTGCCAATTTTGATGCTGACCGCCAAGGATACCGTTCAGGACCGTGTGCAGGGTCTGGATGCCGGTGCGGACGATTACCTGGTCAAACCGTTCAACCTCGAGGAACTACTTGCCCGCATGCGCGCCCTTCTGCGCCGCACACAAACCGAGCGCAACCAGGTCTACCAGTTCGCCGACCTGACCATGGATAGCGTTTCCAGGCAGGTGACACGCGGCAAGCGCCTTATCCCGTTGACAGCCAAAGAGTACGAATTGCTTGAACTTTTCCTGCGCCACCCGCGTCAGGTTCTGACACGCGAGATCATCTTCGACCGTGTCTGGGGTTACGATTTCGGCGGTGAAAGCAATGTTCTTGAAGTTTACATCCGCTACCTGCGCCAAAAATTGGAAGCGGAAAATGAACTACGCTTGATCCATACCGTACGTAGCGTGGGCTATGTCCTGCGCGAGAACCCGTAATGTCCCTGCGTTTACGCCTGACAATCTTATATTCAGCGCTTACAGGGGGCATTCTGCTAATCTTTGGCATCCTGCTCTATTCACTGGTCAACATTCTGCTGGTGACCCAGGTGGACACCACCCTGAATCAAACTGCCAATGACCTGCTGCTTGGCTGGCGGGTAGGACCGGCGGGGGAACTCAGCCAGGAAACCCTGCCAAAACTCAACCTGACCTCATTCGTGTACTACCAGATCTGGGATAAAAATGGACGCTTGGTTTCCTCTTCCCCGGGCCTTGGTCAGATCAACCAGCCGTTCGACCCAGTCGGCTATCAACTGAAAAGGGCCATCTACCGCAACTCGCTGGTCCAAAAAGTCCACTTGCGCGTTCTGAATGTCCCGCTGGATGCCGGAGGGCGTCCGATCGGGACCCTGCAGGTGGCAGCCAGTATGAGCATGGTGGATACCACCCGCCAGGCCCTGGTCCAGACCATCATAATCATTTCCCTGTCAGCCATCCTCTTTGCAGCGACGCTATCCTGGTTCTTCATCGGACAGGCGCTCTCGCCCCTGGTTCATATCACTGAGAGTGCCCTGCGCATCTCAGGCGCGGATGACCTGTCCCAACGCATCCCCCAGCGAGGCGCTCAAAACGATGAGATGGGGCGCCTGGTGACCGCATTCAATGATACCCTGGGACGGCTGGAGCAACTCTTCACCTCCCAGCAGCGCTTCCTGGCAGATGTGAGCCATGAGCTACGCACACCCCTAACCGTCATCAAGGGCAATGCAGACCTGATGCGGCGCATGAAACAGGTGGACGAGGAATCGCTGGATAGCATTGAGGACGAAGCAGACCGCATGACGCGCCTGGTAGGGGATCTACTGCTGGAAACACAGGCTGAATCAGGAAAGCTACCCCTGCACTTCGCTCCGGTTGAAATGGATACGCTCCTGCTGGAAGTGTTCAAAGAAATGCGCATCCTGGCGCGGGAACGGGTGCAAATCAAGCTACCAGAGATTGACCAGATCCTGATCAATGGTGACCGTGACCGGTTGAAACAGGTGCTCATTAACCTGATCGCAAATGCCATCAAATACACGCCGCAGGGCGGTGAAGTGTTTCTCAGCCTGGGGAAAGTGGGCGACAACGCCCGGTTGATCGTGCGAGATACCGGTCTCGGGATTCCAGCCGAAGACCTGCCGCACATCTTTGAGCGCTTCTACCGCGCGGAAAAATCCCGCACCCGTTCAAAGATTGGCGGGTTTGGACTGGGTCTGTCGATCGCCTATTGGATCATTAACCACCATGGGGGACGGATCGAGGTTGATTCAGCGGAAGGCAAAGGTACGACCTTCTGTATCTACCTGCCCCTGTTGAAGACTTCTGGAAATTCATCTAAGGAGTAAGCCCCAGGCGGGTATGAGCCTGCCGGCAAAGGGAAATTCCATTGGCAGCCAGCCATTCCTGCAAACGCGGGCTATCGCTGGCCGCGCTGGAAGAATCAGAATAGATCCCGCTCCCCCAATAGGCGTAATTCTGGGTTTGGACAGGCCAGGCAGTTTCTGCCCAATCGATCACGCCAATGCCACCATTGTAGCCGGCCAACGCCAGGCGCGCATTACCCTGGGCTGCATCCATGGAACGCCGGAGGTAATCCGTTCCGCGCAAGGCGTTGGTGTCAGGCGCATAAGGGTCGTCGCTGGAGGTGAAATGGTAGGGCATCACCTGGAACAGCCCCATCGCCCCGGAACGTGAAACCGCACGGGGATCGCCGCAGGACTCGATCTGCATGACAGTGGCGACCAGGTTCGGATCCAGCCCGGCTGTGGAGGCCCAGGAACCTATCCTGACCGCCCAAAATTGGACTTCGGGAGTGAAAACAGGCGAGATGGGTGAAAGCAGATTACCGACACTTGGTTCCAGGGTCTGCTCCGGGATTTGAGCCGAAGCAGGAGCTGCCGGGGTCGCGAGTACAAGCGCAATCACCAAAGCCCCTATGCTGATCACTGCTAGCGGGGGTAACAGGTAGATTGACAGACAGCCGCCTTTGCTTGATGCGGCTGTCTCGTTGAAATGTGAATAGGATCGCTGGTTCAGCATGGTTCCTGGGATAAGCTAGGAATTGCGAGGAGTATCAACGTATTCCGCTTCCCGCACCGGTTTGCTCTGCATCGCCAGATTATGATATGTTGGATCCTGGCGGGCGTAATTCGATTCAGGGCGGGCCACCTTGCTGACCGGCCGGTACGAGCCAACGGAAGCTGTGTGGGAACCCATTGAACTGGTTGATTGGACATTTGCCGGGCGATGGGATGCGCTGCGGATATCCGCCTGGCTGAACAATTTATCGCCCTTGACGGAGAAGGTCCCGATGATCAGGACGCGGATCAGGCAGACCATGACCGCCACAAAGACCGGCACCACCTTGGTAAGGGTATTCATACTGATGACTTCACTGCTCAGGTTGGTATGACTGGAAATGGCGACAGCCACCCCCCACCAGGTGAGGGTTGCATTCATGGCGGCTGCCAGGAGCCAGGCCCCGAACAGGTACCAGACTTCGGCAGGCTCATCCCGCCCCTGCTCCGGGGTAAAAAGACGGGCGATCCCGGCGAAGTCAATACCGCAAAAAGCCAGCGCCAGGATGGTGGCCCAGCGTATCCCGGCAAAGCGCAGGTCACCCAGAACATCATTCAAAGCGAACTGGGTAGTGCTGTAGTTAAACACCTCAAACGCGACCAATGCGCCGATGATGATGATACCCCAGGCCAGCCCACGTCGCAGGGTTAGGCCTTTGAGGGTCGAACCAAATCCCCGGTTGTTCTGATAACTTGAATTCATGACAGCCTCCTTTGTCTCAATAGAACATTTGTACTATCACTCTTTGGCTAATATAGACCATTTGTTCTATTTTGTCAAGGGTTTTCTTGTGGCTTTTTTTTGAATTCCGTCGAATAGACCCGGTAATCTTGCAGTAGGGAGCACGACTAGAACAATCTGAAGCAGACAAGAAAAGGGTCCATCCAGACCCCCTTAGCCAGTTTTGGGAACGACGGGCTTCTACATCCGATTCTTCGTATCTTATCAATGAGTGGGGTTGTGGGGGCGGCG
>CAIKOL010000280.1 GCA_903829085.1 uncultured Anaerolineales bacterium | reverse complement strand
CCATCGGGATAGTCGCCACCCTTGACAATCCCCACATCCACGCGGCGGCGGTAGTTGTCAGCCAGGATCTTGCAGCCCACTTCCACTCCGCCAGGAATTCCCATGCCATAAGCGAAATCGTTCCCGGTGCCAACCGCAATCTGTCCCATGGCGGTGTTTCCAAATCCAGCGTTTTTGGCCCGCATCAAGCCGTTCAGCACTTCATTGGCGGTCCCGTCACCGCTGGCAACGATGACATTCTCAAATCCATCCCGGGCGCCTTGTTCAGCCAATTCCGCCGCGTGCCAGGGACGTTCGGTCAACACCAATTTGTAATCAATGTTGTATTTTTTTAATTCCTGTTCCATTAACGGCAGGGAACGTTCAGCAAGGCCGCGACCGGAAGTAGGATTGACTATAAGCAAGGTTTTAGGCATTAAACACTCTCCATGAACAGGATAAGCTGTATTGTAATTGAGAACCCCAGGAAAGGGGCAACGTTTCTGATACAATTGCCTCGAACTATGTTAATTCTATTGCCCATCCTTTTCATGCTCATCACCGCACTGACACTGGTAATCCTGCGTTTTGTGCGGCCCAACTTTAAATATCCCTGGATGATCGCCGCCGGGGGATCTGTCCTGGCGCTCATCAGCATTTTCCTGTGGCAGATCCGCCTTCCCCAAAGTATTTCCATGGCCCCCTGGCAACCGGTGAATCTCTTCTTCTTTGCGCCCACCTGGCTGGCAGACGGGATATCCTGGCCCTATGCCCTTTCCATGATCGCTTTGGCAGCCGCGGTCATCTGGACATCGGTCGTCCGGGCGGAGAGCAGCCCGTCTGCCTGGGCCGCGACCCTGCTGCTGACGGCGCTGGGCATCCTGGCGGTAGGCGCCGAAAATCCGCTGACCCTTGTGCTGGTGTGGTCCGCAATTGACCTGGCTGAGCTGGTGGCCATGCTGCGCTCCACGGAAGGCGAGGAACAAAACCAGGGTGTGGTGATCGCATTTGCAGCGCGCCTCGCAGGCACCGGGCTGGTCCTGTGGGCCAACCTGGTCAGCACGGCAGGCGGAATACTGATGAGCTTTCGTGCCACCCCTGCCAGCGCCGGCATTTACCTGTTGATCGCGGCAGGTTTGCGGTTGGGTGTCCTGCCCCTGCACCTGCCCTACCGGAAGGAAAACGTGCTCCGGCGCGGTTTCGGGACCACCCTGCGGCTGGTCTCGGCGGCAGCCAGCCTGAGCCTGCTGGCGCGTATTCCAGCCAGCGCCTTGAAATCATCCCTGGTCCCTTTTTTACTCGTCCTGGCAGCGGTGGCAGCACTCTACGCGGGTTGGATGTGGCTGCGCGCCTCCGATGAGATCCTGGGGCGCCCGTTCTGGGTGCTGGGGATGGCCTCTTTATCTGTTGCCGCCAGCCTGAATGGGAATCCAAGCGGGAGTATCGGCTGGGGAGTCATGCTCATCCTGGGCGGCGGGTTATTGTTCCTTTTCTCGGCACGCCAGAGGAATATTACCTGGCTGCCCCTGCTGGGTCTGTGGGGCCTTTCAACCCTGCCCTTCTCGCCCACCGCATCCGCCTGGCAGACCGGGAACCAGACCTTCTGGCTGGCTGTGATCCCGTTCCTGCCAGCTCAAGGATTATTTATGGCTGGCTTCATCCGACACGCCCTCCATCCCGGAGAGACCAGCCTTGAATCGCAGGAAAGATGGACGAAGGTTCTCTATCCAACCGGGCTGTTCATGCTGGCAGCCATGGCGATCCTGCTCGGAATCTGGGGGTGGGAAGGGGCAGGTAACCTTGGTCAATGGTGGGCAGCGGTCATCGCCAACGTTCTGGCAGCCGGGTTCACCGCCCTGGCGCTAACCGTGCTGGTGCGGCTCAAACCTGCCAGCAGTTCCAGCCAATGGACACGTCTCTTCCGCCTCGAATGGGTTTATAAAACCATGACGGTCTTTTACGATTTCTTCTATAGGATCGCCGGGCTGCTTACCTCCTCACTGGAAGGGGAAGGCGGCTTGCTCTGGTCCCTGCTGTTGTTGGCTTTGATACTCTCCGTTCTCTCCACACAGGGCCGCTAGGCATGGTCACGATACTAAATTGGATTGTCCTCGTTCTTGCGCTGGTCACCTGCATTGGTCTGCTGCTCCAGCGGAATTGGCGCTGGGGGATTGGTTTGCTTGCAGCCCAGTACCTGGTGATTTTCTGGCTGGTCCAAACCCATTGGCCTGTTTCAATGGCAGCGGTCAAACTGGTCACCGGTTGGATGGTCTGTGCCATCCTGGGCATCGCCCAATTGAATAAAGACCCTGCTCAAGAGACTGAGACATCCTGGCCCCAGGGGCGCTTGTTTCGCCTTTTCACCGCTGGGATCATTATTGCCACCACTTTTATTCTCTCCCTGCGGGCTTCCAGCTGGCTGGGACTCAGCCTGCCCATCGCCTGGGGCAGCCTACTTCTGATTGGAATGGGGATCCTTCAACTCGGTATCAGCGCGCAGCCTTTCAGGGTGATCCTGGGCCTGTTGACGGTCATGGCTGGCTTTGAGATCCTTTATGCTGCGGTGGAAAGCTCCGCCCTGGTGGCTGCCTTGTTGTCCACCGTCAACCTTGGCCTGGCATTAACCGGAGCCTACTTCCTGAACATACCGGAGGAAGAAAAGCCATGAGTGCACCGGTCCTGTGGATTTTCCTTCCACTCCTCGTGGCAGGTTGCCTCCTGCTGGTCCGCAACCGGAAAGTGATCGCCCTGGTTGCCTGTATCTTTACCCTGTTGTTAACCCTGGCTGCCTGGCTGCTACCGATTGACACTGTCATGACGATCGGGAGCTGGTCTTTCAAGCTTTCGTCTTCCTTCGAAATCCTGGGACGGCACCTGGTGCTGGGGTCCAACGACCGGACTTTACTGGTCCTGGTCTACGGCTCGGCCATCGCCTGGTTTGCCGCAGCGCCCGCAATTAAGGCAGCCCGCCGCCTGAGTTCCCTGGGATTGGCCATCACCGCCCTCCTGGTAGCTGCTCTGGCGGTCGAACCATTTCTGTATGCGGCCCTGCTCATCGAAATGGCGGTGCTCCTTTCCATCCCCCTGCTGTCTGCACCAGGTGAAAAGCCCGGAAGGGGGTTGATCCGCTTCTTAATTTTCCAGACGCTCGGCATGCCATTCATTCTCTTCTCCGGCTGGCTGTTGGCGGGGATCGAGGCCAACCCCGGCGACCTGGGATTGGTGCAACAAGCAGCCATCCTGATCGGTTTGGGTTTCTCCTTCCTGCTGGCAGTTTTCCCTTTTTCCAGCTGGATCCCTTTGTTGATGGAAGAAGCCTCCCCTTATACAGTTGGTTTCATTTTATGGATGTTCCCCACCGTGGTTCTATTTTTCGGGTTGGGATTCCTGGACCACTACACCTGGCTGCGCGATGCGCCTGCCCTGGGCAGCATTTTGACAACCGTCGGTATCCTCATGGTTGTCAGCGGGGGTCTCCTGGCAGCTTTTCAGCGTCACCTGGGACGCATCCTGGGTTATGCGGTCATCATGGAGACCGGGTTCTCCATCCTGACCATCAGCCTGGGGGGGACCGTAGGACTGAATATATTCTTTATGCTGCTTGTGCCCCGCAGCCTCAGCCTGGCTGTTTGGGCGTTTGCATTAACCATTTTAAAAGAGGATTCACCCACACTGATGCTGGGTGATATTAAAGGCCTGGGACGCGCCTGGCCTTTTGCGACTTGCGGGTTGGTGCTGGCCAACCTGGCTTTGGCTGGAATGCCTTTATTGGCTGGGTTTCCTCCCCATCAAGCCATCTGGGAAGGACTGGCCTCCAATTCCCTGCCGGTGGTCAGCTGGGTTCTGCTTGGTACCAGCGGGCTTATCTTCAGCGCGATCCGCGTGATATTGGCTTTCGCCTCTGGCTCCACAGCCGCCAATTGGGAATCCCGTGAGACAGGGGCTCAACGCGTGCTGCTGACCATTGGCTTCCTGGCTCTGCTCCTGCTGGGTTTATTCCCACAATGGGTAGTCCCTTTATGGACGAACCTCCCGGCAATTTTTACCCACCTGGGCCAATAACCCAATTCACTCTTCTGTCTTTTGGATAGAATCAGTAGATCATGAAAACGGAGTAACGGCTTTATCGTCCCCGTAGGATGGTCGTTCGGCTAAAAACTACTCCACCTGCCCTCCGGAAAAGACACCGGGAGCATGAGGCGGGCGGTGCCAGGGAAATTGCCACAAGAAGCCCCCATCGTGAAGTGCTGAGAATCGTCTGCGGGATAAGATCGCAGCGGATACGCAGTATAATCAAAAAAGGGTATTTTCAAACAATAAACCACCCCCGCCCCACCGGAGGAGACAGATGGATTTCGAACAAATTATCAAGCGGCTTGACTGGCTGGACGAAGAATATCGTAAAGATAAAGATACCGTGGAGGTGCTTGTTCAGCGGGCGAGCAACCTTGAAGGCGAGTTGAAAGTAGCCAACAAAAAGATCAAGGAACTCACCAACCAGATCTCAAAACTGTCAACGACCCCCGCCCGGATCGAACAGTTTGATACAGCCCTGACCCAGCAACGCACGGAATTGGTGAAGTATATTGACGACCTGGATAAAAAACGCCAGGTCCAGCTACCGGAATTTGAGCAACAGTATCAAATCCAGTTGGATGGAATTATTAAGTCGGTCGCAGAAGTACGCAAGATAAAAGAACCCATTGCCGAGATCAAGCGTGAACTCAAGACCCACGCGGATGAAGAGATCCGGCACGATAAAATGAGCGCGGATTGGGAAATTCGCATGCAAGCGATGGTCAGGACGGTTGAAGATATCCAGCGGGCGCAAAAAGCAGCTGAAGAACCCCGTCGCCAGGATAGTAAACGCCTGGCTGACCTTCAAGGAGAACTCAGCGCAGCGCGCAAACGGCTGGACGAAGCGCGCGAGAAGAACGACCTGTTTACTGACAGTATCCGACGCATTGAGACCCGTCTGAATGATATCCTGGCAAATGAGGCAGAACGCCGCCAGGCCCAGGCAAACTTCATTGAATTACAGGCCCGGGCCCAGGTGGAGCGCAACCGCACCTGGAAGGAATGGGAAGAACGCCTGAACTCGCTTCCCAAAATATCTGAAACCATGAACCGCAACTTGCAGGATTGGGAAGTGGCTCAGCGCGCCATCAAACGGACCCAGGAAACATACGAGGAAATCGTCCAGAAATTCGAGCGCCGGATCAACGAAATCACCGAAATGCAACGGCTGGCTGAGGACCGTTTCCGCCAGGAATGGGTCACCTTTAAAGCGGATGACCAGAAACGCTGGACCAGTTTTACCCTGTCCCAGGATGAAACTCATAAAGATACACGCGGGAATATTGTCAAAATTGAAGAACGGCTGACTGCCCTTGAAGACCTGACCCAAACCCAACAAGATGTGCTCCAGCAGACCAAAGAGGCCAATGAGCAGTTATTCCAGGGCATGCTCTCCCAGATCCATGAACTGCTATCGGCTTATGAACGGATCATGAGCACCAAGTAATCACGCCACAGCAGGGGCACGCTAGTCCGTGCCCCTGGAATAATGAGGCCTTATGCGCGTTATCGGCACCGCCGGACACGTAGACCACGGCAAATCCACCCTGGTCGCGGCGCTCACCGGCACCCATCCAGACCGTCTGAAAGAAGAACAAGAACGCGAAATGACCATTGACCTCGGCTTTGCCTGGCTGACTTTGCCAGGTGGCGAGGAAATTGGTATTGTGGATGTTCCCGGTCACCGGGACTTCATTGAGAATATGCTGGCTGGCGTGGGAGGAATTGACGCCGCACTGCTGGTCATTGCTGCCGATGAAGGCATCATGCCGCAGACGCGCGAGCACCTTGCCATCCTGGACCTGCTTGAAATCAAAGCTGGCATCGTTGTGCTGACAAAGATCGACCTGGTGGATGACCCCGCCTGGCTGGATCTGGT
>CAIKOL010000279.1 GCA_903829085.1 uncultured Anaerolineales bacterium | reverse complement strand
GCTGGTCACGATCTCGGTGGCGCGGCGGTCGGCGCACAGGAAGGGTACATCGGGCATGACAGCCGACAGGTCAGGAACCAATCCGGAGACTGCCAGGGTGATCCCGCCTCCCTGGCTACCACCTGTTACCGCCACGCGCTGTGCATCCACAGCCGGATGGGTGCGGGCCGTTTCCACCGCCTGGACAGCATCGGTGAAGAGGCGCCGATAATAGTAGGTTTCAGGCTTGAGAATCCCGCGGGTCATGAAACCAGGGGCTTGCGGGTTGCCGCCTTCGGGTTCATTATCAGGCGTATCGCCGTTCAGCCAGACACTGCCCTGGCCGCGCGTATCCATCACGAAATGAGCATAGCCAACCGATGCCCAGAACAGCCAATCACAGGGCAGGCCGCGCCCACCGCCATAACCAATGTACTCAACCACGCAAGGTAATTTGCCGGTGCGCTGACGCGGAAGCACCAGCCAGCCTTTGATGGGTTGGCCCGCATACCCATTAAAGGTCACATCGAACACATCGACCAGTTTTAGGCCAGAATCAACCAGTTTAAAAACTGCTGCAAGTGGTAAGGAGCGGGCAGCAGCAAGAGTCTGTTCCCAGAAGAGGTCGAAATCTGCCGGTTCGGTGCGATCCGGTTTATAGGTCTTTAATTGTTCGAGGGGAAGATCGAAATACATAACAGCTCCTTTTTTTTGAATCACTTTTTGAGATCGGAAAACTCTCCATCCCGTGTCGACCACAGAGCACGGGTCTGGGCGTGAAAATTTTCTTCGGGTGTGCCATCCGGGATCTCACAGCCGGCAGCGCTGATCGACCGCGGACCCCCTGCCTGCATGCAGGCTGCTGTGGCAGCGAAGACACCCTGCGGGGTGCCTTGGAGCATGACCGCCACCGGGTCTACGTTTCCCAAGAACGATATTCTATCGCCAAATTGCCCAGCGGCGGACTGCATATCCACCATCCAATCGAGATCGATGATATCCGCACCACTGGCCAGCATGTCGGGGATGATCCGACTGGTATTACCACAGATATGCAGGCGTGCCAGGGCACCCATCTCATGGACTGCCTGAAAAATGTGCTGTTCATAGGGTAATGCAAAACGCCGGTACATGGCGGGGGAGATCTGGGAGGCCACCGCGTCGCCCAGCCCGATGATGTCGGCTCCAGCCTGCACCTGGAGGCGGGCAAAGGCGATCTCGACCTGGACACAGATCTCGAGCAATTCTTCCAGCCAAGCAGGGCGACGGACCAGGTCGGTCATGGTCAGGTAGACGCTGCGCAAGTCGGCCGCTTCGGCCAGAGCGCCCTCCACCCAACCCATGATAGGGATTTGGCCCCCGACCTTTTCACGAAACAGGCGGACCGCATCAAGCCGGTCGCTCATGCGCGGGCTTGTAGCCGGGTGCGGCACGACCAGTTTCTGGATGTCTTCGGGTTCGACCAGCAGCGGTTTGCGGTTGATCGGCAAGTTATCCGCAGGGAATTCCACTTCCAGACCAAAGTCAGAAGCCTCGCGGAACGGGTCGGAAATAGCCTGGACAATATCCAGGTCAAAATCTTCCGCAGCAGACAGGTTGGCATCCACCAATACACGATGATCCAGATAAAATTGAGACAACGGTTTGCGGATATGGTGGGCGGCGAAGGTCATCACAATATCCAGGTTCGGAGGCCGGTCGACCGGCAGGCCCTGCAAACGGGACTTGAGGCGTTCCATGGAATTCATTTTGCACCTATTAGTGGCCGAGCTGTCCCAGCAGCCAGACGGTGAATAGAGGGGATGGGTGAGAAAAACTGATTGGGAGAAAGCATTGAATACGCTCCGGGTTGCTTAATCATAATACATCCGCCGCTGAAACCATCTGTCAATCTTAAGGAATCTCCGTGAAGTAGGGAAAGAGATGGGGGTGTTGGGCGGGCCGCTTCGCGG
>CAIKOL010000278.1 GCA_903829085.1 uncultured Anaerolineales bacterium | reverse complement strand
GAGCCAAAGAAGAAATAAAAATAGTATCATCTCAATACAGGGGGAAAGTGGGGTGTTTTTGGCAGGCTTCGCCTGCCAAAAACACCCCACACCCCGGACATTTGAGAAGATACATAAAAAAACGCCTGCGGGCGTTTTTTTAAGGGGCGGTGCGGGTGCAGTTCCGGCCGGCCTGCTTTGCAGCGTACATCGCCTGGTCGGCAGCATGCAGCACCTCCTCCCAGGTCATGCCGTGCTGTGGGTAGATTGCCACTCCAATGGACAAGGTGGCATTCAATCTCACCCCCAGGTGCTCAATGTCGAGCGCCAAAAAGGCAGTGCGCAAATTCTCGGCGCGTTCGAAGCCTTTCTCTAGCGAAGCGCCCGGCATGACGATTAGGAACTCTTCACCACCATAACGGCAGGAAATATCTGAAGCGCGGATCTCGGAGCGCAGCATTTCACCCAGCTTTCTTAAAAGTGCATCTCCGGCATCATGCCCATGCGCGTCGTTGAACGCCTTAAACCCGTCAATATCCATCATGGTCAGGCAGACAGTGCTTTTTTCACGCCCGGCGCGTTGAAATTCGCGCGCCAGGGTCTCTTCGAGGTAACGACGGTTGAAGAGACCGGTTAATGGGTCAATAGTGGCTTGCTCGCGCAACTGGGCTTGGAGCGCTTCAATTTCCACCAGCTGGTCGCGCAGTTGTTGATTGGCTTCCCGTAGAACTGTTTCGTTCTGTTTGCGTTCAGAAATATCCCGGGCCACACTCTGGATATGGATTGGAGTCCCATCATTATCACTTACCAGTTCAGCGTTTATTTCGACGGTTACTTTCTCTCCGCTCTTTTTAAGGAGAACCCGTTCATAGAGGGGAATATTTTCCCTTCTTAGCAATCTTTCCAGGATATCTCCAGTCGCTTCCTTCTGATCTGAAACATCCTTTGCAGACATATGCGTCAATTCTTCAACCGTGTAACCGAGCATATCTGCCGCGCGTTGATTGACTTCCAGGTGATTCCCTTGAAAATCATGAATATACACGGCGTCATGGCTCTGTTCGAATAAAGCCCGGTAACGGCGGTCGGCTTTCTGGCGCTGCCGGATCTCCTGCTGGGCCTTGGCATACAGGCGGCTGTTTTCGATAGCCACCGCGGCCTGGGTGGCGATCGTTTCCAACAGGCGGATCTGGTCAGGATCATATGCATTCGGCTTGTAGCTTTGCATTGAAATAACACCCACCACTCGCTCCCCCACGATCATGGGTACGCCTACATAGGCCCGTGGGGATGTTCCGGTGGTGCGAAAGATCTGCATGGTCGTATTTGCATTCGGAGCCAGGAAATCCGGGATATAGAGCGTATGGCGGGTGTTAATCACCTGCCCGCTCAGGCCCGGATTCTTACGAATGTCACGGGTGGGAATCTGCAGGTATTCGCCTGTATCAAAGGCCAGCGGATGGTGGATAAAGCTGGTGTCCGGATCCAGGATGGCAATATAGAACCCCTCCACAGGCAGAACCTGCCGGCATTTCTCCAGCAAAGTTCTTAAAACCTGTTCCATATCCAGGCCGGAGGTGATCGTAATACCGATATCAAAAAGCGCCGTCATCTCTTCGGCTTGCTGGCGCACTTCCTCGAACAGCCTGGCGTTTTCGATGGTTCCTGCGATCTGGGTGGCGATTGTTTCCAACAGGCGGATCTGGTCAGGATGGTAAGCATCCGGCTGGGAGCTTTGTATGGAGATGACGCCTACCACCCGTTCCCCCACCATGAGAGGTACGCCGGCGTAGGAACGGCTCGGGTCTCCACCGACCTCATTGAATGGATAGACCCCTGCGGATTCCTTGGCAGTAATATCCGGTATATACAACATCTTGCGGGTTTGGATGATGTACCCGGTCAATCCCGGAGAATTGTGAATATCGTCAGGGGGAAATGCACTGGTCTCCCCATTGTCATAGAACAGGGGGAACCCGATCATCCCGGTTTCATTATTATAAGTTGCAACATAAAAGGCTTCGATCGGCAGGACGCGCTTACACTTCTCTAGCAGCGCCTTGAGAAGCTTATCCAGTTCCAGGCCGGATGTGAGCGCCTGCCCGATATCCAGCAGGGTTGCCAATTGATCGGCGCGCTGGCGGGCCTCTTCCAGCAAGCGCGCATTCTCAACCGCGATTGCAACCTGGTCGGCGAATGCCTTTAACCTGTCGGCATGTGCCTGGTTATAGAAGCCTGCAGTCAGGCTGGTCAGGTCCAGGAAACCGATTACTTCCCCCTTCACTTTCAAAGGCGTTCCCACGTAAGAACGTATCTTTTCCCATCCCGGCATCACGACCCAATTTGTACTCAGATGGGT
>CAIKOL010000277.1 GCA_903829085.1 uncultured Anaerolineales bacterium | reverse complement strand
GGGAAGAAAAAAACATGTTCAGCGTTGGAAGGTATTATAGAACATATGTGCTAATTTGTCAAGGGGGAATTTGCGGAGTGGGATTGCTACTTTAACAGCCTAAGTTTGAGGCCATGTGCGCTTGACGCAGTCTGGCATGTATGGCAAAATGAATTCTCTCATCGATGGTACCCATGACCTCCCAAAACCCTGCCGCCCCGAACGAGACTTGGACCAAGATCATCCGCCCCAAGCGCGGCTTCCTGGACCTGCGCCTGCGCGAGCTGTGGCGCGCCCGCGACCTGGTGCTGCTGTTCGTGAAGCGGGATTTCGTCTCAGCCTACAAGCAGACGCTGCTGGGGCCGCTGTGGTTCCTGATCCAGCCGCTGCTGACCACCATCATCTTCACGGTCATCTTTGGCAACGTGGCCAAACTGCCCACCGACGGCCTGCCGCAGTTCCTGTTCTATATGTCCGGCACGGTCATCTGGTCCTATTTTGCCTCCTGCCTGACCAAGACCTCGGATACCTTCATCAATAATGCCAATTTGTTCGGCAAGGTGTATTTCTCCCGCCTGGCGGTGCCGGTTTCGATCCTGATCTCCAACCTGATCACCTTTTCCATCCAGTTCGCCTTCTTCCTGGCGTTCATGGGCTATTTCGCCCTGTCGGGCAGCCAGTTGCACCCCAATGCCTGGATGCTGCTCACGCCGCTGCTGGTGCTGCTGATGGCTGGGCTGGGATTGGGGCTGGGCATCATCATCTCTTCGCTGACCACCAAGTACCGCGACCTGCGTTTCCTGGTGCAGTTCGGCGTGCAGCTGTTGATGTATGCCACGCCGGTGATCCTGCCGATCTCCTCCTTCCCGCAGCGCTTCCAATGGCTGATCATGGCCAACCCGATGACGCCCATCGTGGAGAGCTTCCGCTATGCCTTCCTGGGGGCCGGCGAGGTGAACCTGCCCAACCTGGCTTACAGTTTCGGCTTCATGCTGGTGGTGCTCTTCATCGGGATCGTGATCTTCAACCGGGTGGAAGCCACGTTCATGGATACAGTGTAGATGAACACCGTCATCTCTGTAGAAAACCTCTCCAAATCCTACCGCCTGGGGCAGATCGGCACGGGTACGTTGTCGAACGACCTGCGCGTCTGGTGGGCCAGGGCACGCGGCAAGCCCAATCCGCTGCTCAAGATCGGGAGGAGCGACCATTCCAACCGCGACGGCGAGATCGTCTGGGCGTTGAAGGATTTGAATTTTAATATTGAACAGGGGGAGGCGCTGGGCATCATCGGGCGCAACGGGGCCGGCAAGAGCACCCTGCTGAAGGTCCTTTCGGAAGTGACCGCCCCCACCACCGGCGAGGTAAAGATCAGGGGGCGCATCGCCAGCCTGCTGGAGGTGGGCACCGGTTTTCACCCCGACCTGACCGGGCGGGAGAATGTGTACCTGAACGGGGCCATCCTGGGCATGACCCGCCAGGAGATCACCCGCAAGTTCGATGAGATCGTGGATTTTTCGGGCGTGGAGCTGTTCATCGATACGCCGGTCAAGCGCTATTCCAGCGGCATGTACATCCGCCTGGGCTTCGCCGTGGCCGCCCACCTGGACCCGGATATCCTGATCGTGGACGAGGTGCTGGCGGTGGGCGACGCGGAGTTCCAGGAGAAGTGCCTGGGCAAGATGGGCGATGTGGCCCGCGGCGGCCGGACGGTGCTGTTCGTCAGCCACCGCATGGCTGCCATCACCACGCTGTGCGAGAAGGCCTATTGGCTGGATGCGGGACAACTCAAGATGAGCGGGGATGCCTCGGAGGTGGTGGATGCTTACATCCAGGCCACCAATGCGCAGGCCTCGGTCTCGCTGGCGGAGCGGGTTGACCGCAAGGGGTCAAAGCAGGCCAAGATCAAGGCGCTGACCGTCAAGTCGGTGCTCAGTCAGAACAGTTATATCAGCAGCGGCGACCCGCTGCAGATCGAGATCCAGTATGAAGCCGCCCGCGAGCTGGTAAAACCTCACTTCAATTTAACGATCCATGACCTATCCGGCCCCACTTTATTCCAGCTGAACAGCGAGGCGGCGGGCGGCCTGCCGGAGAAGATTCCGGCCAAAGGGACGATCGTCTGCAAGACCGACCCGATCAACCTTTCCCCGGGCCTATGCTTTATCAATGTTTCCGTCAGCCTGGGAGGCGTCCTGGCTGACCGGGTGAAGAGTGCGGTCACTTTTAATGTGGAAGCCAGTGATGCTTTTGGCAGCGGCAAGCTGATCGAACGCAAGCATGCCCTGTACCTGCTGCGGCAGACCTGGCAGTTCCAGATGGAAGGATCCGCTGCGGGTAGCATGGAACACGGAGGACGCTAGGCAGGCGGATTCCCGTGGGTAAAGCCCTTCAAAAAAAAAGCAGCAACCATTTTCCAACGAGAAAAGAGAGACGGTTAATGGATTCAACCAAAGCACGAATTAAATGCGCTTATAGGCATACCCGAACATTATTAATGACATGGATGATAAGCGGATACAGGCATCGGGCGGAAATCACTCCATTTCGAGTGTTGTGGATAAACCCCAATCAGATCATTAAAGAAACGATCCCCCTGCCTAAAAAACTCCGACCCTATTGTCATGTTAAGGATGGCGATTGGGACCTGATGGAAAAATGCTTTGAAGATGACCCCATATTTACCATGCTCACAGCCCATTTTCAGTCTGGTGTGGGCTGGTCCGAAATCGCCTATTACCAAAAGATCCTTGAGACGATCAAGAAAAATGGGGTTGATTGGCATGGCTGTCGCAATGAAAAGGATGTCAGTGCCAGGTGTGCCTATTTGGATGGCCTTTTCAATGAGATCAGGAACACTGGTTACAGGGTGCCCGATGGTCTCCGGTATGGTGAAACCGGCCTGGCGAAAACCTGCACCCCGCGCGAGATTGCGGTCAGCATTGGTCGGGATGGTGAGATGATCATTGAGATAGGAAAACACCGGCTTTCCATGGCAAAGATCCTGGCGCTGCCCCTGGTGCCCGTACGGGTCATGATCCGGCACCAGGTATGGCAGGAACTCCGTGACCGGGTCGTAACCGGGAAGATCCGAAAAATGCCGGCAGAACAGGTTCAGGCACTGGTCACCCATCCGGATATTGCCTATCTCATCAAGAAACCATTCAATAGTAACGCTTCAAACCCGGCCAGGGACTGAAGAATGAGCACTGGAATCTCAGTGGTGATCCCCACCTGTGACTGGCCCGGCTTATTGCTCGAAGCCGTCAATTGTGTATTGGATCAATCCTGCCCGGCGCACGAGATCATCGTGGTCAATAACGGCGGCAAGCCGCTGGATGAAAGCCGGCTGCCGCGGCCGGTGCAGCTCTGCGAGTTACCCCCCTACGCGGGTGTATCCCAGGCCCGGAACCAGGGTGTCACCCGGGCCACCGGCGACTATGTGGCCTTCCTGGATGACGACGACCTGTGGGAATTGAATTACCTTGAGAAATTGGCAGCCGTGATCGAAGAACAGCATCCCGATTGCATCGTCACGCGCCTGGATGCGCAGGTGGATGGGCAGATCGTGCCCTACAAAAATGCAGCCGGCAAGCTGAACCTGGCAAACCTCCTGGTAAGGAATCCTGGAACGAGCGGCTCCTCCACCGTTGTCCGGCGTGAGCCGTTTTTCCAGGTTTCCGGCTATGACCCGGAATTAAAACATGGTCAGGATACCGCCTTGATCATTGATCTGCTGATCAAGGGCTATTCCATCGTGGCTGCTCCCCACATCCAGGCCATCCTGCGCTGGCATGCCGGCCCCCGCCTGAGAGATGCCAGGTCCAGGCCTGACTCTATCGGCAGGTTCTTGCAAAAATATGGGAAACTCATGTCCTGGCCACAGAGGAACTATAATTTTACGAAATTTTATTATCGCCGCTATCATACCCAGGGACACCCGCTTGATCTTTATCAATACTGGTTCCGTTTTCAAATCCACAGGTTCATTCGCAAGCTAGACCCGACCCTGCCTTCTGCTCCCAGGCTGCCGAAGCATGAAGATCAAGAGTAATTCATCCGAGCTGATGCCCGCCCTGTGGAGAAGCAAAGTGGGGCATCTCACCCTTGTCTTTCCCTTCTTCGGGCGGAGAGTAAAGATCTACCGGGCGGAAAATTCAACCCAGGCGGATTTCATCCAGAAAGCCTTGCAGACCCCGGAACTGGCCGGATATTTCCACCCGCTCTTTTTTACGTTCAACCGGTATTTGCTGGCTGAATGGGTAAGAG
>CAIKOL010000276.1 GCA_903829085.1 uncultured Anaerolineales bacterium | reverse complement strand
GTACTCGTTCACCGGTACATCCCTGGCAGTATAGATCGCCACCACACCAGGCAGAGCCTCGGCCGCGGATGTATCAATGCGGATCACCCGGGCATGCGGACGACCGGCGAACAGGGTTTTCATATGCAGCATCCCCGGGCGGACGATATCGCCGGAGTACAATGCTTTACCCGTGACCTTGTCATGGGCGTCGAGGCGGGGGAAAGACTGACCGATTGAATTATTCATAGGGTTAATGTGTTGATGTTGAAACCAAGACCCGGGTGGCTTCCAGATATAGACCGGATGCACTCATCCATTTAGCGGGTATATTTCTTGGCTTTATACTTGGACGGGGGGGCATCCGTTTCGGAATAACGCGCCGGGCCGACCAGGGAGTAGATCAACGAGTACACCAGGGATGTAACCGCGGTCAGGACCAGCAGGATTACAAAGAAGGCGAGGATGTTGAACCACAGGTTGTTGAGGTTGAGAATGAAGAGAGCAATGCCATTCAAAATCCGGTAGCGCCAGACCCAAGCGGGAAAATTTACATGCCCCAGTAGCTGGTAGGGGATTTTCCCGGTGGCGATGACCAATGGACCAAGCAGGACCATCAAAATATAGCTCACCAGCGGAACGATAACGATCAAGAGACAGCCGATGCCGCGCCAAATCGGATTCATGCCTTTCTTTTCAGCCGACTTGCGTTGGTATTTAGAGTATTTTCCCATATCAGATCTCCCTTTGGGCAGAAATCGTCTACCCCTACGATTTGGACGCGTCTTCTATCGCCTGCACGATCTTATAATACCCCGTACAGCGGCACAGGTTGCCGGAAATAGCCTGCGTGATCTCACCGCGGTCCGGGTGTGGATGTTCCTCCAGTAATTTGGTTGCCGACATGATGAATCCCGGTGTGCAATAACCACACTGTACCGCTCCGTCAGCGATGAACGCCGCCTGCACGGGATGCAGCCTCCTGCTTCCGGATTCATCTCCAACTGGAAGAGGAGACCCGAGACCTTCGATGGTGACGATCTCCGCCCCGTCAGCACGTGGGGCAGGGACGAGACAGGCCATGACTGCCTTGCCATCCAGGAAGACGGTACAAGCTCCGCATTCGCCCTCAGCGCAGCCTTCCTTGGTACCGGTCAGCCCGGCTTCCTCGCGCAGCAGCCGCAGCAGGGATTTTTCGTAGCCGGTCGTGAAGGTATATTCCCTGCCATTGATCTTTGTGCGAATGGGGATGCCTGCCGTGAACGTACCACCCGAAAAATTCTTCTTCGCTGCCAGGCCTGCTTTGCCCCACAGCAGCACCGGAGCCTCGGGTACCTGGGATCGCTCCTGCCCGGTGCGCAGGAGACGCAGGGCACGCAGAACCAAAATCTGTACCATGGCCTTGCGGTATGCGGCTGACCCGCGCAGGTCGTCAATCGGGCGGGAGGCTCCGGCAGCCAGTTCAGCAGCCCGGGCGATAACCTCGTCGGTCAAATCCTTGCCAACCAGGAACGTTTCAGCCTCGGGAGCGTGGATGATCGTGGGGGCGACCGCTCCCAGGGTGATCGCTGCGAATTTAACCCGGGAAGCTTCGATGGTCAGGACGACCGCGGCATTGACCAGGGAAATCGCCTGGGCGCGGCGCAGTCCCAGTTTTAAAAATGTGCCGCACTGACCGATTTTCAACGCCGGGAAGGCAATCTCCACCAGCATCTCTTCCGGTTGGAGCACAGTCCTGCGGACGCCGGTATAGAAGTTTTCCAGCGGTACGCGGCGTGTGCCACCCACAGAAGCCAGCGTTACCCAGGCTCCAAGCGCCATCAAGGGGGTGATGGTATCGTTGGCGGGGCTGGCGGTGACCAGGTTGCCAGCCACAGTAGCCCGGTTGCGGATCTGGGGAGCACCCACCTGCCAGGCTGCGCTGACAAGCGGAAAGGCGCGCTCGCGCAGCAGCTTGGAGGAAGCGGCTGCATTGTGAGTCACCAACGAGCCAATATGAATAGTATCATCGTGGTCGATGGTGATGCGGTCGAGGTCCGGCAGGCGGGTGATGTCGATCACGGTCTGGATGCCTTTGCGGACACCGCGTTCGAGTTCGAGCATCAGGTCGGTGGCACCAGCTACCAGACGGGCTTT
>CAIKOL010000275.1 GCA_903829085.1 uncultured Anaerolineales bacterium | reverse complement strand
GCTGGTCATTGCTGCCGATGAAGGCATCATGCCGCAGACGCGCGAGCACCTTGCCATCCTGGACCTGCTTGAAATCAAAGCTGGCATCGTTGTGCTGACAAAGATCGACCTGGTGGATGACCCCGCCTGGCTGGATCTGGTCGAGTCGGAGATACGGACTGTATTAAAGGGAACCGGTTTACAGGCGGTTCCCATCCTGCGGGTCTCATCCAAAACCCGGGCCGGTCTTCCAGAACTCCTGCAGACACTGGGGGATCTCCTGAAAAATGAACCTGCCCGACCCGACCTGGGCCGCCCGCGCTTGCCTGTGGACCGGGTCTTTTCCATCGCCGGGTTTGGCACGGTCGTTACCGGTACGCTCTCTGATGGGATATTTGCCAGCGGTGATGAAGTGGAAATCCTGCCGTCCGGCCTGCACGGGCGCATCCGCGGCCTGCAAACCCATAAAAAGAAGGAAGAAGAAGCAGTACCCGGAAGCCGCACTGCGGTCAACATTTCCGGGCTGGATGTGGAGCAGATCCAGCGCGGCGAGGTGGTGACCCACCCGGGGCAGTACCGATCCACCCAGCGTATCGATATCCGCTTCCGCCTGCTGCCGGATGTTTCCGCCTCCCTGCAGCACGATACCGAAGTCAAGCTGTTCATTGGCACATCCGAGGCCATTGCGGATGTACGCTTGCTGGGGATGGAATCTTTGAACCCCGGCGAAACCGGCTGGTTGCAATTGGAACTGCACGCACCTGTTGTGGCAGTGCGCGGCGACCGGTATATCCTGCGCCGGCCCTCCCCCGGCGAAACACTCGGAGGCGGCACGGTGGTAGACCCGCAGCCAAAGAGGCGGCACAAACGGTTCGATCAGGCGGTGCTCCTGGCGCTCGAAGCCATGGCGCAAGGGACTCCCGCCGAGGTGCTCCTGCAGGCTGCACTCGCTCTTGGACTGGCACCTGTGAAGGATGTGATCAACCGTTCCCGCCTGGTAAGTCCCGCAGCCGAAGCAGCTGTGACAGAACTGCTCGAGAGCGGACAACTGGTCAAGTTGGACGACGGAATATGGAAGATGGAAAGTACCGTGCTTGCGGGTTCGCAGTGGACAGGACTCAAAGAATCCGCAGCAGCAACCTTGGCCCTTTACCATGAAACCTATCCCCTGCGGCGCGGCATGCCCCGCGAAGAGCTCAAGAGCCGGTTGAAATTGTCCCCCCGGCTCTTCAACCTGGTCCTGCCAAAAATGGCTGCCGAGGGGCTGCTGACCGAAGGCCCCAAATGGGCGGCACTGCCCGGGCATACCGTCCGTTTCTCGCCGTTCCAGCAGGTCAAGGTGGATAAATTAATGGCGCGCTTCGCGGCTGCACCTGCCACGCCTCCATCCGTCAAGGAATGCCAGTCGGAAGTTGGCGAGGATATTTTCAGGACTCTGCTCGAGTTTAGCGACCTGGTGGCTGTCTCTGCAGAAGTGGTATTCCGCAAAACGGATTACGATGCCATGGTGGAAAAAGTCCGCCAGACTATCGGGCAAAAAGGACAGGTGACCCTGGCGGAAGTGCGGGATCTGCTCAACACGAGCAGGAAGTATGTACAGGCGCTGCTGGAACACCTGGATGCAAGCGGGGTGACAGTGCGGGATGGGGATGTTCGAAAATTAAGTAGGTGATTGGGGAGAAGGTGATCAGCGATCAGGTAATAAGCTGCAACACGGAGAATTAAATTGGCAACCAGAAAAATGGAATGGGTGTTCAGGAATCTCCGATTCAATTTGAAACTCTCCGGCTGGCTACCGGCCGCGGCTGGCGCACTTGGGTTGGGTGCATTCCTGGTATTTTATACCATGAACCATGTCGCAATCGAATCCCTGAGACGAATCATCGAAGTGGTCATCCCGCTGGCTTTCGGGCTGCATGCGGCTTTTGTGTTCGCACCGGAAAATGAACCTGCCATCGAGTTACTGCTCTCCTATCCCAGACCGATGACGCACGTGCTGGCGGAACGACTGCTCACCATCAGCCTGTTATACGGCAGCGTGGCATTTGTAGCCACCCTATTCATTGCAATTAATTGGAATGGAGAGAACATCGGCCTGGCGCTGGTGCGTTGGATCTCAGCCGGGGTTTTTCTGGGAGGCCTGGCTGTTTTTACCACCCAGCTCACCCGGCAGTCGGCTTTCGGAGCGCTGCTGACAACCTTACTTTGGGCTTCCAGCCTTTACGGGGGCAACGCACTGCTCAAACGCTGGCCGTGGGCCTGGCCGGCCCATATTTATCTCCAGCCGGAAAATGTCTCTCTGCTTGTTTACACATCCAACCGGCTGATCCTGCTCCTGGTTGGCCTGGGCTTGCTGGCATTGGCCATGCTTCTTCTGCGTAATGACGAGCGCACCCTGGGGAGTAAATAGCTGTGCCAAAGGATAGACCATGAAAACACTCTGGCAAATCTTGGCCATTGCCCGCAGCGAGTTTCGTTTCGGCCTGCGGCGTGGCGCGCCGGTGGTGGTTACTGCGCTGATCGGCTTGATCGTAGGCGCGGCCATCCTTTTGGATCCGATCGCAAATTTGGATAACATGAGATCCGAGGAACTATCGGCAAGCCTATCCCAGGAACAAATGAATGCCTGGGCTGAAGTAGGAGTCACTGTCGATGTCTTTCGGTCACTTGATCGCGATAGCATGGCTGATATGGCTGCATCCTCTACAGTTTCCGGCTGGTTCTTAATGTTCCTGTCTTTGCTATTCCTACCCATCGCTTCGGCAGGTGTCATTCCATCAGACCGGCAGTTCGGGGTAATGGAATTAATGCGCAGCACTCCGGTCAAAGGGACAACGTACCTTGCCGGGAAGATCCTCGGCATACTTGGCATAGTACTATTCATTGCATTATTCCCTTTCTTATTATTTTTCGCTGTCCTGGAAGGGATTCTGTTAAACGTTTTTCAAACCGGTATCCCCCTGTATCTGATTGGCTTTTATTTTAAACTGGCGATCCTGGACGGGATACCGCTCCTGGCTTGTGGAGCAACCATCGGCGTTCTGGCTGGTATCACCTTCCGTTCCCGGCGGGCTGCGCTTTTCCCCGGTCTCCTGGCCGGCATGGCAGGTACCTTCGCATGGATCAGACTTTTCCAGGCACCTGGAACATTCTCGAATAGCATCGACCAAGCTGCAGTCTTTGTTTTCCAGGGCTACCAGTCCATTTCACAGGCCTCCTGGGCCAGGATCCTGGGACCGGATGCACCTTCCTACGATCTGAACCTGCTGGGAGCGGATGTACCCGTTGTGGGTATCGGGCAAGTTCTTGTGATGTATGCGGTCATCCTGGCTGTCCTCTTCATTCTCGCCGTCTTTGCCCGACTCTTGCTCCAGTGGAAGGAGAACTTCTAAGTGAAAACGCTCCACCAGATCTTTTCCATCGCCCGCACGGAATTCCGCTTCAGCTTCCGGCGCGGCGCACCGGTGATCGTGACCGTCATCATCGGCCTGATCGTCAGCGCGGGAATTGCAGTGGGGCCGTTTGCCAGCCTGTCTTCGTGGGTCGCGAACTCAACCATGACCCCCGAGAAGATTGAGCGATTGGCATCCTT
>CAIKOL010000274.1 GCA_903829085.1 uncultured Anaerolineales bacterium | reverse complement strand
CTGCCGGGTGGCGCAATTTCCGGTACTGCCCAGGAAGTTCACGATCCGTCTGAACGGACGCTGGTGATTCGTCAGATCCTGAAAAATGCCGGGTTTGTCGCCTTTCTGGATGGCTTCAATCCAAACCGGATCAAGGATAGTGAACTACAGGAGCGGACAGTTGACATGCCATTGGTATCCATCCAGCCGGCCGGACTGGGCAGCGGTGCATCGGACCCTGCAGGCTGGGCCTGGGTCTGGGCTCCACTCTTTACCATCCTTCTAATTCTGGCCATCTGGCTCATCCTGCGGTGACTGCTCATCCCCCTTTCGTTTTAGGAAGGTGGTGATGAGGATGGGCTTAAGAACATTGACAAGAATATGGCCTCATCATATAGGATGAATAATATTATTCACCATCCTTTGGCGGTACAATTAGACCATGCTCCTCACCATTGATCTCGGAAATACGAACCTGACCATCGGCCTGTACCAGGGTGAGACGCTGATGCATCACTGGCGGCTGGCCACTGACCAGACGCGCATGCCCGACGAGTATGGTCTGCAACTGCTCGGCCTGCTGACGAATGCCGGGCAGACCATCGCCGACCTGAGCGGCGTCTGCCTTGCCTCGGTGGTGCCTCCGCTGACGGGAAGGATCGTCCAGGCCTGCCGGGAATACCTCAAGCAGGAGCCGCTGGTGGTGGATACTGGTGTGAAGACGGGCATCCGTATCCGTTATGAAGACCCGAAAGCGGTTGGCGCGGACCGGGTGGCAGATGCGGTGGCGGTGCTGCAGCTTTACGGCGGACCGGCCTGTATCATTGACTTCGGCACAGCCACCACCTTCAATGCTCTTACCAAGGAAGGCGATTACCTTGGCGGGGCGATCACTGCCGGGATCAACCTGGCGGCCGAGGCGCTCTTCTCGCACGCGGCCAAACTTCCGCGCATCGACTTGCAAAGGCCTCCATCCGTCATCGGGCGGAATACCACGCATGCCATGCAGTCCGGCTTGATCTTCGGCTATGTTGCCATGGTCGAGGGAATGGTGGAACGTTTCCGCAAGGAACTTGGCCCGCAGATGAAGACCATCGCCACCGGCGGGCTGGCCGAGCTGGTGGCAAAAGAAACGGCGGTCATCCAGATCCATGCCCCATGGCTGACCCTCGATGGGCTGCGGCTGATCTGGGAGCTGAACCGCCCTTGACAGCCTGTTGTTTTTGCAGATAATAAAGACCAACAGGCGAGCCTATCTAAAAGCGATGACAGAGGAAAGTAGGTCAGGGGAAGCCGACAGGGAGATGCAGGCACAGACTGAGACCCGCATCCGGTGGAAACCCGACCGAAGTTCCCTCTTGAGCCTTCCGGGTGAACTGCAGGGGCACAATACATTGCGCCCGCACTGTAGTCCGGGACGCAGCCCCAGCGTTAGCGGGGAGCCGATGTCGGTCGGTAATGAGTGGACCGCAAGGTCAATTTGGGTGGTACCGCGGGAATTTTTCCTCCCGTCCCATTGTGGACGGGAGTTTTCTTTTGGAGAGGAACAATGTCAAAAGACTCCGTTATTCTGGCTGATCCGCCTTCCATCGGCTATATTGTATCCATAATCTTCATCGCGCTGGCTGGAACGCTGGGCGTGCCGTTCATGATCTGGCTAGTATTTACCAGCATTTACAAGCATAACTGGGTACTGGTCGCGGGGGGGCTGATTTCAGGCCTGATCTGCGCCGGGATGCTCCAATCGTGGAAAAGTGTCCTTTCGGTAATGCGCCAGCGAGGTGACGGCAGCCGCCATTCGATCATGATCGCCAGTGGAAAACTCACCTATCGCAAGGATGACCTGGTCAAGGAGATCCCCTTGGCCGATATCTTAAGTATCCGGGATCATCTGGAACCTTCCGTGGGCGGTCAGGCCTGGTCGGTAAGGATCGTCTACCGCGTCGCCGGCGAAAGCCAAAACGAGGTGTTCATTAATGCAATGGATTTCACAAAAGCCGTGGAGAAACAGGGTAAATTCGGCGCATTGCTTTCGGAAGCGATCCACACCAATCAAAACTAAACGGAATTATCCATTTTCGGAGGACCTATGCTGGATAAATTGAACGAAATCCAAACGAATGCCCTGTCGGCGATCGAAAGCGTGCAGGACGAGGCTGCACTGGAAGCTTGGCGCGTTGCGCACCTTGGCCGCAGCTCGGCGCTGATGCAACTCTTTAACGGGTTTGGACAGCTTTCTAAGGAAGAACGGCCGGTAATCGGTCAACGCGCAAATGAGGTAAAAAAAGCGCTCGAAGAGGCATTTGTTGCCAGGTCCGGGCAGGTGCGGCAGGTGGCGCTCAAACGATCGATTGAGCAGGAGCGCCTGGATGTCACCCTGCCGGGACGACGGCTTCCGCTGGGCCGCCTGCATCCCGATACACAGATCCTGCGTGAACTCTATCGCGTTTTCGGTGAAATGGGGTTTCAGGTCTACCGCTCGCGTGAGGTTGAGAGCGACGAATACAACTTTCAGCTGCTTAACTTCCCGGTCGGGCACCCGGCGCGCGATATGCAGGATACCTATTTTGTAGAATCCGAGGGACGCGGGGATAACCCGATCGTTCTCCGCACGCATACTTCACCGGGACAGATCCGTGCCATGCGTGAGTGTGCCGCCCGCGACCCACACAAGCCGCCGTCGGTGCGGATCATTTTGCCGGGGATGGTCTACCGCTACGAGCAGGTGGACGCCCGCCACGAGACTCAGTTCGACCAGATCGAAGGTCTGGCGGTGGGCCCGGGCATCACCTTTAGCGATCTGAAGGGTACCCTCGCTGACCTGGCCCGGCGGTTGTTCGGGAAGAACGTCCGTACCCGCTTCCGGGCCTCGTTCTTCCCGTTCACCGAGCCGAGCGCCGAGTTTGACATCGAATGTTTCCTGTGTGGCGGCAAGGGTTGTAACGTCTGCGGCGGCGGCTGGCTGGAGATCGGCGGCTGCGGCATGATCCATCCGGTCGTCCTGCAAAATGGCGGCTATGATCCGGAGCGCTATACCGGGTTCGCCTTCGGCCTCGGGCCCCAGCGCATTGCCATGCTCCGCTATGGAATTAACGACATCCGCTATTTCTGGGAAAACGACCTGCGTTTCCTTGAGCAATTTTAGGAGTAAGAGATGAAAGCACCTCTATCCTGGTTAAAAGATTTTGTAGATATTGATATCTCCATCGCTGACCTGGCCCATCTCATTACCATGGCCGGGATGGAAGTGGAAGAGATCCGCATCCTTGGCCTGCCCATGCCCGCCCCCGGCCGCGTGGACGCACGTCTCTCCGGCCTGGAATGGGACCGGGAAAAGATTGTCGTGGCCTCCATCTTGGAGGTCTTCCCGCATCCCAACGCTGACCGGCTGACCCTCTGCAAACTCTTCGACGGCCAGCAGGAACATATCGTGCTGACCGGTGCACCGAACTTGTTTGAATACAAGGGGATCGGACCGCTCCCGAAAGTGCTCAAGGTGGCTTATGCAAAGGAAGGCGCTCAGATCTATGACGGCCATCAGGAAGGCCTTGTGCTGACCAAACTCAAACGTGCCACGATCCGCGGGGTTGAATCCTTCTCGATGGTCTGTTCGGAGAAGGAACTGGGCATCTCGGATGAGCACGAAGGCATCCTGATCCTGGATGAGGATGCCCTGCCTGGTACTCCGCTGGCTGATTATCTAGGGGATGCCGTCCTGGATGTAAAACTGCTGCCGAGTTTTGCACGCTGCGCCAGCATGCTGGGCCTGGCGCGCGAGATTGCTGCCATCACCGGTAAACCGCTCAAACAGCTACAGGCTCCATCCCAGCCCCCCGCCGGGAAAGCCGATTTTGCCGAGATCGAGATAACCAACCCTGAGATGAACCCGCGCTTCGTGCTGGGGCTTATCCGGAATATTGAGATCCGTCCCAGCCCGGAAAAAGTCCAGCGGCGGCTCAAGATGGCAGGGATGCGCCCGATCAATAATATTGTGGATGCCACCAACTACGTCATGCTGGAGATCGGCGAGCCTCTGCACGCTTTCGACTACGATGTGCTGGTCAAGTCAGCAAAAAACAAACCGGTGAAGATAATCACCCGCACTGCAAAAGCTGGTGAAAAATTGACCACCCTGGACGGCGTTGAACGCAAACTTGATGAAACCACTGTCCTGGTCTGCGATCAGGCTGGTGCACTCTCGATCGCTGGGGTGATGGGTGGGCGGGAGTCTGATGTTTACGATGCCGCCCAGGAGGTTTTGGATGCCCGGGGGATCGAACCCCAGGCAGGCGAATTCCCCAAAGGCAAGGCCTCCGCCCGTGGCAAGAGCACCTCATCTATCCTGCTGGAAGGCGCGGCCTGGAATTTCATTAATATCCGCAAAACCGCCCGTGCCTACGCCTTGCATTCGGAAGCCTCTTATCGCTTCGGGCGCGGCGTCCATCCGGCGTTGGCCGAGCGCGGTGTGCGCCGCGGGTTGGAGCTGATGCATGCCTGGGCGAATGGCGAAGTGGCCCCCGGCCTGGTGGATGCCTACCCACTCCCGGCCAAAGACCCGACGGTTGAGATCACTTCCGCTGATGTGAAACGCTGGCTGGGTGTGGAAATCCCCATCAAGAAGATGAAGTTGATGTTGGAACGGCTTGAGTTCACCTGCACACTGGAATCCAAACAACGCTTACTGGTGACCTTACCTGACCACCGCATGGATATTGGCGAAGGCATCACTGGCAAAGCCGACATTGTCGAAGAGATTGCCCGCATCTACGGTTACGATAATATCCCTGAAACGCGCATAGCCGACGAACTCCCACCCCAATTGGGCAACCCGCTGCTTGACAAAGAAGAACGCATCCGTGACCTGCTGGTGGCCCAGGGCTTGCAGGAGACCATCAGTTATCGCCTTACCACCCCCGAGCGCGAGGCTCGCCGCCTGCGGCCCGACGCTCCGACCGATGATCAACCTTACGTCTGCATTGCTAACCCGATCGCTCCTGACAAGGCTGTCTTGCGGCACAGCGTCCTTGCTAGCCTGCTGGATACGGCCGAACGCAACGCTCGTGTGCGTGAGCGGCTGGCACTCTTTGAGATCGGACCGGCCTTCCGGGCCTCCGAAAGCGGGGACCCTTCATCAGGCTCAGGGCAGGGTTTACCAGATGAGCTTCAGCGCGTTGTGCTCCTGCTTGCCGGCCCTCGCAGCCTGCCCGGCTGGCAGCCCGTCGATGCTACCCCGATGGACTTCTATGATCTCAAGGGAGTTCTCTCAGCCCTACTGGATGGCTTGCGCATCCCCGCAGTAGGTTTTAGACCAGCGGAGCACCCCAGTTTCCACCCGGGGAAATGTGCACGCGTGATGTCTGGCGACAAACAGATCGGCGTCGTTGGCGAACTTCATCCGCAGGTGCGCGGACAATACGATTGGCCGGCTTCGTTCCGGAGCCCGGTCCAAGTCGCTGAAATTGACCTGGATGTTCTCCTGACGCTCATCCCCACTCTCCACCAGACCGAAGCTGTCCCCACACTTCCGCCCGTGCTGGAGGACCTGGCCGTTGTGGTGGATGAAAACCTCCCGGCGGAGCGCATCGCCGAACTCATCCGCCAGACTGGCGGCAAAGTGGTAAGTGAAGTGCGCCTGTTCGATGTTTACCGTGATGAGAAAATCGGCGCGGGCAAGAAGAGCCTGGCCTATAGCCTCACCTATCAAGCCGTGAATAAAACCTTGTCGGATAAGGATGTAGCCGGGCTACGGGCGCGCATCCTCCGCCGCCTGGAGCAGGAATTGGGTGCGGTTCTGCGGAGGTAATACTGATCCTGGCCTTTAGGTGCTTGCATTTAGCGAATGTCGCATGTATACTGACATAAAATATATCGAGAGGAGAATCAATTATGGAAATGCCAATGGAAAAGAAAGAGAAGAAGACCGGTGCCATCATTGGAACTATCGCAGCGATCCTGTTGTGCGGCTGCCCGGGGTTGTCTATGTGCGTTCTCGGCGTATGGGCCGCAATAGGAAAAATGCCCGATGTCTGGAATGGTCATGGAAGTTTTCCAGGCTGGATCGGGTTCGCTTTGCTGTGCGTGTCCCTGATCTTTATTGCCATTGCAGTTGTGGTCCCAGTACTGCTCCTGCGCAAAAAGAAGGCCGCGCCCGAGGCCGCTCCAGCGGACGTCCTGCCTCCGCAGGAACCCCTGCCCCCGGCTTCCTAGTCTTTATCAATAATCAATATAATAGTGGCGCTCTCCAAAGGGCGCCACTATCTTTGTTTTACCGACTGTCCCGAATCAGTTTCCTTATGGCAAGGTGGATTCCTGTTTGGGGTCGAAGGGATCATCCTTTTTTTTTTATTCCGCCAAGTCCCGGGTTTCGGGATGCTTCTGGATATACGCGGCGACGAACGAGCATAGAGGCACCACTTTCAAACCCTGCGCCCGGGCATAGTCCAACCCAGCAGCCGCCAGGCGGGAACCGAGGCCCTGGCCGCCAATCGCTTGGGGAACGCCAGCATGGGTGAAGATGATCTTTCCCCCAGCCAACTGGTATTCGAGCACTGCGAGATAGCCATCCTTCTTGATCTCAAAGCGCTTGTTAAGCGGATTGTGGTCGACAGGATTTTCAGGGGGATTGGTCATGATTGGTTCCTTTTGGGTGCCGCCAGCTGTTCCAAGATGGCCAGCGTCTCCTGCTTGCCTCCCACTCCATTCTCCCCAGCGGGACCGACGCAGGAAGGACAGCCCTGCTCGCACTCGCATTCCTGAACCAGTTCGAGTGCTCGCCTGAGCAATTCGTCATGGATCTCGAATAATTTCTGACTGAAACCGATCCCCGCCGGGACCTGGTCGTATAAAACCACTGATGGATGGCCAAAGACCGCCGAGGATGGGTCGGCATAGATTCCCAGGTCGCCGCTGTCGCACATCAGGAAGAGCGGAGCGAGCTGCCCGAGCACGGTTGCCAGCCCGGCCAGCCCGGTCTTCATGCGCAGGTTGGTTTCAGCTTTGTGGTGGCAGGATGGGCACAGGGTGATCAGATTGTCCATGCGGTTGGCTTCGGCAGCGGTAAGGAACTGGCGGAACGGCACCTTGTGGTGCACATCATGCGGGTGGTTCCCGCTCTCCACTAAGCCGCACACTTGGCAACGGTGACCATCCCGCAGGCGGACCGCATCCCGCAGGCGGTTCCAGTTGGAGCCATAATCGTTCGGGTCGTTGGACCAGTTCCCGGTCGCGCGCAGCGCCTCAATGGTCTGCTCTGATAGCGTCAGCCAGTAACCTGTCGTCTGCAGTTCAGACGGTGGCAAGTCAAGGGGTTCCTCGCCCAGGTTCTCGCCGCCCAGCCAGGCGCGCTTGCGGAAGCCGTTTACCTGCGTGGTGACCAGGAGCTCGCCGTAGGCTTTGATGCAAGTATCTCCCGTCCTGTTTTCGGATGGGCAGGGGGCGCTCTCCAGGGTCGCCAGCAAGCTCACATCGGTCTGGCGCAGTGCCTCGGTGAAATAGTCGAGCGCCACCGGGATGAGCGTGGCTGTGTTGCGGCTCAGGTCGAGATCCTGAACGAAATACTGCTGACCCTCGTGCAGGTAGATGGCGCGCGGGTGGACCATCCAGGCCGCGGAGGCCAGATCCACTTCGCCGAGGATGTGCGGAGCCTGGCCGTCCTCTACATGCAGGAGTACGTTTTCAGGCGAGGCCGAGCGCAGCGAGACAGCCGCGGCCGGGTAGGCGTCTGCCATCCAGAAATATTGGTCACCTGAAAGATGCAGTTCCTGGCTGCTGACCAGGAAATCAAGGTATTCTTTGAGCTTCCCGGCTGGCATTTCCCCGAAGCCTTCGCCTGGTTGGAAGGGCAGCTCGAAGGCTGCACAACGCAGGTGGTTGAGCAGGATGAGCAGTTGGTCGGGATTGACCAGCGCCTGTTCGGGGGAACGGGAGAAAAAGTATTCGGGATGGTGAGCCAGGAACTGGTCGAGAGGGTTGGCCGTGGCGACGAAAATCGCCGCGGCCGGGTTGTCCCCGCGGCCAGCGCGCCCCGCTTGCTGCCAAGTGGAGGCAATGGTGCCGGGATAACCGACCAGCAGTGCTGCTTCCAGCCCGCCGATGTCAATACCAAGTTCGAGGGCGTTGGTGGCCACCACCAGCCGGACGCTACCCTCGCGCAGACCTTTTTCGATCTCGCGGCGCTGGGAAGGGAGATAGCCGGAACGGTACCCGCGGATTTGCTCACCTCCTTTCCCGTCCATGGATGGGCGTAGAGATGAGGGAAACTCCTGCAGCTGCTTGAGAAGGATTTCCACGCTTCGCCTCGAACGGGCGAATACGACAGTTTGCACGTTCTGCGCCAGCAGGTCTCGAGCCAGGCGGATGCTTTCCTGCGTAGAGCTTTTCCGTATTCCCAGGGCCGGGTCGACGACCGGCGGGTTGTAAATCAGAAAATGGCGCTCGCCGCGTGCGGAGCCATCCACATCAATGAGTGTAACCGGCGACTCAATCAACCGCCCGGCCAGTTCCGCCGGGTTGCCAATAGTGGCAGAAGTCAGGATGAACTGTGGCTCGGCCCCATAGAATTTTGCCACCCGCTTGAGCCTGCGGACCACATTGGCAACGTGCGAGCCGAACACACCCCGGTAGGTGTGCATCTCATCGATGACAACAAAGCGCAGGTTGCGGAAATAGTCGCCCCAATTGGTGTGGTGCGGCAGGATCCCGGTGTGGAGCATATCGGGGTTGGTGAAAAGAATATTGACATTTTTACGGATGGCCGAACGGTGGGACGGGGGCGTGTCGCCATCATAGATGGCAGATCTCAGGTTCTCGATCGAGCCTTCAAAAGAATTGAGGCCGGATAACTGGTCCTGGGTGAGGGCTTTGGTGGGAAAAAGATAGAGGGCGCGCGCTTCTGGATTTTCGAGCAGACCTGCCAATACCGGCAGGTTGTAGCCCAGAGTTTTCCCGCTGGCTGTACCGGTGGCAAGGACGACGTTCTCACCTCGCCTGGCTGACTCCCAGGCCTGTATTTGGTGGCTGAAGAGCGAGACGATCCCACGCCGCGTAAGCGACTCCACCAGGACGGGCGGCAGGTCCGCTGGGAAGGGGCGCAGTTCAGCAGGACGCTTTGGGGTGGTCCGCCAGATGGGGAGGTTGGGGGCGGTTTCCGGATCCGTTCGCCAGCGGGAAAGCAACGCATCAATGGACATATACACACAGGATTATACCCGGGGTGAGGTGCTGCGGAAAAATACGTGCAAGCCTTCAGGCCTTGCACGAAAATCCACCGCTTATTTTACTTCCACCCATCCCAGGCTGATGCGATTGCGCTCGGGTTCGATCTTTAGGATTTCCAGGTCAAGGATATCTCCGACTTTCAGCACCGTCCCAAAAGGGATCTGGGTGCGATGCAGCAGGCCGTCGTGCTTGATGCCGATATCCACAAAAGCGCCGAAGTCTACCACGTTGCGAACGGTGCCTTTAAGAGTCATTCCTGGGACCAGGTCTCCTACCTTGAGCACATCGGAGCGAAGAATGGGTGTGGGAGTGTCGGTGCGCGGGTCGCGCCCCGGGCGGACCAGTTGTTCGAAGATGTCTTTCAAGGTCGGTACACCGCAATCCAATTCCAGCGCCTGTTTCTCCAGCGAAGTCGTAGCAAGCAAGGCGTCGAGGGCAGGCTTGCGTTCATTGACTGGCGTGGCCGGTGACAAACCGGCGCGCTCAAGAACGAGTCGGGCAACCGGGTAGCTTTCCGGATGGATTGAGGAAGCGTCCAGCGGCTCGGCACCGAGACGGATG
>CAIKOL010000273.1 GCA_903829085.1 uncultured Anaerolineales bacterium | reverse complement strand
CCGATCTCGCATACCACCACTCCTCTCCCCTTATTGAGAAGATACAATTCCTCTTAACGAGCCTGTCACCTTTCCCATAAAGACGCGAATTCCATGTTGCAAAATCATGCCAATCCCAACCATTTCTTGATTAATGGTTCAACAAGTGCTAATATAAATTGAAATCACAAAGGTTAAAGCCATGGGGAGAATCCCGTGAAAATTTCCAGTTTACTGACCGCACTCATCATTTTAATCTCTGGTACGGCATGTGGTTCATTACCCATACTCGAAGTTCCGTCCACGCCAAGCACTGAAGCAACTGTACCAAACCCAACCCCACCAGTCGAGGTGGCTTACATCAAGGGTGGAAATGTATATCTATGGAAACAAGACACAAATATTAGCACACCATATTCTTCCGATGGAGGTGCCCAGGCTGTCACTATCTCGAATACCGGCGCATTGATCGTCTATTTACGGGACGGAGCGCTCTTTTTTGTGAAGCCCGTTACCGATATTCAATCAAAAGTCCTGGTCAGTCATTCCTACCTGCAGGCTCTGCTGCCAGCGGGGTATAGCGATTACCATATCCATCAATTCGAAATCCTGCCGGATGGGCACACCGTGTATTTCAGTGTCACCACCAATAGCGGTTCGGGCGGAAATGACCTTTTCAAAATCGATAGTAATAGCCCGCTACCAGTGAAGGTACTGGGTCCCGGGCAGGGTGGGAACTTTCATTTCTCGCCGGATGGACATTGCTACGCGCTTGCCCGCTCAAACGAACTGCTTCTGCTTTGTGACGATGATTCCAAGAAGACCGTACTTAGCTTTCCACCTACCTGTGGTTTTGGGGCGGGTAACGGCCCGGAAATTGTTTGGAAATCGGATTCATCCGGTTTTTACATCGTGACTCCGAGTATTACAGCCGACACCAATCAAATCCTGGCAAGACAGGATTACTGGTTTATCACTAAGGCAGGGCAAACCCAACTGAAGACCTTCTTTTTTTCCTGGCTTTTTGACCCCACCTATATTTCACCCGAAGGTTCCCAGGTGGCTTACCTGGTGAGTTCCGGGAAATCGACGACCCTGCATACGGTGAACCTGCAAGGTGTTGATAATCCTTATATTTCTTTCCCCGAAGGAGAGATCGGTTTCATGGGCTGGAACCCAGATTCGACGCGAATAGTATTCTGGCTGATGAACGATGCCATTCCGCGCCTGGCGCAGCCAAATGACTTTCCACTGCCTCTCCTGACGGAGCAAGCCAGTCTTTATGCTCTTGACGATGGAACTGGAACCGCCATCCCCAACCCGGTACCCGTCATCAACGGGTTACGCTGGATGGACAATACTACTTTCCTGTTCGAGGGAAACGCCGGGCTTTATCTTGAACAGCTCAAAGGATCCATTTCAACGATCGATGCGGGTGCCGACTGGATTGGAATTGGCCCAGGCCCGAGCTTTGATTTTCCCCATAACCCGTGACAAAAGGTGGAAATTTCAGGTTTTCAAGCTGCGCGCCTCCCATGAATATCATCTGGGGAAAGAGGCAACCATGATGTTGTCAGGATATTGCATGGGAAGAAATACAAATAATTAATGTACAATATATTCTATGCCTGCGAAGATTAAAATCCTTTTTCTGGCTGCCGAGGCGGAACCCTTCGTCAAAATTGGGGGGCTGGCCGATGTAGCCGGGTCACTGCCGTTAGCCCTGCGCTCTCTTCCTTTTGAAGCCACAGGTGGTGCAATGCTGGATGTCCGCCTTGTGTTACCATTCCACCGCGCCATCCGTGCCGAGGTCGCCACTCTCCACCAGGCGGCAGAATTTTCCGTTCACCGGCATGGTGGGAATATCCCGGTTCAGGTTCTTGAGATTTCATCGGGTGGAATGCCAGTCTACTTTATCAGCGGTGCCCCTATTTCGAATTCTCCCACCGTTTACTCCCCGAACCCGGCGCTGGACCGGGAGAAATATGCTTTCTTTTCCCTGGCCGCATTGGAGTTGACCCGACAATTGGACTGGTACCCCGATATTGTGCATGCCAACGATTGGCATACAGCCCTGGCGCTGTATGCCTTGCGTTCACAACAACCAGACCCGCAGTTGAGGCGCGCCCGGACGGTATTCACTGTCCACAACCTGCCCTACATGGGCGGTGACGGTTCGGATGTACTGTCTGCTTATGGACTCATGCCGCTTAACGACGATTCCCTTCCGAAGTGGGCGCAGACCCAGCCGCTGCCGCTCGGTTTGTGGTCGGCGGATGCCATTATCCCGGTTTCACCTACCTACGCACAGGAAATCCAGACTCCGGGTTTTGGCTGCGACCTGGATCCTTATCTGAGGACCCGGACCAATAATCTTTCCGGCATCTTGAATGGTCTGGATATTAATACCTGGAATCCGGAAACTGATAAAGCTCTTGCGGCGTGTTTCAATGCCAATGAACTCCCTGTCCGGGCGGTCAATAAGGCTGCCCTGCAAAAGGCTCTCGAGCTGAAGGATGATACACGGATCCCACTCCTGGTGATGATTGGGCGGATTGACCAGCAAAAAGGCTTGGATATTGCGTTTGAAGCTTTGCACTTGATGGCGGATAAATCCTGGCAGTTTGTGCTGCTCGGCTCCGGCGATCGCGCGCTCGAGGATGCCGCCTGCAGACTTCAGATGGATTTTCCTGACCGCGTCCGGATGGCTTTTCGTTATGATGAAGCGTTAGGCCGCCTCCTTTATGGGGGAGCCGATATGTTCCTGATGCCCTCGCGTTACGAGCCTTGTGGACTGGCACAGATGATCGCCATGCGCTATGGCAATGTGCCGGTGGTACGAGCCACTGGTGGATTGAAGGACACTGTTGAGGAAGGCAGGACAGGCTTTCTTTTTGGCGAGGCCTCACCAGGGTCGATGGTGGAAGCATTAAGGCGCGCTCTGACCGTTCATGCCGACCCGGAGAAGTGGCAACATTACCAGCGCAATGGAATGAGAGAGGATTTCTCCTGGCCGCGCTCAGCACGCCGGTATGCCAGCATTTACCATTCTTTACTATCCGGATTGTAGAAATTTTGGTATCATCCCATAGATCAGGGAGGGGGCGTGCGCGCAACGAAGCTGCACGCACACTTCCAGTTTCCTTTGCTATTGTAAGGGTACTTATTGTGTTTCTACGAGGTGAAGCATGAAGACTCGAGCGATTATCATGGCTGGCGGGGAGGGAGCCCGCCTGAGCGCGCTGACTGCCAAGCGTACCAAACCAGCCGTCCCCTTTGCGGGCAAGTATCGGATCATTGATTTTGTACTATCGAACTGTGTCAATTCAGATATCTTCGATATCATGGTGCTGGCGCAATATCGACCACAATCCCTAATCGAGCATATCGGTTCCGGCGGCCCCTGGGACTTGAATCGCGACTTTACCGGCGGGGTGCGTATTCTTACGCCTTACAAGGCTCGTTTCGATTCGGACTGGTTCGAAGGCACAGCAGACGCTGTTCAGCAGAACTTTGCTTTTATCAAACGAGGATCTCCAGATCTGATCCTTATTTTGTCGGCCGATCACATCTACACGATGGATTACGACACAATGATCACTTTTCACATGGATCAGCGGGCAGACGTGACCCTTGCCACCATCCGTGTGCCCCTGGAAGAAGCCTCCCGTTTTGGGGTCCTTAGCGTCGACAAAAATTACCGCGTTAAATCCTTCCTGGAGAAACCCAAGAATCCACCTTCGGACCTGATCAACATGGGTGTGTACCTGTTCAACCGTGAAGTGCTGGACAAGGCGCTGTGGGAAGACCACCTGCGCGACGACTCCAGCCATGATTTTGGTAAAGACATCCTGCCAAGACTGATCAAAAGCAAGAAACGGGTGATCGCATTTCCATTCACCGGCTATTGGATGGATGTAGGCACCATTCTCTCCTACTGGCAGGCGCATATGGATATGCTTTCCCCGAATCCACCGCTTAAATTATACGATCGCCGGTGGATCATCCACACGCGTACAGAAGAGCGCCCGCCTGTCCGTATTCCCCAGAATGCTTCCTTTTTTGCCAGCTTGATCTCGGATGGTTGTTATATCCAGGAGAACGCGCGAATTGAAAACAGCGTCCTTTCACCTGGAGTGATTGTGCGTTCTGGAGCGGTGGTACGCGAATCCATCATCCTGACCGATACGATCATTGAGAGCGGGGTGGTGGTGGAGCGCGCCATCCTCGATAAACATGTACACGTGGAGGAGAATGCCCGGATCGGCGGCGGCATTGCCAACCCCGATATCAGACTGGCTGTAGTGGGCAAGAACAGCACGGTCCCGGCTGGTATGATCGTTGAGCCGGGTGCAACCATCGGCACAGATGTGATTGCATCCGATTACACCGGCCCAGTGGTAAGATCGGGCGAACTCTTGGAGACAAAGAGACAACCTTATGAAATTTGAGCGCACAGCTGGAGTTCTTCTCCACCCCACTTCCCTGCCTGGTCCTTATGGCATCGGGGATCTTGGCCCGGCCGCTTACTGCTGGGTGGACTGGCTGGCAGGCACCGGCTGCAGACTTTGGCAGGTGCTCCCCCTGGGGCCTACCGGTTACGGCGATTCACCATACCAGTGTTTTTCGGCATTCGCAGGGAATCCCTATCTCATCAGCCCGGAATTTCTATTGCGGGATAATTTGCTCCATTCGAATGACCTGATTGAGAAACTGGATTTTGACCCACAGAAAGTGGATTTTGGAACGCTCATCCCTTGGAAGTTAAACTTGCTGGAGCGGGCTTTTATCCGCTTTTCTTCAAGCGTGTCGCTTTCTGCTTCGACTGGATCAGCGTGGCAGCTCAAGACAGACTTTGATTCATTTTGCGCTGATAATGCCTCCTGGTTGAACGATTACTCCCTATTCATGGCGATCAAGGAGGCCCACGGCGGCGGTTCGTGGGATGGCTGGCCGGAACTGTTACGGAAGCGCGACCCGGCTGCGCTGGAAAAAGCCCGGAAAACACTTGCCAATTCGATAATGCGTTTTACTTTCTATCAGTTTGTCTTTTTCCGTCAATGGGACGCCTTGCATGAATATGCCCACCAGAAGGGACTGAGTATTATTGGGGACATCCCTATTTTTGTGGCGAATGATTCCTCGGATGTGTGGTCGCACCCCGACTTGTTCTTTCTAGACGGTGATTTGAAGCCAACTGTTGTGGCAGGCGTGCCACCTGATTACTTCTCCCCGACCGGGCAGATGTGGGGCAACCCGCTCTACCGCTGGGAAATGCACAAATCCACTGGCTATCAATGGTGGATTGAACGCTTAAGTGCCATCCTGGAACTGGTTGACATTGTCCGGATTGACCATTTCCGCGGTTTTGCTGGTTACTGGGAAATACCGGCTGGCAACCCGACCGCCGAAATTGGGCGCTGGATCCCGGGTCCGGGTGCCGACTTTTTCAATACGGTGTGTTCAAGTCTGGGTACTGAATTACCTATTATTGCCGAGGATCTGGGAGTAATCACTCATGATGTGACCGCCTTGCGCGATCAGTTTGCCCTGCCGGGAATGAAAGTCTTCCAGTTTGGTTTTTCCGGCCCGGATAATCCGTTCCTGCCACACTCCTATCCACAGAATTGCGTGGTTTACACAGGGACGCACGATAACGATACTTCCCGCGGCTGGTATGAATCTGCGCCGGAGAATGAGAAGGATTTTGCCCGGCGTTACCTGCAGATTGATGGGTTAGACTTTGCCCGGGACCTGATTCGCGCAGCCTGGAGTTCCACAGCAATTTTCGCCATCGCTCCCTTACAGGATTTCCTGGGGCTGGGAACTGAGGCGCGTTTCAATTACCCTTCCCGTCTAGGCGGAAACTGGGAATGGCGCACGAATGAGTTGGCGTTGAGCGGGGAATTGCAGGGAAAAATCAAGGAACTGAACTGGCTTTATCAGAGATGAAACCGATCGCCCCGTTAAAATAGCCGGGGCGGTTTTTATATAACCCCATCGGTATTAATGAAATATCCCATCCCATAACCTGGAGATCTTTGTCTCCAGTCTTATGGAAGATTCCACTGCGCCGGGTTAACCAAGACAGTAGTTGCCGCGATTTGTTGTAAAAACTGGGCAGTTTCTTTGGGCAGACCAGCCAGGGTTGTCAAGCCTTCAGGGCTTTGGCGGAAAATAACAGCATAGAAAACACAGGCTGCCAGGTAGGTTCCCTGTTCGGTGGGATGGCTGCCATCTTCCTGCCATAAATCCAACTTGGGGTTTTGTCCCCATGCGAGTAACCAGGCATACCCGACTGGAGCTACAGGCACGCCAAGTTCCTGTGCAATCCCCAGATAACCAATATCAATCTGGTACTGCATGCTCTGATAATCCGGCAAGCCATTTTCCGGCCAACCATCGCGATGCGCCCAGGTAAGAAAGAAAACAGGTATAGCGCCATTCCCTTCAACCTGGCTGACAAGCTCTCGAGCCGCGGGGTACATCGTGGCAGTTCGGGTTTGCTCGATGGATGGAATCTGGCTTTGTTCCTGCAACACAACGTAATCCCATTTGGAGGAATTTATGGCGTCGATTGTCACAGGTGAGTTGACATGATCGGCCAGGGTCCAGCCGCCCTCAGCGGCCAGGCCGGTCTCGACTCGGTGCCCTCCGGCATGGGCCAATTCAGCAAACATGGCAGGTAAATCGTTGACATAGGTATAACTGTTTCCAATAAAGAGGACGCGTATGCATGACTCTGCAGCTTGTGTTTGGTCACATTTTATTGTATGCGAGCAACCAAAGCAGCTCAGCAATAAGCAGAGAAGAATCAGGAAACGCTTTATTCCTGCCTTTCCAATTCGGTTTCGGCGGAGAAAAGGCATATCAGGGTTGAATAGCTTGAAAATCCTTATTTGTGGCTCAATTGGCTTTATTTATCCTTCAGCATTCGCAAGCCCATCCAGACCAGCCAGGCGGGATATAACACCACCGCCCCCAACCCGGCTGAAATGGTATTGAAAATGCTTCCAGGAACAATGGAATATGCGAGCACGGCTGCGAACAGCAGGATTCCGCTCACAATACCAAGGATGCCCATCCAAAGCGGCCATTTTTTCGCGCGCATACCAATTATGTTCATCCCCACAGCCCAGGCAGACAGCCCGCCGAAGAGCAACCAGTTGGAATTGAGGCTGGCCTGACCAATGTAGTGCAGTCCTTCGGCAGACAGACCTAAGAATGCCAACGCAGTCAACCAGGTGGCCCAGCCGGCCTCCTGGTTGACTTGTTTCCAGATTGCCGGTAGAACACCGAACCCAGCCAGCACAATGCCAATGCGCGAAGCATAGTACAACCAGTAAGTCGGCACGAAGGTGGTCACGCCGTTGGTGATGAGCATGAGAGCCATGCCAAAGGCAGACCATGCGCCAAAGTGGTACAGTTTTTTCTCTTCCAAGTTAGCCTCCTATTTGGCTTATTTCTCTACCCGATTCGAAAGAGAAGTCTATTTCTCTATCCTTGCTGCCAGCCAGATCCCCGCCAGGATCAATACAGCGCCGCCGATCTTTACCCAGCCTGGCGTCTCCTGGAAAATGAGATAGGCTAATATTGTTGAGCCGACCGGCTCCCCAAGCAAAGTCACTGATACGAAGGAAGCGGGCAGGTACTTCAGAGCCCAATTGAAAATCGAATGTCCGAATAACTGCGGGACCAAAGCCAGCAAGAGGAACCATAGATATGCCATCGGAGGCAGCTGAAGGGGGCTTTTTCCCAATCCCAGCATGACGACCATCAATACAAGTGCGGCCATCCCATAAACGATAAAAATGTACGGGATGAGTTCCATTTTTGCCCGCAGCTTGCGTCCCACCAGCATATAACCAGCGGCCATCCAGGCTCCAAAGAGAGCCAGCAAATCGCCTAAAAAAGCCGTCCCGCCGATGAAGGTGCGCAGCGGCGGGCAGGTTAACGATCCTGTCTGCAGCGAACAGGTGTCACTCAACCCGACAATGATTCCCCCGGCCAACGCCAGGAACAATCCGACCAAGGCTGCCGTCCCAACCCGTTCACGCAGCACAAGCGGGGCGAACAGTGCCACCCAAAGCGGAGTGGTGGTCACCAGAACGACTGAACTGGCAACGGTAGTGTATTCGAGCGAGGTGATCCAGGTGGCAAAGTGTAAAGCCAGGAAAAGACCCGAGAGCAAGGCCAGAATCCATTCCCTCTGATTTAACCGGCCCAGGTCAGAACGATAACGGGTTAACGCCAAAGGCGCCAGGATCAAGCTGGCAATTGTCAACCGGGCGGCAGCGATCACAATGGAGGGCGCGCCTTCGTTTTGGGCGAAACGGATAAAAATGGCTGCGGTGGAGGCAGCCGATATACCGGCTAGAAGGCCAAGGGTAAGTGTGGAACGGCGGGGAGCGATGGATGTGGACATTACCCCCGTAGTATACCGCTTACACAGTTCATGTTAGCGATTTGTTAGAAAAACTGCCTTAAACTTGACTTTGAACAAGTTAATAGTATAATATAGATAATATTTATCTTGTATAATCTGCTTGAAACAAGGAGAAAACCCTATGTCAATCCAACTTAATCCCCTCCCATACGCCTATGAGGCTTTAGAGCCTTTTATTGATACTCTGACGATGCAGATTCACCACGACAAACATCATGCAGCTTATGTCACCAATCTGAACGCGGCGCTGGAAAAGCATCCTGAATTGGCGGGTAAGTCACTCGAAGGCCTGCTCATGGACTTGAACGCAGTTCCTGAAGATATCCGCAGTGCTGTTCGTAATCACGGGGGCGGAACCTGGAATCACGATTTGTTCTGGCAGGTGATGGCTCCCAAGGCAGGCGGTGAACCGCAAGGCGACCTTGCCAATGTTATTTCCAATTCATTCGGAAGCTTCGCAAATTTCAAGGCTGAGTTCGAGAAGGCTGCCATGGGCCGTTTCGGCTCTGGATGGGCCTGGCTGGTAAAGAAGGGCAGCGGATTGGTAGTTATTTCGACTGCCAACCAGGATAATCCAATATCAGATGGATTAACCCCGATTTTGGGGCTGGATGTATGGGAGCACGCCTATTACTTGAAGTATCAAAACCGCCGTGCTGAATATGTCGGCAATTGGTGGAATGTAGTGAATTGGGGCGAGGTTTCCCGCCGATACTCAGTAAAGTAAACCGCCGGAGTGATGGGCTTTCCTGGTAAGCCTGGTCCACCTTGGTTAACATTAAATAAAGAACGAGTTTCGTGCAAGTTGGTGTAATCAAAGGACGCAACTTAACGAAACTCGATCTTTTTCTTTTGGCTCACTTGGCAACATATTTCAATAGATAGTTCATCTCCTGGGTTTCGACAGCCTTTACAAATGCCTCGACAATCACAGGATCAAAGAGCGTACCTGCTTCATACTTTACTCTATCCAGTGCCTGCTCGATGGTTAGTTTTAATTTGTTGGCGTTTCCAGCCAGCATGGCATCAAATGATTCGCAAATCGAAATGATTCTCGATTGGATCGGTATTTCTTCTTCTTTCAAACCATCTGGATAGCCGGTCCCATTCCATAACTCCTGATGATGATAGATCCAGGGAGTTATTTGCTCAAACAACCCTGAGGATTGTAAGATTTGTGCTCCGTAAATTGGATGCATGCGCAGCTTGCCGATATCCTCGCTGCTTAATTTTCCCTTTTTTGTCAGGATTGATTCTGGAATCCAGATTTTTCCAATATCATGAAGCATAGCAGCTATTTCCAGATACTGGATCTCTTCCGGACTCCAGTTCATTACTTTACCGGTTGCGACAGCAAGACGGGCAACAGTCATTGAATGGGTGTTCATCAAGGGGTCGCGAATATCCATTGCCGTAATGAATATTTTTGTTAATTCCATCAGTCGGGTTAGATGCTGCTCCTGCTCTGAAACCGTATTCTCTCTCTTTATACTGTGCCTCTCTTCGTAGGCGATTTCCTTCTCCACTTCAGGCTCATATATTGTCAGAAAGTTTTCCACATCCCCCAAGTATTGGGTTAATTGATCTTTTTGACCCCGTTGCCACAGTTTCGGAATGATATTGTTTATTACCGATGTAAATTCGTCCAGGATTTCCTTTTGGATCACGGCTTTACCATACGAGTTTACCAATAACTCATGATCATAAGAAAGACGATTAAAACGTTTTTCAATGTCATTTACCCATTTGGCCAGGCCTGGTGCATCATAAATAACCTTTACCAGGTTCTCGATTTCAGTAATGGTTCGGTTGGGTTCATTGCTGGAATTTGCCAGTTTTTGAACCTCTTCCATTTTTTCCGACCAATATTCTCTGGCTTTATCAAGACTCAGTACAGATGCACCAAAAGCACTGATGCTATTTTCCTGATCATATTTTTCGATATATTCCATAGCGTTCTTATGAGATTGATATGCTTTTGACAATCTTTGGTTTATCTCCGCACCTTCTTTCCTTTTTCGTCGCTGCTGGTCTTTCGTAGTGGCCATCTTGTTATAAAATTCAAGAGCGACAGGTGCTTGCTCAATTAACTGGGAAAATTCTATTTGCCGGGAAATTATGCCATCCCATCTTTCATTGAGCGAACGCAGGGTTTTCAGGGAGCATAATGGTAAATAATATTCTGCCTCAAATGACTCCAATTCATTAAACTCATTGATTAGCCAATAATACGATGCGCGAATATTCCTATCGGTATTGAATGCGATGTGACCACAAGTGGTCGCATAGGCTCGATAAAGGGTCAAAGCGTTTTGTAAACCGGGAATCTCTGCTTGTGCTTGTCCCTTTTTACCCAATATGATTCTTGGCAGTGAGCGCCATTCTTGATAATCAGCCTTTATTTTTTGGAACTTATTTTTAAGATTATGGAACATTTGATTAAAGCCATTGAAGGGCTGTTTCTTACCTTGTTTGCGTGTTTTTGCTTCTTTTCTTTTTCCCATAGCTGCTCTTTTAAGAATCAATTAACTTTGATCCGGTGACTGTTAGCTGGATCCTGATCACTTAGTTTTTTTCGTTTTGAAAATGGAAGCGACAGATTTAATTACTTGAGAAACTCCAGATGCTTTTTTCTGGCTCTTCTCGGTTATCAGCATATCTGCTAAAGATTCGATTGCAAGCGTAATCGGTAAACCCTTATGGTCCTTGACGAAGGGGACGCCCAAATTGTTTGCCAGCAGGACGGTCCCGTAATCTTGAGGAATGGTATGAGAAACTGCTATTTTTAGATATTCATTAAATTTACCCGGGGTTAGGATTGACCCTTTATCAAAACGGTTGATAACCAGCATAAGATTATCTCGTGAGATGGAAAGGGTCCTGGTCAGATCCAAGAACAAGCCATTCGCTCTCAGAGACGAAATTTCCTGAGTTCCAACCAGGATGAGAGTGTCTGCCATCTCCAAAGCAACAATGGTTGAGTCCGAAAGATGTGAAGCCGAATTTATTAGCAAGAAATCATAATCGAGTTGAGATAACTCCTTAACTATTTTCTCAAAGATGGGGCCATTAATTTCAACTGATTTTTCAACATTTGAGGGAGCTGCAAGGAGATCAACATCCCCATGGTTGATCACTTCCTTGATAACATCTTCGTCGAGATTTCCTTCAAACCTAACCAAATCCGATATGGAATGGTTGCTCTGTTGGTTAAGTAATACTCCTATGTCGCCAAAAAGAAAATCACCATCCACGATTAGCACCTTAAGCCCGTTCGAGGATAATGACCAGGCAAGGTTAGTCGTTATTGTACTGACCCCAGAACCTCCCTTGGGACTGTAAAGGGAGATTATTTTAGTAGGCTTTTTCGTACGGGTTTTTGCTTGTAGTTGGGCAACGGGTTCTTTTTGTTCTTTAGCTGAAACCCGTATTTCTTTTTCCTCCGCTACCAATTGCGCTGCATTTTCAAGCGCCAATGATAGTTCTTCGACCGTCAGGGTCTTGTAGCTAATAAAATCGCATGCTCCTGCCCGCATAGCCTGTCGGACAGATTCTGCGCTCACCATCTCGGCAATCATAATAACCTGGGTTGGGGCAGCTTCTTTACGAATCATTTTTGTAAAGTAGTAGCCATCAATCCCGGGGAAATCGTTACCCAAGATAACGACATCTGGATGATGAGATAGAATTAATTCGATAGCCTCTTCGGTATTGTTAACATCATGCTCTATCAAATCAACAAGCGGGATTGACTTGAGCAGATCAGCAATATTCTTTCCGACCATCGGGAGAATTTCGAACACGATCACTTTCATTATTTCCATATGAATCTGCCTCCTGATTTATTAATGCATTATAGCGCCAAGATAGATATCCGTGCTGCAATTTGGTCCAAGTTTGTCATTGAAACCATCCCATGAAAAGCCTTTTGACACATCCATCTGTTCCAGACCATTATCCAGACAGGTAGGGCCAACGGTATAGTTTGCCAGCGTCAGGCGCCAAGCATCTTCATAGGAGAGCGTATTTGTGGAAAAACTATGATTCTGGAGAATTTGATCCACTTGATAACAATTGGCTACGATAAGTTTGGCGAAATAATCAATGCTTCGCTTTGTTTTCTCCAAATCGATGCTGTTGAGGCAGGTATCACAGTACGCATCAATATACCGACTTATAAAAAAGCCTCTTAAGATTTGCCGGTCGTGGATGGGAAGCGCCAGATATGACTGCGTACAAGATTGTGAATAAACTTCCTGGCAAGTATTTTGATAAATATCATCGTACCAAATGAAGAGAGGTTCAATACCCCGGCTGGTTACATTTCCTATTCCATATGCCGGTGGGGCATAATAATCCGGTGGCCAAAATTGTGTTTCCTGAGCGAAGAGCCTTTTTAAGACTTCTGCAGGAATTTGGTTTTCCTGTGCTGCCGCAAATATTTCCTGATCAAATTGATTTTGCCATAGTATGACTTGTGGATAAGCCTTCTCCATACCGCAGGTATTGGCAGCTCCGTTTTGGGTAAGGCCTCCATCAATACAATCGCTTGCATTAATCGATCCACTTGAAATTAAGTGACCAGCCAGCAGATAATACTTGACTTCTGTTTGTAGATCACCCGCATCGGAGGGTGTTCCCAACCAATCCGGGATCGTTGTGGGTGGCGTGATTCCCCAGGCCGTGGCGCACGCATTACTTGAAGATACGGAAGCAACCTGGGTTGGCAGATCAAATGTTGGTGATTGGGTGGTTGCAACGAGCGATGCAGGTGTCTGAGAGATAATACTGGCCAGAGTTGGCGCAAAGCTGGCTGTGATAGTACCGTTCCCATTTTGAAACGAATCGGTAGGCGTTCCCCGTTCCCCGATTTTTTCCCCTGCTGGAATTGCGTTGATGAGAATAACCAGTGTAAGAAAAATCAAGCCGAGTGTAATTAGAGGCGAACGCTTTAAGAAATTAGTCCCATTGCTCATATAATTCCAAAACTATCGGATAGTTTCATAGTTATTGAGGTATGAAATTTTCCGAATAACTCAGCCCAGAAAATGATCATGCTCATGATTGTCTATATCATATCAAAAAATGACTGTTTTGGGTGATATCTGTTCGTCCGTCCACACTTTTCACAAAGTAGGGGTTTGGGGTGTAGGCGGGTGGCTTGTCACCCGCCTGCACCCCAAGATCCTCTTCCAATCGATGCGGCTACAAGCCACAATCGATTGTTTAGGCGCCATGTGGCGGGGGTGCAAAGGGTGGGGACAACCTGACTTTCATACTTTTTGAAAGCCCTGTCGTCCGTTCCGTTTTTTATTGCTATTTTTATTAAGGACAGATATAATAAGTCTATCTTTACCTTAATTTTCCAGAAGGAGGAACAAAATGACGCATATTATTACCAGCCTGTGCCTGCGTGACCGCGGCTGCATTGATGTATGCCCGGTGGAATGCATCGTGCCCGGTGTGCCGGTGGAAAAATATCCGTGGATGTACATTGACCCGGACACCTGTATTGATTGCGGTGCGTGCATCCCGGAATGTCCTTTTGCCGCCATTTTCCCGGAGGATGAAGTCCCCGCTGCATATTCTGCAAAGGGAGGCGAATATATCAGCAAGCTTGGATTATCTGGTCACTATGAGGGCACCAACCACAGTAGTGTTCCGGTGGTTCTGAATTCGGTCAAGCAGTTGAGCGCCGGGGAAGTTGTCAACCTGCGTGATGATATCCAATCCAATTATGATTTCTTCAAATCAGGTCCAGGTTACGGAGCGAAAGACAAGGATCAGGGGATGTAAAGCTTCACTTTTCACCAGTTTAGAACATAAGTATAAGACCCGGTTTATTATAAATGAACCGGGTTTTCGTTTCGTTCGAACTGGGAAGCAGGGTATAGAAAATACCATGCTGGTTTACCAATAAATCTGCATTTCAAGAATCGGATTTAAGTGTATAATTATTTTTGGAAAACAAGGAGGAAAGAGTAAGCGAGGGAATTGTAACTATCTTCATTGAAACCTCAACTGCGACACACTCACCGCCAGGGATTGTGGCGATTCCCATGTACGGTGTTATCCAGGAGCAATAATGATTTTTGATCCCACATTCTTAAGCGGCTTTACCCTTGTATTGATTGGTTTTGCTGGAGCTTTCCTGGTAGCCCTGTGGGTGGCGCTGGTAGTCTGGACCTACCGTGACATTCGCGCCCGCCACCGTGACCGGCTGGTGCATTTCCTGGCAGCCGCGTTAGTGACTATATTAACCCTGCCTGGTGTGCTGGTTTACCTTGTCCTACGACCTTCCCGCACCCTGGAGGAAGAGTACCAGCAGACTCTGGAGGAGGAAGCTCTTTTACAGGCGATTGAGGACCAGTCTGTGTGTCCTGGTTGCGAACGGCGCATCAAAGAAAATTGGGTGGTATGCCCATCCTGCCAAACGAAACTGCGCAAACCATGTCACTCCTGCGGGAAATTGATGGAACTCCCCTGGAATATTTGCCCATATTGTGGCACCCCTGCACCTGGGATGCGAAAGGAAGGGGGCACGCTGGATGATGTGGCACGCGGTTTGCAGACAGAGGAAGACAAACCAAATTAACTACTTCACAAATGTGTAGGTGCTTTATTCATTAACGCAATTTTACTGTATAATGATATTACAAACTAAGGATGGAAGGAGATACCCATGAAGCGAGGACGTATATTCATTTATTTGGCGCTGATTGTTATCATCGCTGTGGCTGCCGGAGCTGGATATTTGTGGATGCACCGTACTCCAGCTACAAATCAGCCTGTTGCAACACCAGTTGTACCGCAAACGACGCTCGTTGATATCGTTACGGCTGGCCAGAATATCACCCCTGGCACTCTTATCACTGAGGCAATGTTGAGCTCCATTCAAATCCCTGATACTGCACTCGTTCAGGGTCTTTTTACAAACAAAGCCGATGTCGCCAACATGTACGCCAAATATTTGATTGCCCAGGGTGTACCGATCATGGATTCGATGGTGTCAGCGACAGCCGGTAATGTCAATCTGCCTGGCTCCACATGGGCTCCGTTCATTCCACAGGGTTTGACCGCCGTGGCAATTCCCATCACCCGCCTTTCCTCAGTGGCATATGGGATCCGCGATGGCGATTATGTGGATGTCATCGTGACAATGCTCCTTGTGGATGTTGACCCCACAAACCAGAGCATCCTGCCCAACTTATCTGCTGGAATCACAGCCCCAGGGCCTGATCAACTTGTTGCTCAGATAAGTTCTGTTGGATCAAGAGCAGGGAACGCGACATTAGATCAAACATTGAATCAGCCTCTCTACCTGGTCCCGTCTGAAGAGCAGCGCCCTCGCCTGGTTACCCAGATGATCATGCAAAATATCCAGGTGCTGCATGTGGGTTCCTTCCCGCTCCCCGGGGAAGTTGCTTCTGATCAATTGTCCCCGTCTACATCTGCTGCAGTGGCGACTGCAACCCCCACACCTGCCGGGCAAACAACCGCACCCGTTGTTATCACGCGCCCGGATATTATTACCTTGATGGTTTCGCCGGATGATGCCAATACGCTGGTTTACCTGGTTTACAGCGGCGCGAAGATCACCCTGACGCTGCGCAACCCCAACAATACGGGGCCGGCTGTGAAACCGGATTCCGCCACGCTGGAATACCTTCTGACCCAGTATGATATCCCCGTTCCAGCAAAGCTGCAATACGCGGTACAGCCACGTCTTGATACGCTCCTGGACCCCACTCTACCGAATGACAAAACGACCACCCCATAGAGATTCTTAGCGATGTTATGCAACGTCCTGCAGGTTTGAGCCAAAACCGAGCTTAAAATACGGAGCTTGCAGGACGTTTTACTTAAGGAGAGTTAATATTTCCGAATCGGTATATGGAGATTGTTAATGGCGGATGGTGAAAAGATTCGCGTTGTCATCGTGGATGATGTTGCTGAAACACGCGAAAATGTGCGCAAATTATTGCAGTTCGAAGCGGATATTGAAGTGGTTGCTGCCGCGCGGACTGGACGGGAGGCGATCCAACTAACTCAGGAGACAAATCCTGATGTAGTTCTGATGGATATTAATATGCCTGATATGGATGGTATTGCTGCTACGGAACAGATCCGGCAGAAAATGCCATCCGTTCAGGTGGTAATCCTTTCCGTTCAGGGAGATCAGAACTATATGCGCCGGGCAATGCTGGTCGGCGCGCGTGATTTTCTTACGAAACCGCCAATGCCGGATGAACTCGTGGCAGCCATTCGTCGGGCTGGCAAGATGGCGCGTGAAGAACGCTCCAAATCCAGCCAGGTATATATTGCAACCCAGGGTGGCACGAGCCAGTCCATGACGAAAAGTGTAATGACCCAGGGGAAAATCATCCAGATCTATAGTCCCAAAGGTGGGACAGGCTGCACTACCATTGCAGTGAACCTGGCTGTTGCGCTTCATAATGAAGAGACCAGTGTTGTTATCGTGGATGCGAACCTTCAGTTTGGCGATGTGGCCATTTTTCTGAATGAACAGGGGAAAAATACGATCCTGGATCTTGCACCACGTGTTGATGAACTCGATCCTGAAATTGTTGATAATGTCATGATCAAGAATGCTGCCTCAGGAGTGCATGTTTTAGCGTCGCCTTCCCGCCCTGAAAATGCTGAAAAGATAAACGCAGATCAATTTACGAAATTGCTGCGTTATTTGCGGCAATTATATGCCTACATAATTGTGGATAGCAGTGCGTATCTCACAGATATAACCCTATCGGTCTTGGATATTGCTGACTCCATTGTTTTAGTGGCCACCCAGGATATCCCTTCGATAAAGAATGATCGTTTGTTTCTCGACCTTCTGCTGACTTTGAACATCTCGGCAGAAAAAATAGCCTTTGTGATGAACAAGTATGACAAACGGATTGCGATTTCTCCAGAGAAAATTGGAGAGAATCTAAAACAAGAGGTTCTGGCTGTGATTCCGCTGGATGAACGGACTGTCATCCCGGCAGCCAACCGAGGCGTTCCGTTTATGCTCGATAATAAGACCCAACCAGCAGCTCGAGGAATATATACATTGGCTGAAGCATTACGAGCCAGACTGGTCAAACGGGAAATGGAAGGGTCCGAGCAGACGGCTAAGCGTTAATAGGTGATTTGGAGGCAGTGATGTCTTTACTAAAACGGATTGAACAAGGACAGGGGAAACCTCCCGAACAATCAGCCGGTACTCCTCAGGCAGCTGGCGGCGATGCATCCCGGCTTTCATCTTTACAGGCTCGCAGGGTGAGCGCTCCCAGTACAACACCCCAGGCTGGAACATACTTTGACCTGAAAACCCGTGTCCAGAATCGGCTTTTGGCCGAACTTGACCCGTCCATGGATATTACCAGGACAGAGGATGTTCGCAAGACGATACAAGGTTTGTTTGAGCAAATACTAGGCGAGGAAAATATAGTTCTTTCCAGGCCCGAGCGCGCCCGCCTTTTCGAGCAGATCACAGCCGAGATCTTGGGACTTGGTCCCCTGCAAACTCTTCTCGAAGATGAGACCATCACGGAAGTGATGGTGAATGGGGCCAAGAATATCTATATCGAGCGCAAGGGTAAAATTCATCGTGTGCCGGTCACTTTCGAAAGCAATGACCATGTGATGCGTATTATTGACCGCATCGTTGCTCCATTGGGACGGCGCATTGATGAATCCAGCCCGTATGTGGATGCACGGTTAGCGGATGGCTCGCGCGTAAATGCTGTTATCCCGCCCATTTCTCTGGTCGGCCCGGTATTGACCATCCGAAAATTCTCAAAAGTACCTATTACGATTGAGCAGATGGTTCAGTTTGGTACACTTACTCCAGAATCACTGCAATTTCTTAAAGCCTGTGTTGAGTCGCGATTAAATATTGTTATATCCGGTGGTACAGGCTCTGGCAAGACCACCTTGCTAAATGTACTTTCCGGCTTTATACCGAGCGATGAACGCATCCTTACCATTGAAAATGCGGCCGAGCTTCAGCTTCGCCAGGAGCATGTTGTCACCCTGGAGTCCCGCCCGCCGAATATTGAAGGTCGAGGTGAAATTACCATTCGTAATCTGGTGGTTAACGCTCTTCGTATGCGCCCGGACCGGATCATCGTCGGTGAAATCCGTGATGATGCGGCGCTGGATATGTTACAAGCCATGAACACGGGTCATGATGGCTCCATGACCACTTTGCACTCGAACTCCCCGCGCGACACTCTGTCACGTCTTGAAACAATGACAATGATGGCGGGGATGGAATTGCCAATACGGGCCATCCGTGAACAGGTTTCTTCAGCAATTGATCTGGTAGTCCACGAAGAACGCATGCGTGATGGGTCGCGCAAAGTGGTGAATATTACTGAAGTCAGTGGCATGGAAGGTGATGTCATTACCACGACAGATTTATTTGTATTCGAGCAGACTGGCCTGGAAAATGGAAAAGTTCTCGGTCATATGCGGCCGACCGGTCTGCGTCCGAAATTTATGGATAAGATTGAGGCTGCTGGTATTCATTTGCCGCCTTCAATCTTTGGCGTTGGCAACAGGCAGAGATATTAGTGAGCGGAGTCGGGAAGGTTTTGGATAGGTGATAAATGACTACCTTTTTACTGATTGGCGGCGGTGTAATTGCTCTTGTGTTACTGGTTGTTGGAATTATTGTTTCAGCAACTGGTGATAAGTCATCGATGGATGATCGCCTGAATAAATATCTTGAAGAAGATAAAAAGGCAGACTCACCCACCGCCGACACCAAAGGTGCACTAACTGATTGGGTGAATAAACGCGTCGAGAAATCGTCATTCGGTGATCGTATTTCCCGGGAGTTGGCGCGTGCCGATTTGAAATTCAAACCGGGCGAGTATATGGCCCTGTATGTTATCGCTGTTATCGGCGGCGCATTGATCGCGTTTTTGCTTGGTGGAAGGCTCCTTCTTTCAGCAGCCATAGGAGGAGGAATTGGCGCATTACTGCCTCGGATGTATGTGAAAAACCAGCAAACCAAACGCCTGACGCATTTTAATGACCAATTACCTGATATGCTAAACCTGATGGTAAATGGTCTTCGGGCGGGTTTTTCAACATTGCAGGCCATGGAAGCCGTGAGTAAGGAATTACCAGCTCCCATTTGCGATGAATTTAGGCGGGTTGTGCAAGAAATGCAACTGGGTATTCCCATGGAGAAAGCCCTTGCCAACCTGCTCAGGCGCATCCCGAGCCAGGACCTTGATTTTCTTGTTACTGCCATCAACGTGCAGCGCGAGGTTGGCGGTAATCTGGCTGAAATCATGGATGTTATTTCTTACACGATCCGTGAACGCATCCGGATCAAGGGCGATATTCGTGCTCTAACCGCCCAGGCAATTTATTCCGGAAGAGCGCTTGCATTAATGCCACTCATCCTGCTTTGCATTCTGTGGTTTTTGAACCGCAGTTATGTAATGGAATTCTTTAATAAGGCGAATGCCCTTTGTGGTGGCATTGCCTTGGGAGCGGCAGGATTGTTAATTGTTTTCGGATATTTCATAATGACTCGTATCGCCAATGTAGAGGTGTAATATGCTTACGACGATCATTATCATCGTGGTTATTGTTGGTGTGATCACCGGTGCCATTGTGCTGGTTATGGCTGGCATCCGAAAATCGAAATCTCAAATAGATGATCCTTTGGCCGAACGCCTGGCTGAATACAGCCAGCGTGGTGAAACTGTAACGCTTGAGGAAATTGAGCTTTCACAACCTTTTTCTGAACGCGTCATGCTGCCAATCATGCGCCGGTTGGGTGAAGTATCGTCCCGCTTCACTCCTCAACACGTGGTGGAGCAGACGCGCATACGGTTGGAAATGGCCGGGAATCCCGGCCGGATGGATGCTTCCACTTTCATGGTATTGCATTTTGTGGCAGCCGGTCTGTTTGGTGGCCTGATATTCCTGATCTCTCTTTTCTCACATACATTTACCCTTCCGATTAAGCTATTGATTGTTTTGGTTTTTACAGTTTTGGGTTATTTCTTTCCAGACCTCTGGATTCGGAGCAAAGTAAATAGCCGGCAAAAAGGGGTGCGCAAGGCAATGCCGGATGCTCTTGATTTATTGACGATTTGCGTGGAAGCAGGCCTGGGGTTTGACGCGGCCATGTCGAAGGTGAATGAAAAATGGGACAACGAGTTATCCATGGCATTTGGCCGGGTAATTCGAGAAATCCAATTGGGTAAATTGCGCCGCGATGCATTAAGAGATATGTCAGAACGGCTCGGTTTACCTGAGATGACTAGTTTTGTGGCTGCAGTGATACAGTCTGAAATGCTGGGTGTCAGCATGGCGAAAGTTTTACGGATTCAATCTGATCAGATGCGGATCAAGCGCCGCCAGCATGCTGAAGAAGAAGCCCATAAAGCCCCAATCAAAATGATATTTCCAATGGGCCTTTTTATCTTTCCGGCGTTAATGATTGTGTTGCTAACCCCAGCTGGCCTTCGGCTTTACGGATCGTTGAAGTACTTCGTGTAAGGTGGCTGACCTGGAGTGTCTTCGACTTATAGACTAAACCAGTGGGCATGGGCTAGTCTGGATTGGCTTTTTCCACCAGTTTGTGGGGGATGCGGACGAACTGGATTCCGCTGGTGTCCAGATTGCCGGCAAAAGGTTCAGATTATCCCGGAACCTGTGTGCCAGACGTGTGGAGTGCCACTTTCCCACCCGGGTCAATGCAGTAACTGTAAAGAGTCCATTCCCCCATATGAAATGATGCGCTCTTGGCTGGTTTTTGAAGGCCCTATCCGCCACGCATTACATAAACTTAAGTATTACCGGAATATGGCCCTGGGTGACGCTCTGGCACAACACTTTGCGGAGTTTGTTGGCAAGTTGGGCTGGGATGTTGACATGGTTGTCCCGGTTCCTTTGGGGAAAGAACGGATGAAGGAACGCGGCTATAATCAAGTCGGATTATTGGCGCTGCCTCTGGCAGCGCTCAATCACTGGCGGTATATACCCCGGGCGCTGGTTCGTGCACGTGAGACCAGGTCTCAGGTGGGACTGACATTTCAAGAACGCAGGGAAAATGTCCGAGGCGCTTTTCATGCTGAGGCTGCAAAGGTTTCTGGGACAACCGTACTACTCATTGATGATGTTGCCACCACAGGAGCCACGCTTTCAGCTTGCGCCAGCGCTTTATTGGATGCAGGCGCGAGGTCAATATATGCACTGACAATAGCCCGCGCTTTGCCTTATCACGGTCCGAACAAGATTTAAGCAACCCAATTCCAATCTCACAGGAGGAACCTATGGCAGTCGAAGTTGAAGTATATGCACGGAACCTGGAAATTGCGGACAACCTGAAAGACTATATTACCAAGAAAGCCTCCAAGCTGGACCGCTACCTGAATGAGATCGACCTTGTCAAAGTGGACCTGGATTATTTCAAATCGGCACGCAGCGCCAAGGACCGGAATGTGGCCCAGATCACTGTGCGCGGGCACAAAGCTTTATTGCGCGTTGAAGAACGTAGCGATGATATGCTCGCGGCCTTTGATACCGCCATAGACAAGATGCAACGGCAATTGGATCGGTTTAAAGGCAAGCATTTTCACGGTCGCGGGGATGGCCGGTCTGCCGCAGAGGTTGTCTCGGTTCCCACAGAAACAACCGTCGAGGAGGAAGTTCAGGTCGTCTCCAGGCATAAGACCTTTGACCTGATCCCAATGAACGAAGCTGAAGCGCTGGAACAGATGAAACTGTTGGGCCACGATAATTTCTTTATCTTTTTCAATATAGAGACGAACTCCATCAATGTACTGTATCATCGCCGCGATGGGACTTACGGACTGATCGAACCAAGAGTAGGTTAATCTTCACGGCCCTTTGCGACTGGCCCTGAAGGATTTCGGGGCCAGTTTTCTTGTAGGTGACCCATGGGAATTATTGATTTTGACGATAACACCGCTGATGAAGTGACTGCCAAAAGCAAGATTGATATGGCCGAAGTACAGTCGGCTGTGCAACGGATTCTGCAGGCCGTTGGTGAAGATCCCACCCGGGATGGACTGAAGCGCACCCCTGAACGGATTGCCCGCATGTATGCAGAATTACTGTCTGGATACCAGGTGGACCCGGTGACGGTGGTGAACGATGCTTTATTTGATGTCAAGTATGATGAGATGGTTTTGGTGCGCGATATTGAATTTTACAGTCTGTGCGAACACCATATGTTACCATTCATGGGGCGCGTGCATGTGGCATATATCCCGGATGGCAAAGTATTGGGGCTTTCCAAAATTCCCCGCATAGTGGACGTTTATGCTCACCGCCTGCAAGTACAGGAGCGGATGACCCGTCAGATCGCGGATTTCATCCGGGACCTGCTCCATCCGCAGGGAGTGGCGGTGGTGGTTGAAGCACTGCACCTTTGTATGAGCATGCGCGGTGTTCAGAAACACAATGCCCGCCTGACCACTTCAGCCATGCACGGGGCATTTCGGGCAAACCTGGCTACCAGGCAGGAATTCCTCGATAATATCAGCAGGGGGGCTACACCGCTGCAGGTTTAGTTACTTCGTTCGATCTCCACTCCGACGGATTCTACACCTGTTACGGCACCAGGCTTCTCAACCCGTACCGTTACCTGTTGAACCCCCGGTTTGTTGAGACATAAATTGGCTATATCTTCCGCGAGCGCTTCCACAGTGAAGCGCTGCGCGACCTCGATCAGAGCGCGGGTGTCTTTTGCAATTTTTGAATAATCGACGCAGTCGGCGATATCGTCAGAGTGGGCAGCAGGTTGCGTATCTGTAAAGAGGATGATATTGACGAGGATTTCACGAAGGGTGGTTCGCTCCTTATCGTTCACGCCAAGAATGCCCTGGACGCGCAGGTTCTGAATTAGTATCTTATCCATGTTGCGTTAAATCCTTTTTTGTTCTAAACTATGGATAATCAGTTTACCATAACCCAGGCTACCAGTATCCTATGCTATTCTCAAAAGCAACTTTCATTGGCATTGATCCATCCGGTGGGCGTCACCCATTTACATACGCGGCTCTTGATGAAGATTGCCAATTACTGGCATTGGCTTCCTGCGAGATGGAAGATGTGCTCGCGTTCTTGGGAGGTCAGCAGGCAACAGTTGTGGCAATCAATGCGCCGCGTTGTCCAAATAAAGGCCTGGTTCGAAAGAAAATGGAAGAACAAAGCCTGACGCCGGGTCACTTGCGCGGGGTCGATATCCGGATGGTGGAGTATGAGTTACGGGGGCGCGGCATCTCGATATCACCGACGCCCTCCCGGCCTGAGACCTGTGCGGCCTGGATGCAGGCGGGTTTCGATTTCTACCGCCAATTGGATGGGTTGGGGTTTAAACCTTACCCTTCCGAGGATACCAGTCACCAGTGGCTGGAAGCGCACCCACACGCCTCGTATTGTGCCCTGCTGGGCCAAATCCCTCTTCCCAAGCCCACCCTGGAAGGGCGCTTGCAACGGCAACTTGTACTCTACGAGCATGATATGGGGATCAAAGACCCGATGGAGTTTTTTGAAGAAATTACCCGGCACCGCTTATCGAAGGGTGTTCTACCGATGGATCTCATTTACTCATCAGAAGAATTGGATGCGATGGTGGCAGCCTACACTGCTTACCTGGCATCCAATCACCCAGGAGATGTAATATGGGTTGGTGATCAAAAGGAGGGACAAATCGTCCTGCCTGTTTCTGAATTGAAAGAGGCTTATTTGTAATCGTTTTGGATTTTTTCACAAAAAAGGCGGCAGGTCATCACCTGCCGCCTTTTGCGTAGATAATTCACATTAAAGGCGGATCACAAACCCGCAATATTCACAAGTAATGCTGTCCATCCCTCGCATCACAACCTGGCTGATATTCCCACCGCAGCTCGGGCACTGGCTCGGTGCGGCCTTGACCTTGTCCACTGCGGCTTGATCAATCGCCACAGCGCGGCTCTTGTCGAAATCCTTGCTCTTGGCACGGTTGATGAGTTGCTGCCAGATGGCATTGTCCTGCCAGATATGGAAGTGTACCACTTCCACCGGCGCGCCACTGGCGAAACGGATCTCGATGTGGTCCTCATTTTTCATCAGCCCCTGCTTGGATAAGTCTACTTTGTCAACCATTGCGATCGGGCATTCAAGTTGTAATTTCTGTACTTTCTGTTTTTCGGTGGCAACGAACAGCACCTTCTTGGTTACGATCTCTTCTTTCTGCTCGAACAGCAGGCGCTGGTCGGTCAGATAAAGGATCCCCTCAGGGTCGTCCTTCTGTTCCTTACCAGTTTTACACCAGACGGCTTTAATGGCTGCGATCCCGCCTTCCGTAGGAAGGAGCTGAAAGGTGGCTTCTGCAAGTTGTGCGACCAGGAATTCAATTTCGTTCAAATGTTTAGTGAACTGGTAGACCTGGTTATTAAACTGGTCGTACATTCCTGCGATCGTGTTTTCGGTGGCTGATACTTTGTCGTCGAGCATATTCACGGCAGACTGCATTGAGGTAAGTAACCCGCGCGCCATGGCTGGATTGCTGGCAGCCGCGGCTAATTGTGGCATTTGCATTTCGATGGGGCGCAGGGAATTGACGAGCGTTGTTGACTGTAAATTGATTTGCGATTGCAGGTTCGGGTACAGGAGTGCCCATGATTCCACAAAAGCCTGTGCCTGGTTTTCCATGTCTTTCTCAAATACGTAGCCGCGTGTTCGCAAGGTCGCGATCCGCTGGGCAAGGTTGTTGAGGCTGGTCTGCAGATCTTCAATTGTGTCGCGCACTTTTGCCAGGCGGACACTTCCTTGCAGCTCACTTACCTTTGATTGGAGGCTGCTGATGTCACTGGCGATTTGTTGAGCGGGATTAGGAGTAGCCATGGGTCACCTCATTGGATTGGAGGAACAGCGGGAGGTTGAGATGTTGGAAAGGAGACAGGCGTTTCTATGACTTTGTTGGCATTGGCGTACAGGTAGGCGCCAACCAGACAGCCCAAATCCAGAACAATTTCTACGAGCGTGGCGATATTTTGGATATCTGTGAGTGGCAACGAGTTCCCTAGTAGGATTCCAAGCAAAAAGCCCATTAAAAGGGTTCCAGGTAAGGGGATTATCAGGATGAAACCAGCAATCCGGGCAGGTGTTCCCTTTACTTTTAATTTCTTGGAGATGGTCAGCTTTCCGCTGATCAAGCCGATCAGGCCAAAAATGAGCATCAGACCTTCAAGAATTAATCCGCACATCCTTTTCTCCTTAATTGGATTTGTAATAATGATATTATGGCATAATTGTTGAAGAATCGCAAATCGAATTTCTTCACCGGTGGTAAAATCTTAGCGTGTTTTCTTGGGCCAGGGATATGAGGGGTTGGCAATTAAAAACCTCATTATCAGCCAGATGATCGCTCGGATCGATAATTTGGAGACTATTATGAAGATTGCAGTTGCCTGCGACCATGCTGGTTTTTTATTGAAGCAAGCTGTCCTCGAGGCTGTGGTTCAGGCTGGAGATGAAGTTCTTTTCCTGGGGACCGACAGCACTGAACCAGTAGATTATCCCGACTATGCTGAAAAACTCGGTTCAGTCATCCAATCCGGGCACGCTGAACGCGGGATTTTGCTATGCGGTTCTGGGGTGGGGGCATGTATTGCAGCCAACAAAATAAAAGGCATATTTGCATGTGTTTGTCACGATACCTATTCCGCGCACCAGGGGGTCGAGCACGATGATATGAACGTGTTATGCATCGGGACCCGCGTCGTCGGTCCCGATCTGGTAAAAGAGATCGTTGCAACCTTTCTGGCTGCCCGTTTCATTGGTAACGACCCAGGTCAGGAACGGCATGCCCGCCGGGTGGAGAAGGTCCGAAACCTGGAAGAACACTGGAAGGATAAATCGGTATAATCCCTGCTCATGTATTTACCCGACCAAATAATTCCACGAGGAACCATAATGACTTCAAAAATTCAGGAACTCCATGCGCTCGGACAATCAATTTGGTACGACAATATCCAGCGCCGCTTACTGACCAAGTCCAAGCTGGGGGAAAAAAGTGATTTGGCTGCAATGATCGATTGCGGTGATATCTGGGGGGTTACTTCGAATCCATCCATCTTCCACAATGCGATCGCCAAGACCAGCGATTATGACTCGGCATTAGTCCCGCTTGCCTGGTCGGGCTGGGATGCCGATCAAATTTTCTGGCAACTTGCAATCGAAGATATTCGTGCAGCTTGCGACCTGTTATCTGAACTTTACCGTGTGACCGATGGGGCGGATGGTTACGTCTCTCTGGAAGTAAACCCGATGTTGGCGCATAACACCGCAGGGACTTTGGCCCAGGCGAAACAACTCTGGGAGTGGGTGGCGCGTCCGAATTTAATGGTCAAAATTCCAGCGACGCGTGAAGGTCTGCCGGCTATTCGGGATGCCATTGCAGCCGGGATTAATATTAATGTGACACTGATTTTCTCCATAGAACGCTATCGCGCAGTCATGGATGCCTACTTGACCGGTCTTGAGGCACGCCTTACGGCTGGTTTGCCGGTCAACCACGTGGCCTCGGTGGCTTCCTTCTTTGTCTCCCGCATGGATACGAAGGTGGACGGGCTCCTCCCGCAAGGTTCGGCCTTGCGTGGCAGGACTGCCATCGCATACACCAAACTGGCGTATGACGAATTTCGCCAGGTTATGAGCGGAAAAAGGTTTGCGCGCCTCCAGGCGGCTGGCTGTACAATCCAACGGCCCCTGTGGGCTTCCACTAGCACCAAAAACCCTGCCTATCCGGACACGCTTTATGTAGATGCCCTCATTGGGCCGGCTACTGTCAACACCGTCCCGCCACAGACCCTTGAAGCTTTCCGGGATCATGGCGTTGTCAAACCTACTTTGATGGAAGGCCTCGACGAGGCACGAAATGTCATCGAAGCGGTGGAAGCACTGGGAATTTCCATGGATAAGGTGACCGCAGAGCTTGAAGATGAGGGAGTAAAATTATTTGCAGACGCGTTCGCTGCCATGCTCCAAACAATCGATGAGCGACGTTCTGCTGCAGTAAGTGAACTCGGACCTCTGGCTGCCTCTGTTAAACGGCGTGTTGCCAGCCTGATCGCGGAGGCAGTTCCTGCCCGGTTATGGTCCCACGACCCAACTCTTTGGACCGCTGACAAGGCTGGTCAGGAAGAAGCCAGGAAGCGACTCGGCTGGTTGGACCTGCCGAATAGTTCCCTTCCAGCTCTTCAGGAAATAATGCACTTTGTTTCGCAGATCCGCGCGGATGGGATTACTTACGTTCTATTGCTCGGTATGGGCGGCTCTTCCCTTGCGCCGGAAGTGCTTTCTCTGGTTTTTTCTTCGTCGCTGCTTTGGGAGGGATCATTCGCCATTCTTGATTCTACCGATCCAGCCCAGGTTCTTGCATCTGATGAGGCATTCCCTCCTGAAAAGACGCTGTATATCATCTCCTCCAAATCCGGAGGAACTGCTGAGATTAACGCCATGTTCAGCTATTTTTGGGAGCGTAGCGGGCACAATGGCAGCCATTTTGTGGCAATAACCGATCCAGGCACCAGCCTGGAAGAATTGGCGAATGCCCGTGGATTCCGAAAGACTTTCCATGCGGATCCGACTATCGGTGGTCGTTATTCAGTGCTGACCCACTTTGGCCTTGTCCCGGCCGCCCTGATGGGGATTGACCTTGAGCGCTTACTCGGCAGTGCGGCTGGAATGATGCGCCAATGCGCCGCTGATATCGACGGTTCTCGCAACCCGGGCTTGGTGCTGGGGGCGATCCTCGGGCAAGCCGCCGTGGAGGGTCGCAACAAGTTGACCTTGCTGGCAGATGAATCGGTTGCTCCCTTTGGCGCCTGGTTGGAGCAGCTGGTGGCTGAATCAAGCGGGAAATTGGGGAAAGGTATTCTGCCAGTCCAGGGTGAACAGGTGGCTGGACCCGAAAGTTATGGAACCGATCGGTTATTTGTTTACTTGCGACGGGACGGGGAGTTGGATACGACCTTGAAGGAACTCCAGGCGAACGGTCACCCGGTGCTTGTTTTCAATCTTGCGGATACTTATGACCTGGGGGCAGAATTTTACCGCTGGGAGGTGGCAACTGCCATCGCCTGTTCCATGTTGGGTGTCAATGCCTTTGACCAGCCGGATGTGCAGGATGCAAAGGATCGTACAAAGGCCAAGATACTTGCGTATAACCAAACAGGACACTTCGACGAAGGTCAACCCGTATGGGAAAAAGATGGAATTAAGGCGTTTTCGACCATGCGTCTGACCGGTATTGGACTGGAAAATGATTTGGCTGCATTTATTGCTGCTACCAGTCACGGCGATTACGTAGCCATTAACGCATATCTGCCGCGCAATTCTGAAATGAAGGCTGCCCTGGAAGAATTACGCTTTTCCGTCCGGACTAAGACCGGCTGTGCTACGACCGTCGGGTTCGGACCGCGTTTCTTGCATTCCACCGGGCAACTGCATAAGGGTGGGCCGGCTTCCGGCTTGTTCCTGCAAATTACCGCCGACCCGGTACAGGATTTGGAAATACCTGGACAGGGGATGAGTTTTGGCACATTGGAACGAGCCCAGGCACTTGGAGATTATGAAGCCCTGAAGGCACGTGGAAGGCGAATTTTACGCTTGAATTTACCCTTCCCTGAGGCTGTGAAGGTGCTGGTCAAAGCACTCAAATGAAGGTTGATAATCTTTTGAAGAAACGATTTTGGATGATCTTCATTGCAGGGCTCCTGCTGCTGGCAGCGTGCGCGCTTCCGCCAGAGCTTGTTCAATTCCTGCCATTCTTCCCTACCATGACAGGCACTTTTGTTCCAGCCACAGTTACGCCTTTTCCCGGACCGGCAACCTTTACCCCTTTTCAGCCGGTGGAAAATACCCCAACGTATACGCCTTCGGCGTCGACAACCGCGACCCTGACACCCACAACGACCGGCACGCTGACTCCCACTCTTAGCCTGACCACCACCCAGACTAATACTCTCACTCTCAGCCCAACTACATCCAGGACACTTACAATCACTGCCACTCCTACCCAGTCCAGGACCACAACTACCACATACACACCTACTCAATCAAGGACCACCACGACCACATACACACCTACTCAATCCAGAACCACCACCAGTACGTTGACCTCCACACAATCTAGGACGATCACCCTTACTTCCACCCGCAGCCTGACGGCAAGTCCATCCAGGACTGCCACAACCTCCTGGACGGCTACCCTTTCAAGCACCAGCACGGTAACAAGTACGATCACACCATCTGCGACCCCAAGTGTCGCACCAACAAATACCCAGACTGCCACCATCACCAATACGCTGCCAGCAAGTGCCACATCTTCAGCAACCGCTCAACCAACCAGCACAGCCACTCCCACCATCTCTTCCACGGCGACAGCCACAAAGACAGCCACGCTCAGCCTGACCCGGACAGCCACGTTCACTGCCTCGACAACCTTCACGCTGACTCCCACCTTTACCAGTTCGGCTACCTTTACTCCATCTCTGTCTTTCACCCCAACAGGCACACGCACGGTCACGCGCACTCCCACTTCCACATCTATTATCACGGTCACTTCCACAGCCACCCGGACACCCACTTATGCATCCGGTTGTGTGCCGGTCTATAACAGCGCATACGAAGCGCAACTGATCGTTCTGATCAACCACGAACGCGCCATTAATAGTACTCCTCTGGCTCCCCTGGTGGAAAATAGTTCCCTTGATACCTCTGCCCGCGCCCACAGCCTGGATCAGTCGGTAAACAACTTCCTCTCCCACACCGGTTCTGACGGCTCCAGTTATTGGGACCGGGAAGTGCGGGCTGGGTATACTGGTTTGTGGGGTGGAGAGATCATCTATGCAGGCTCCGGTTCGTACAATAACCCCGTTGCAGCCGTCAACTGGTGGATGAACGACCAGGTCCATCACGACCTGATCCTGGCCGATTACCAGGATATAGGAGCCGGTTATGTGTATTGTTCCACCAGCACATATGGAGCCTACTTTACCGTGGACTTTGGGCACCGATAGCCCGGTTTCCAGAACCTTCCCGAAACTCCTGCCAGGTCGACGGGAGTTTCGTTTTCAGACCGGGTTCTTTCGCAATCTTCTTCTCAATAATCTCTTCCCCATTTTATTGAACAATTTCATAAGGGCGGGCCTATTTGCCAACCAGCCCAGGATTGCCCCTTGCAGATTGGTGAAAAATCCGGGCAGGGGAGGTAAATCGAGTGAGGAGCCAAAGTCTACGCTGTGTTGCCCAACCTGGAACGTTGTCCGGCCTGTTTTGGACACCCTGGGATGGTTTTCAAGGAACGTGCGCAGGGCTGAGCGTTCAGAGGTTGTGAGCCAGGCAGGGATATCCGAGCTGGCCTTGAAATTGCATATTTGGGCCATATCCTGAAGCAGGGATTTTTCTTCCCGGGTGAGTGTGATCTGGCGGGAGCGGAAATAAGCCACATCGGGATCAGTCTGAACGAGGGGCTGCAGCCACAGGTGATTGAGCGTGGCCCGCAGAGCGTTGCGGACTCCAGGCGCAGCAGAATTCATCAGCAGATCATCATCCCTATGGGAAGTCCAATATTCAGCCACATCCGGACCAATACGTATCCCGTCACACAGACCAATGGAGGGGAGGATGGGCGTACCGCAGGTCAGGAGAGTGGCTTCCCCCAAAGCGTCGCGGAGCACCTTCAAACCATTGCGGAAGGCTGCCTCGCGCGGCATATTCACAGTTCGCTTGCCTGGCAGTGCTCCTGCGTATAGAAAATCGAGTTTGGCGTATTCATATCCCCAACTGCGGATTCTCTTCATCAGGTTGGATAGCCAATCCAGCGCAGCAGGATGTGTGGTATCCAGGGCGTAGAGTTGCTGGCCCCAGTTGAATCCTGCCGAGACGAGGGCGCCGTGGTTATCGTGCAGGAGCCAGTCGCGATGGTTGCGATAGACGCTCGAAGAGGGAACAACCAGCAGCGGTGCCAGCCATAAGCCGGCTTTGCGACCGCTGCTTTTAATTTGGGCAGCCAGCCGATCCATGCCGGAGGAAAATTTTTCGTTTGGCTCCCAGTCACCCACATTCACCTGCCAGCCATCATCCACCTGGAATACATCGAAAGGCAGCCCCTGGGGACTATCGAAGGGACCGAGGTCAGAGAGGATCTTCAATAACTGTTCCTGGTGGATATCGGTATAGAGGCTGTACCAGGAACACCAGACCCGCGCGGTCGGTCTTTCTCTTCCTTTTCCCAGCTGCTTACCGAGTATTTCGATGTAATGCGCATAGATTTCATCTTCTTCCCCGGTGGCAATGAACCATTCCTTGGAAGATGCCGGTGAAACTCCGCCAACAGGTATTGCGGCTGATGATTCCGGGTTGTTATGGACTTCCTGCCCTTCGTACCAGCCGGTGAGCGAGTTCCCATCCAGTAAAACGTGGCTTTCCAGCCCCAGCGCGCCTATAAAAACTATCTGACCGTCTGGAAGCTCCACTGCCCCATACCACGAACCGTTCGGACGGGTCTCGCGGGCATAGACTGGATCGGCCTGCATCGGGTGCATGCACGACGGGCGCATCGGGCGAACGGGACGATCAACATTCACCCAGGCAGTCAGCGACCAGGACTGCCACCCGGAATAGAGATAACGCACGGGCGTGGTGGGGAGATTTACAACCACACGGGAACCGGTGACTAATAGTCCAGCCTTTGTTCGAGTGGATTTTTCAGCGCTGATGGTCAATTGGTCAAGAAGGCTGGGGGGCATTGGGAATCCTCTTCGTAGTAGGTTAGGGTGGCTGCTATTGTAATCGAAATGGGCACAAAACCTTTTCCATGGCATTCCAGAAAATAAGTCTCCAATTCTACTTGTCTCCCTCTGGTTTCTATGGCATAATTTGACTAATCTTGAAACCGAAAGGCGATGATGGGAACGAGTAGGCCTTGCACTGCTGACAGCGAACCCGGAAAGAGTGTGAGCCGGGCCTGCGGGAAAAGCCGAAAATCCTCCTGGAGCCGTGAACTGAAATGTAGAACAAGATGGGATTTTGTTCTACAGATTAAGGAAACCGACAGCCGGTCGTTATCCTGGCAGGGTATCGCCGCAAGGCCGTACCGATAAGCGCCCTTGAATGGGAAGCAGAGTGGTACCGCGTGGGAATTTTCTCTCGTCTCTGTAAGGAGATGAGAGTATTTTTTTACCTCACGCTAAATGGTCAAAGATAAATTCACGATTCAGCGATTAGACTGGAGCCTGCCATGTTCAAACCAGTATCCCCCAAGTTAGATGTAACCGCCCTGGAAGATGGCGTCTTGAAGTTCTGGAAAAGTCAAAAAATTTTCCAAAAGACTGGCGAACAACGCCAGGGTGCACCGGAATATGTGTTTTTTGAAGGACCGCCGACAGCCAATGGCAAACCGGGCGTCCATCATGTGGAGGCGCGCGCTTTTAAGGACATGTTCCCGCGCTACAAGATCATGAATGGTTTTCATGTCTCGCGGCGTGGTGGCTGGGATACGCACGGCCTTCCGGTGGAGATCGCAGTCGAGAAGAAACTCGGCTTTAACCACAAACAGCAGATCGAGGAGTTCGGTATCGAGAAATTCAATGACCTGTGCAAGAAATCGGTCTTTGATTACATCCAGGATTGGGAAAAATTGACCGACCGCATCGCTTTCTGGGTGGATCTGAGCGATGCCTATGTCACCTACACCAACGAGTACATTGAGTCGGTCTGGTGGATCTTAAAGACCTTCTGGGAGCGCGACCTCCTTTTCAAGGGTTATAAGATCGTGCCATACTGCCCCCGCTGCGGTACACCGCTCTCGGACCATGAAGTAGCCCTGGGGTACGCGGACGCCACCGATCCATCGGTTTTTGTCCGCATGCCCCTGGTGGATAAACCGGGCACATCCCTGCTGGTATGGACAACCACGCCCTGGACTCTACCAGCCAACGTTGCCGTGGCGGTGGGTCCCGATGTGGAGTACGTGACAGTGGAACACGCCCTCCCGGAAGGCGGGACGGAACGCCTGATCCTGGCTGAAGGCTTGCTGGAAAAGGTTTTCCGCGGCGAGGAAGTTAAAGTTGTGGAGCACCTGAAGGGCAAGAAATTAAAAGGCATAAAATATCACCCCTTGTTCACCTTCATGCCGTTGGAGAGACCGGCGCACTACGTGGTACTCGGTGATTTCGTCACCACCGAGGATGGCACCGGGTTGGTCCATATCGCTCCCGCTTTTGGCGCGGATGATCTGGAAATTTCCAAGAAATATGATCTGCCTGTGCTGATGACCGTCGGTCCGGATGGCGGATTCCTGCCACAGATCAAGCCCTGGCGGGGTGTCTTTGTCAAGGATGCTGATCCATCCATCATTGCCGACCTGGAGGCGCGCGGACTTTTATTCAGGTCTGAGAAATATACCCATACTTATCCTTTCTGCTGGCGCTGTGATACTCCCTTACTTTATTACGCCCGCGAATCATGGTACATCCGCACCAGCGCTTTTAAGGATCGCCTGGTGGAACTCAACCAGAAAATAAACTGGGTTCCCGGACATATCCGGGATGGCCGCTTTGGCAATTGGTTGTCAAATAACATCGACTGGGCGCTCAGCCGCGAAAGATATTGGGGTACGCCGTTGCCGGTCTGGGAATGCCCGGATTGCAAGCAGCGTGAGTGCGTTGGCTCGGTGAAGGAACTCTCTGAGAAAGCCGGGCGGGACCTTTCGACTCTTGACCTACACCGCCCGCATGTGGATAGAATTACCTGGGCTTGTTCAAAATGCAATGGAAAAATGACACGCGTTCCCGACCTGATCGATGTCTGGTTTGATTCGGGCTCGATGCCGGTTGCGCAATGGCACTATCCATTCGAGAATCAGGAACTGTTCGAGAAACAATTTCCGGCTGATTATATTTGCGAGGCTGTGGATCAGACCCGCGGTTGGTTCTATACCCTGCATGCCATCAGCACCATGTTATTCGACAAAGTGAGCTTCAAGAATGTGGTTTGCCTTGAGTTGCTCCTGGATGGCAACGGCCAGAAGATGTCCAAGAGTCATGGCAATACAGTTGATCCGTGGGATGTGCTCAATGCGCATGGAGCGGATGCCATCCGCTGGTATTTCTATACTTCTGGTCTGCCTAATGCTGCACCCCGGTTTTCCTCCGAGCTGGTTGGAGATGTGGTACGCAGCTTTACATTGACCCTCTGGAACGTCTACTCTTTCTTCGTCACCTACGCCAATCTCGACCAGCCTGACCTGACCTGGGAAGTCAAACCGAGTAATGATCTTGATAAATGGCTGCTCTCCTCCCTGAATGCCTTGGTGCGTGATGTAACCCAGGCCTATGAAAACTATGATGTACCCGGAGCAACGCGGCCGATAGGAGTTTTTGTCGAAACCCTCTCCACCTGGTACCTGCGCCGTTCCCGGCGCCGTTTCTGGAAGTCTGAATCCGATACCGATAAACAGGCGGCTTATTCCACGCTCTATACCGCATTGGTCACACTGTCGAAATTACTTGCGCCTGCCATGCCTTTCCTGGCTGATGAAATGTACCAGAACCTGGTCTGTTCAGTGGATGTAAAAGCGCCGGAATCGGTCCACTTGGCGACGTGGCCCAAAGCGGATGAATCCCGGATTGACGAAACGCTCAACCGCGAGATGGCTCTGGTCATGAAGCTGGTCTCACTGGGGCATAATGCCCGCCAGAAAGCCAACCGCAAAGTCCGCCAGCCCCTGGCCGAGGCTGCGTTTGCCCTGGCTCGCCCGGAAGAACACCATGCGGTGGAAACCTACTCCGACCTTATCACGGACGAGTTGAATGTGAAAAAAGTCCGCCTGTTGGATGCCAGCGGTGAGGCTGTCTCGTTTGCAGTCAAACCATTGCCCAGGCAGCTCGGGCAAAAATATGGCAACAAATTCCCAGGGCTGGCCAAGATAATTTCTGCACTGGAACCGGGAGTAGTTGCGCCTGTGTTTCTTGCCGGGCAGTCGGTGAGAATTAAACTGGAAGGCCACACGTACGACATCCTGCCCGAGGAAGTGGAAGTGCGCGCTCAGGCAAAAGAAGGGTTTGCGGTGGCTAATGATGGCGCTTACCTGGCAGCCCTGGTTACCGAGCTGACCCCGGATCTGGTGAGGGAAGGGCTGGCGCGCGAGTTTGTCCGCCGTGTTCAAGACCTGCGCAAGACTGCTGATCTGGATGTGGCTGACCGGATTCGGGTCAATGTGTTGGTGACGCCGGGTCTTAAGGAAGCCATCCAGGCTTACCGGGATTATGTCACTACGGAAACGTTGACTGTAGAGTTGAATTTTTCAGAACCAGGCCCGGGTTCAGCGAGCATGTCAGACGAGTTCGACGGGGAAACGATCACGGTTGGATTGGTTAAAGCGTAAAAGGAGCGTAAAAAATGCTAT
>CAIKOL010000272.1 GCA_903829085.1 uncultured Anaerolineales bacterium | reverse complement strand
GGCATGCCGGCCCCCGCCTGAGAGATGCCAGGTCCAGGCCTGACTCTATCGGCAGGTTCTTGCAAAAATATGGGAAACTCATGTCCTGGTCACAGAGGAACTATAATTTTACGAAATTTTATTATCGCCGCTATCATACCCAGGGACACCCGCTTGATCTTTATCAATACTGGTTCCGTTTTCAGATCCACAGGTTCATTCGCAAGCTAGACCCGACCCTGCCTTCTGCTCCCAGGCTGCCGAAGCATGAAGATCAAGAGTAATTCATCCGAGCTGATGCCTGCCCTGTGGAAAAGCAAAGTGGGGCATCTCACCCTTGTCTTTCCCTTCTTCGGGCGGAGAGTAAAGATCTACCAGGCGGAAAATTCAACCCAGGCGGATTTCATCCAGAAAGCCTTGCAGACCCCGGAACTGGCCGGATATTTCCACCCGCTCTTTTTTACGTTCAACCGGTATTTGCTGGCTGAATGGGTAAGAGGCGCCTCGTGCGATACTCTCCCGGAACAGGACCAGACCCGGGCCATCGACTGGATGGTGGAACTACAATCCATCCTTCATAGCCAACACCTTTATGAAAGAGACGAGCAGGCTGGTTTCGATTACCTTGACCACCTGGAGAATAGACTCCTCCGCCATGCCCCCCCGGAAATGGACCCGGATATGATCCGGCAACTGCGCAGCCTTGCCGGTTCCCCGCCCGTGGAGCAGAGCCGTTTATCCCACCCGGACATAACCTTGCGCAACAGCGTGCTCGCACAGGACAGCGGCAGGTTCAAGCTGATCGACAACGAATTATTCACCCAGTCTCCCCATTTTCTGCTGGATGTGTTTAACACCGCTTTCAGCCTGGCGCCAGCCCCGGGATTGCGCCGTTATTACCTGGAGCGCTATGCCTCCAGCCAGGTGCGGTTCTCTCTTCGGCACGGGTGGGAATCCAGCCTGGCAGCCGCCTGGTCGCTCAGGCTGGCCGGTTCGCATTTCCAGGCCGGCAGGCTGGATGAAGGACTCGAAGTTCTCCGGCATTGGCCGGAGGGCAACCAGGATATTCTGGAAATGCTGGCGAAAAAACAATAAAGTATTCTTTTTTCTTTGCCATAGGAGCATCGCTCATGTCCAACCCTGAACAAAGTCCCGGTTCAAGCTGGGTCAAAAACAAAGCCAGCTTCTATTTTAAGATCGACAGGCAAAATGGAGTAACAACCGGCGATCCATATTCTTTTGCGTCGGGTGATAAGCAAGTCCAAGTATTCCTCAATGGTGTCATTTACAACCAGAGCGGGGAACAACTGGTGCAGGGCTTTTTAACGCAAGGCCTCGATTATGTATCCGCTTTGGAAGGCAGCTTCATCATCTTCTTAATTGTGGGAACTCAATTCCACATCATCACGGATAAGGTAAATTCCAAAAAAGCATTTTATGCGCTCCTGGACCATACCTGGTATGTTTCAAACAATATTGACGCCCTCCCAAAGCAAAAATGCCAACTGGACATGACCGGGTTGGCCTGCTACCTGGCCAATGGTTATATGCTTAATGACCTGACCTTGTTCCAGGAGATAAGGTCTGCCAGGAGGGCCAGCGTGCATAGTATCACTAATGGTGAAATGTCAACCCGTCGATATTGGGATTGCCGGTTCGAATACTCCGGCAGCCCCAACATTCCGGAGCAGCGCTATCAAGAGGAATTGGAATCACTCATTGTTGACAGTATTAAACGCCGGCTTGTCGTGACATCCGAACCGGCCATCTCCCTGAGCGGAGGGTACGACTCGCGCGCCATCCTGGGGATCCTGCACAACATCCTCAAGGCTTCCAATATATCCTGCTTTTCTTATGCATTAACAAAGAACCCAATACCGGATTCGGATGCCGACCTGGCAAGGAAAATGGCCGGGCTATGCGGGTATCCCCACCAAATGTTGGAATCTTACAACGGAAATTTGATCGAACATTTAATCGCCAATGCCAGGGAAGGGAAATGCCTCTCCCAATACTCCCAGGAGGTGGATGCCTGGCACAGCCTGGCTGAGAGTCATCAATATTCTGATCTATTTATAGGAGATATATGGTTTGGCCTGGGGAGAACCGCCCTTGAAACTAAGGAAGATATTCTTGGCCGCGTACGTATCAGGGGCGCAAGCGGTATTGGGTGGTTGGGACATTCCATCTCGAAGGATGTGTACCGGCAGTTGTGCCGGTATCTGGACCAATTAACCGATGGAATATTTGAAACCACGCAACCATTCCATGATCCCCAGGATAAAATAGATTTTCTTTACCTCGATCAAAGAATGGATCATGTTTTACAGTCAAAGGAGGAGAATTTTTCAAGCCAGGCAGGTTTCGTGCACACCCCATTCTTGGATGGGAAGATCCTGGACTTTATAAAGAAGATGCCTCCCCATTTGCGCAATAATAAACAGCTCTATAAGAGTGTGCTCTTTAAGCTCTTACCTGAATTTTATTCCATGGAACGGGCAAAATTTAAATACCATACCCCGGATTGGAAGCAGGAGTTGCGAAAGCATAAAGACCTGCTGATCTCACTCGTCCAGGGAACGGACAGCCGGCTGGATGAGATCATTCCAAGAAGGGAGATATTGACAGCCCTGGAGCTCAAAGTCTCGCTGATCCAAAAAGTGCAGGCATTCCTGGCAAAGGCGCTTGTCTCCATCCGGTTAAGAAGCAGGTTTGCGGAGAGATTATTGGGCATCTTCCTTGGCCCGCGAGTGAAACCCTCGCTGCCACCGGACTGGCTTCTGATGAGGCTTCTCGTGATCTGGATTTATTTATCCCCGCCTGCTTCAGGTGAATGATCCTCCCGGAGTATCATCTCAATAAAGAGGAGAAAGTGGAGTGTTTTTGGCGGGCTTCGCCCGCCAAAAACACTCCACACGCCGGATTTTTGAGAAGATACCACCCGCAGGATTAAGGATTAAACCATTCATCTGCATGGCTCATTAACCTCCCTGCAAACAAGCTCCCCTGACTGCAACCCCATATTTTATAAGTGATAAAATAATGTTGTGGCCTTTACAAATAGTCTCAACGATCATGTCAGCGTAATCATCCGCTCTGTTGGCGAGCGGACCGAAGCCCTTTGCATGGACCTGGTTCTGGCACAGGGGCTGCGCGCCGAAAATATCACCTTTATCCGAAAAACGCCTTTCAGCCTGGCTTTGCAGGCTTCCTACGAGGCCGGGATCGCCTGCGACCGTCCCTGGACCCTGTGCCTGGATGCGGACGTGCTGCTGCTGCCGGATTCCATCCAGGAAATGGTCCGCTTTGCTGAGCAGCAAAAACCGGTGGTCTTCGAATTTCGAGGCCTTGTTTTGGATAAGTTTTTGGGAGGCCCCCGGCCGGCCGGAAATCATTTATACCGTACCTCGCTCTTATCTCAAGCCCTGAAATTCATTCCACAGGAGCAGAACAATATCCGCCCCGAACAGAACACCCTGGACGCCATGAAAGCCCTGGGATTTCCCCTGCGGATGAAGACCTCCCTGATCGGGATGCATGATTTCGAGCAATATTATGTCGATATCTATCGCAAGTGTTTTGTCCATGCCCATAAACACAAGAAATATGCGGAAATATTCGTAACCTATTGGCCCCAACAGGCAGGCAGGGATCTTGATTACAAGATCGCTTTAAAAGGTTTTACAGACGGCCTGGAATTTGAAGGGAATGTTGGTATTGACGCCCAACAGGATATTTACCGGGAAGGCTTTGAAAAAATTAAAATTGTTGAAAAGACGGAGTTACCGCCAGGAAGCTTGTCCCCGAACGGGATTGGAATGCTGGTCAAAAATTGGACGGAACCTCCCGTCTACCATAAGTATTTCCATTACCCGCTGTACTATAAGAAAAGATTCGCCGAGAAGAAGGAGAGCCTGGGCTTTTTCAAATACCTGGTGTATCTCATGGGCTGGGGGCTTAAACATGCGGGGAGCTGGATCAAGGAACTGGTAAGTAAACAAGATTAATCCTCCTTCTGGAAACCTGCATCATGAGTGAATCGCCTCCGTCTGTCAGCGTGGTCATGCCGGTCTATAATGCCGGGGAGTATTTGCGCGCTGCCCTCGAGAGTCTCCTGGCGCAGACCTTCCGCGATTTCGAGGTCATCGCCGTGGATGACGGCTCCACGGATGGCTCAGCCTCCCTGCTGGCGGAGTACGCCCGGCGGGAGGCGCACATCGTGATCCTGACCCATGCCCAGAACCAGGGTATCGTCGCGGCACTTAATGACGGGCTGCAGGCCGCCCGGGGCAGGTACATTGCCCGCATGGATGCGGACGACCTCAGCCTGCCGGAGCGGTTCGAACGGCAGGTGGAATTCCTGGATGCGCATCCCGAAGTGGGCATTTTGGGCAGCGAAGAGATCTTCATCGACCCCCAGGGCCAGCAGATCGGGCGGATGAGCCATCTGCACGACGACCTGTCCATCCGCTGGGCGAGCCTGCTTTCCAACGTGTTCTTTCACCCCACGGTTATGCTGCGCCGGAGTGTGCTGACCGACCACCAACTTGAATATCAGGCCGGGATCCGCTACGCGCAGGATTACGACCTGTGGGTGCGCCTGCTGCGCCATACCCGGGCAGCCAACCTGGAGCAGGCCCTGGTATGGTACCGGGTGTACCCCGAAAGCATATCCAGCCGGCATAAGCAGGAACAGATGGAAACCCATGCCCGCATCAGCCTGGCCCACCTCCAGCGCACCTTCCCCGAATTTCAGATCACGCCGGAAGAACATACCGCCCTGGCAGCCGCCTTCACCGGCAAGTTGAGCCCTTCGCAGGCCTGGCAGCGCCCGGCCCTGGCGCGGCGTTACCTGGAGTTATGGCAGGCTTTCGCGCGGCAGCACGCCGGAGACCCGGTCCTGGCGCATCTCAGGCATGAGGCTGTCGTCCAGGCTGCCAAGATCGGGCTGTACCCGCCCTTCCAACCTGGCTGGCTGGGAACGACACGCGGGCTGTTTGCAGCCGACCCGTTGTGGGGGCTGTATTTTGCGGCAGGTTTCCCGCACATGGTTCAGCTCAAGTTGCGCGCCCGGCGCCTGCGCCGCTTGCGGGCGGGGAGCCAGGCACAGCATGGCTGAGCTGAAGATTGCCTTGTTTTCCGCTTCCCTGGCGGGCGGCGGGGCACAACGGGTGATCCTTACCCTGGCGCAGGCTTTCAAGGAACGCGGCCACCCGGTTCAACTCCTGCTGGCGCAGGCCCGTGGGGAATTCCTGGGGGATGTGCCGGCGGGCATCCCGGTCCACGACCTGGGACAGGCGCATGTGTTCCAGGCTTTACCGGGGTTAATCCGTGTGCTACGCCGCGAACGCCCCGACATCCTGCTCTCCACCCAGACGCACGCCAACCTGGTGGCGCTCTGGGCAGCCCGGCTGGCGGGGGTGCAGACGAAAGTTGTCGTGCGGGAGGCCAACACCATGTCGGTCAATGCCGCTCTCACCAGCCGCAAGGAGCTGTTGCTCACGCGGCTGGCACGCATCTTTTATCCGCAGGCCGGTGGTATTGTCGCCATCTCAAATGGCGCCGCGGCAGACCTGAGACGCACGGCCCATCTCCGTCCGGAGAAGATCAAGGTCATCTATAACCCGGTCGTCAGCCCGGCACTCCTGGAAAAAGCCCTCCAGCCACCGGCTCACCCCTGGTTCGCTTCCGGTTGCCCGCCGGTGGTGCTGGCGGTGGGGCGCCTGGTGGAAAACAAGGATTTTCCCACCCTGCTGCGCGCCTTCGCGCGGGCGCGGCAAAGGCAGGAGCTGCACCTGCTGATCCTGGGGGAAGGCAATCAGAGGCGCGATCTGGAGGCCCTGGTGAAAACGCTGGGGCTGGAGCGACAGGTGCAGTTGCCCGGCTTTGTGTCCAATCCCTTTGCGTACATGCTGCGCGCGGCGGTTTTTGTGCTCTGCTCGCGGGTGGAAGGTTTTGGCAATGTACTGGCTGAAGCCCTGGCATGTGGCACGCCGGTGGTCTCCACAGACTGCCCGAGCGGCCCGGCCGAGATCCTGGAAGGCGGGCGCTACGGCGCCCTGGTGCCGGTAGGGGATGACGAAAAACTGGCCGAAGCGATCCTCAAGGCGCTCCAGTCACCGCCCGATAAAAGCCTGCTGCAGGCACGCGGGGCGGAATTTTCAGTGGACCGGGCGGTGGAACAATACCTGGCCCTGTTCCATTCCCTGGAGAGAAAATGACGCCGCCGGTGGCCAGACCCTTGAAAGTGATGCACATCATCACCGACCTGCAAGTGGGCGGGGCGGAGATGATGCTCTCTCGCCTGCTGGCGCAGATGGACCCGCGGCGCTTTGAGAACCAGGTGGTCAGCCTGGCGTCGGAGGGAATTCTGGGAGCGCAGATCCGGGCGCTGGGTGTGCAGGTCGAGTCGCTGGGGATGAAGCCGGGACGCTTTTCAGCCGCGGCATTCCTGCGGCTGGTGAGCCGCCTGCGTTCGGACCGACCCGACGTGGTGCAGACCTGGCTGTACCACGCCGACCTGCTGGGCGGGCTGGCGGCGCGGGCTGCGGGGGGATTGCCGGTGGTGTGGAACCTGCGCCATTCCAGCCTGGAGCCTGGCTCCTCGAAGCGCAGCACGCGCGCCGTGGTCTGGCTGTTGGCTCGCCTTTCCGGCTGGCTGCCGCAGCGCATCGTTTCCTGTTCGCTGCGGGCGGAGCAGTTGCACGTGCAGATGGGCTATCCCCCTGAGAAAATGCTTGTCATCCCCAACGGGTTCGATCTGGGGCTCTTCCAACCGGATGAGCAGGCGCGCCGGGAGGTGCGGGCGGAACTAACCATCCCGCCGGATGCGCCGCTGATCGGCATGGCGGCACGCTACAACCCGCAGAAGGATTTCCACAATTTTCTCGAGGCGGCGCGCAGCCTCTCCGGCAAAGATGGAACGGTACGCTTCCTGCTGTGTGGCAAGGGGGCGGATTTGGGTAACGCGGAGCTGACCGGCTGGCTGCAGGAGTACGGGTTGAAAGAGCGCTTCACCCTGGCGGGTCTGAGGCACGACATGCCGCGCCTGATGAACGCCTTGGACATCTTCAGCCTTTCCTCCGCATATGGGGAGGCTTTCCCGCAGACCGTGGGGGAGGCCATGGCGTGCGGCATCCCCTGCGTGGTGACGGATGTGGGCGACTCATCCTACCTGGTGGGCGAGACGGGCCTCACCGTGCCTCCCCGGGATGCGCCGGCGCTGGCGCAGGGTTGGGAGCAAATGCTGGGCTTGAGCGTTGCAGAGCGGCGATCCCTGGGGGAGCAGGCACGCCAGCGCATCCAGCAGAATTTCAGCATTGCGCAGATTACCCGGCGTTATGAAGAACTCTACAGGCAGATGGCGGGGCGGCCATGAAGATCCTGCTGTTCGCCAACACTGACTGGTACTTGTATAATTTTCGCCTGGCGCTGGCCCAGGCCCTGCAGAGGCGCGGCGACGAAGTGGTGCTGGTCTCGCCGGAGGGGGCTTATGCAGAGCGTTTACAGCAGGCCGGTTTCCGCTGGGTCTGTTTCCCCCTGGCACAACGCGGGTTGAACCCGCTGGTAGAATTCCTGACCATCCTGCGCCTGGTCAGGTTATACCGCCGTGAAAAGCCTGACCTGCTGCAGCATTTCACGGTGAAATGCGTGCTGTATGGTTCGCTGGCAGCACGGTTGCTGGGCATCCGTTCGGTGGTCAACTCGCTGACCGGGTTGGGTTTTGTTTTTACGCAGGGCAAGGGCGCCCGGCGCTGGCTGCGCGGCGGGATCAAGGCCTTCTATCGCCTGGTCCTGCGGCGCACCTGGGTCATCTTCCAGAACCCGGATGACCGGAACATGTTCCTGCAAAGCCACCTGGTAACCCCTGGGCGGGCGGCGCTGATCCGGGGCTCGGGGGTGGACTGCTCACATTTTATACCCACCCCGGAACCGGATGGGGTGCCGGTGGTCATATTACCCGGACGACTCTTGTGGGATAAAGGCGTGGGTGAATTCGTGGCAGCCGCGCGACAGTTGCAGGCCGACGGCCTGTGCGCCCGCTTCGCGCTGGTGGGGGAAAGCGACCCTCAAAACCCAGCCGCGGTACCGTTGGTGCAGCTCCAGGCCTGGGAAAAAACGGGTGTGATAGAATGGTGGGGATGGCGGGAGGATATGGCCGCGGTCTACGCCCAGGCCCATATCGTCTGTCTCCCGTCGTTTTATCGTGAAGGTGTTCCGAAAACCCTGATCGAGGCGGCAGCTTGCGGACGCCCGATCGTGACCTGCGATGTGGCAGGCTGCCGTGAAATTGTGCGCAGCGGTGAAAATGGCCTGCTGGTTCCGGCGCGGGCTATCCCGGCGCTGGCAGCCGCGTTGAAACAGCTCATTCAGGAGCCCGGGCTGCGACATGCCCTGGGGAGGCGCGGCCGGAAGATCGCCGAAGAAGAGTTTTCGATGGAGTTGGTTATTTCTCAAACCTTGCAGGTATATCATTCTGCCGGAGAAGTTGAAGCGGAGAGGTAGCTTTGACTGGTTCTGTTCCCCAAAACGCAAAGATCAAATTCCCGGAAAAGCCCATGCCTGAGTCGGAATTTACTCCTTTTGAAACCCTGCAGCGTATTTTATCCCGCTGGTGGCTGGTCGTGATCCTGGCGGTATTGGGAGGTCTGCTTGGCTGGACTTTTCAACTCTTTCACGCGCCGGTCTATGAAGCCACCGCTGACCTGACCGTGGCGATGGATTTTACGAAACATGAACTTACCCAGTATGAAGAGGATCATGCTTTCAGCGCAGCCGGAGCCATTATCAGATCGATCGCGGTGCAGGACCAGGTAATCGCAGCTGCCCAGGCGGATGGAATTTCGATCACCCCCTACCAGCTCGAACAAATGACCTCTTCCGAGGGTATGTTATCTGCCTGGGAGATCCATGTCAGGGATCAGGATCCGCAGTTGGCTGCAGAACTTGTCAACCTGTGGGCGCAGGCGGCTGATGAGGCCTTAAATACCGCCCTGGACCATGCGGTGCACGCGAGCCAGCTCCAGGCGCAGATCACCCTGCTGGAGTCCTGCCTTGCTTCTGTTCCCGGCACTGGCCTGGTTGCGATACCCCCACCTGCTCCCAAGGAGTGCGGGCGCTATTCCCTGGCGGAGATCCAGACATCTTTGCAGGCTTGGACGGACGAATTGGTTTTGGAGAGACAACATAGCCTGGGGATCCTTTCCATCATGGAGTTTGCCCTGACCGGCACCGCTTCCATCCCGGAAGAACCGGTTCTGTTCGACCGGGCGGGCCTGATCGTGGCGGGGACGATGATCGGCCTGGTGCTCGGTGTGTGGGTGACCAGCAGTCGAAAGGTGCCCGGCAGTGGCTGAACCCTTCAAACGCCTGGGACGTTTTACCCTTGAGTTCGCCTGGGCGGCTGCCGTTCTGCTGCTGCCCATCACCAGCCTGCCGCTCGTTTCCCGGCTGGCAGGCAACAGCATGGTGGCCCCGGCTTCATTGATCCCGCTGGTCTGGCTGGCACTATTCTGGTTTACCTTTTATATTGTACGGAAAGGCATTCTGCCGCGCGAGACCATTCCTTTCCTGCTCTTTGTTTCGGTGGCGGTCATTGCCAGCGCGCTGGCATATTACCTGAACACCCCCTCTTTCAAGGATAAGGGCATCACCGGCGAGGAAACGAGCGCCATTCTCAGTCTTCTGATCGGGGCGGGATTCTATCTTGTGACGGCTGGCTGGTTGTCAAAATTTCCCTCCTGGCTGACCTCCACGTTCAAACTGGTGGATGTGGGCGGTTCCATTTTGCTGCTTTGGGCCCTGGTGCAGGGCTACTATATTTACCTGTTCAAGAGCAATTACCCGGCTGCAGTGGCGCAAATCCAGGCCTTTTTTTCCATGAGCCGTCTTTTTCCAGGCAGGATGACCGCATTTGCCTTTGAACCCTCCTGGCTGGCCCAGCAGTTGAACCTGTTGTTCCTGCCTTTCTGGCTGGCTGCCAGCGTGACCGGCTGGTCGGCCTTTCGCTTCCGTTTATGGAAGATCAGCCTGGAAAACCTGCTCCTGGCAACCGGTGCAGTGGTATTATTCCTCTCCTCCCGCGTAGGCACGTTGTCGCTCCTGCTGGTGCTCGCATTCCTGGGGATCTATTTCAACATTTCCCTGGCGAAGCGCCTGCAGAAGTGGACCCTGGAACATCTGACCCGCCTCCCGCTCCTGCTTAAAAAGAGCCTGCGCGCCAGCCTGCCTGTAATCCTTTTCCTCGCTTTCCTGGGCGGCTACGCCCTGGCGGCGGTAATCCTGGTGTACGGAATATCCCACGTGGATGCACGCCTGGCGCGCCTCTTTGAGATCACCTCCATCACGCAGTTGAAGGCGATCACGGGCAACGTTTATAAATTCTTCAACTACCTGCAATTTGCCGAGCGGTATGTCTATTGGGTGGCGGGCTGGGGAACCTTCAACTTCTTTCCGTTTTTCGGGGTGGGGCTGGGCAATGCCGGTTTCTATTTTCAACATACCCTCCCTGCGTATGGTTTCACGCTTCCGGAAGTGATGAACCTCTATTTCCGTTCCCCGGTCGTCCCCAATATCAAGAGCCTGTGGGTGCGCCTGCTGGCAGAGACGGGGATGGTCGGCTTTGCTGCCTTCCTGGCCTGGTGCCTGGTCGTATTTAGGTCCGCCTGGGGCATCAGGATGAATCAGTCGCACCTGTTTAAAATGATTGGATGGTTTGGTTTATTCGTTTTGATTGCATTTGTGTTCGAGGGGTTCAGCACCGACACATTTGCCCTGCCGTATGTATGGCTTTCCATGGGAATTGTCAGCGCGGCAGCCGCAACCTGCCGGAAACAATCCTGCGAACCGGCAGCCGTGGCTGCCCTGGATGAAGGTAAAAAAGATGCGCACATCTGATTCGCCCTACGTGGCTGACTGGTTTATTGTTTCTCTGCGCTGGCTGGTGCTGCTGGGGGTAACGGTCTCGTTGGCGCTCGGAGGCCGGCTCCTGGTTCTGCCGAATGTGCTCCTGATCGGCCTGGCAGGCTGGAATATCGTGCTGACTCTCCTGGCAGGCCTGAACCGCCGCCTGGCGCGCCATCGTGAGATCAGCCTGGGGATTGATTTGCTGGCGGTAGGCCTTTACTTTTACCTGGCAGGCGGGTTTTCAAACCCCGCTTTCTGGGTGATCATCCTGCCGCTGCTGACTGCTGCGCTCTATTTCGAAGTGATCGGAGCTTTTGTTTCGGCTGCCTTGATGATCCTTGTTGAAATCGGGACGACCATTCTCCAGTCCCAGGCCCTGCTTTCCATGCTCATTCTAGGCGCATCAGTTTTCATTACTTTCCTGATCGCCGGGGTATTCGGGTTCTTCAGCATGCGGTTGATCCAGACCATCCGCCGCACCCGCCTGACGCTATCTGAAGCCCAACAGAAGAAACAACGCGTGGAGAACGACCGTATGCGCGCCATTTATGGCCTGACTTCCACTCTGACCGCCACGCTTAACTACCAGCGCGTGCTCGATTCCGTGCTGGATTTGAGCCTGAGCATCCTGAATCTTGAGCCGGATGCTCCCCCCGATGACCGGCTGATCTGCGCCGTGCTGCTCTTTTCGGGGGAGAAACTAAAAGTCGGCTCAGCGCGCCGCCTGACGCCGGCGGACATGCGCGTCGTTTTGCGCGGTCAAAAAGGTATCATTGCCGAGGCCATCGAAAACAACAAACCGGTCGTTCTCAAGGATGTACGCAACGACCCGGAATTAACCCACTTTATCACCTTCATGAGTTGCAACGAGATCTACTGTTTCCCCTTGCGCAGCGGCTTCAATGCGTACGGTGTCCTTCTTTTTGGTCACCCGGAGCAGAAGTTCTTTACCCCCGGCCGGCGCGAACTTCTGGATATCCTGGGCAGCCAGGCAGTGGTTGCCATCCAAAATGCCCGCCTTTACCAGGACGTGGTGGATGAGCGCGAACGTATGATCGAGGTGCAGGAAGAAGCCCGCAAAAAACTGGCGCGTGACCTGCACGATGGCCCCACCCAATCGGTCTCGGCGATTGCCATGCGGGTCAACCTGGCCCAGCGCATGTTGTTGAAAGACCCCAAGTCTGTCAGCGACGAACTGGGACGTATCGAGGACTTGGCTCGCCGCACCACCAAAGAGATCCGCCACATGCTTTTCACTTTGCGCCCGTTGATCTTGGAGTCGCAGGGCCTGACCGCCGCCCTGCAATCCATGGCGGAGAAAACGAAGGAGACCTTTGGACAGAATGTGCAGGTCAAGGTGGACGAAAGCATCCTTGAAACCATCGAAATGGGCAAGCAGGGTGTCATATTCTATATAGTCGAAGAAGCTGTGAATAATGCCCGCAAACATGCCCAGGCCGGGCACATCTGGGTCAATCTGCACCTGTTCAAACCGGGCCTGGCCTTGCTCGAAATCCAGGATGATGGGATCGGGTTCGATGTGGCCGCAGTCAACCGCTCCTATGACCAGCGCGGCAGCCTGGGCATGGTCAACCTGAGCGATCGTGCAGAACTTGTCAACGGCGTGCTGGATGTTCAATCCCAGCCTGGCAAGGGCACCCGCATCCAGGTTTACATCCCGATGACGGAAGAGGCTGCCGACAGTCTTCACCATCCCTCCGGAAGACAATAATTCCCTGTCCCATGCCAGTTAATGCCGGACTATATTACTTCCTGCATGCAGGGGGAAGGTCAACCAAGCCGCCGCTGGTACTCATCCATGGCGCGGGGGAGGATCATCTGTTCTGGCCGCCTGAAATCCGCTGTCTGACCGGGGAACGGATATATACCCTTGATCTGCCCGGTCACGGTAAATCAAAAGGGCCGGGATTGCAGTCGGTCGCCGATTATGCCAGGAGCGTGGTTGGTTTTCTGGATGCAGAGGGTCTTTCCCGGGCTGTGTTGGTTGGACATGGGTTGGGGGGTGCGATCGTTCTGACCCTGGCGCTTGACCAGCCGGAGCGGGTCGCCGGGATCGGCCTGATCGCCAGCGGGGCGTGCCTGCCGGTGCCGGCCTCCATGCTGGAGAATGCTGCCAACCCGGCTACATTTATCCTGGCGGTCCAGGCCTGGCAGGAGGCGATGCAGACCCCGCCGGCTGCCAAAAAAATAAAGGAACAGGCTTTCCGGCAACTGTCATCCATCCGCCCTTCCCTGTTCCATGGGGATTTGTACGCCTCGGACCAGTTCGATGGCACCGCCCGGCTGGATGCAATTCACGCCCCGGCCCTGGTGATCTGCGGCACAGACGATCAACTGGCCCCGCGCCGTTATTCCGAAGGCCTGGCGGGACAGATCCCCGGGGCGGCCTTGCAGACCATCGAGTCTGCCGGACACCTGGTGATGCTCGAACAGCCCCACCGGGTGGCAGGGCTGATGAGCGTTTTTCTCAAGACCATCCCCGGTTTTCCGGGCATGTGAATAATTGAAGTTTTTTCTCCCCCTCGAGTTTATCAATACCTTACAGGTTACAGTTTCAAAACCTCGTTCAGAAGGGAGCGGGCATTCTGGATGGCGCGCGCCCGGTGGCTGAGACGGTTCTTCTCCTCCATCTCCAGTTCCGCCATGGTACGGCCGAATTCGGGAATGAGGAAGATGGGATCGTATCCGAATCCATTACTGCCGCGTTCCTGCGGGATGATTTCCCCTTCGCATTGCCCCTCCGCCAGTTTTACCTGGCCCGAGGGCAGGGCCAGCGCCATCGTTGCCTTGAAGCGGGCCCTCCATGGACGGGGGTGGCTGTCCAACCGTTCGAGCAGATATTTCCGGCGGTCGGCATCGCTGGCGTTGGGGATGGGGCAGAAGCGGTGCGAGTGCAGCCCGGGCTGTCCGCCCAGGGCATCCACTTCCAGGCCCGAATCGTCGGCCAGGGCGGGCATGCCGCTGGCCAGGGCGAAAGCCGCCGCCTTTTTGGCGGCATTTTCAGCATAGGTCTGTCCATCTTCGACCACTTCGAGTACCAATCCCAGGTCGGCGGGGGTGTGAAGCGTGAAGCCGTAGCCGTTCAGCAGGGCCTGGATCTCCTCGACCTTGCCTTTGTTGTTGGTGGCGATCAGTAAATGCTGCAAGATGTGCTCTCCCTGTAGGATGGTAGAAAAGTTTCAACCGCGTAAGCGCCCAGGCACGAAGAAATCCGAGCGTTCCCCGTCTTAATGGATGCCCATCCCTTTTTGGATTTGTTCCACAGCCCATACGGCGTGCTCACGGATGAGCGGCTCAGGGTCTTGAAGCGCCCTTTCAAGAGCTGGCAGGGCGGCCGGGTCCCCGGCGTTACCCAGCGCCACAGCCACGTTGCGCAGATAGCCGACGCGTTTGCTGCGTAAGACCGGGTTATCCTTGAACTTGCGTTTAAATTCCTGCGGGCTGAGCGCCAGTTCGAGCGCCAGTTCCGGTTCCGGCAGGCCGGGCCTGGCATTGAAGGCCGGGTCGGGCGGCAGTTTCGGGTCCCGGTTCCAAGGGCAGGCCTGCTGGCAGGCATCGCAGCCAAAAACCCGGTTGCCCAGTTGCAGGCGCAGTTCGGGCGGGATTTCAGCCTTGTTTTCAATGCTCAGATAGGAGAGACAACGGCGGGCGTCCAGGGTGCGGTCTGGCAGGATGCAGCCGGTGGGACAGGCCGCGCTGCAGCGGGTACACCTGCCGCAGCGGTCGGAAGTGAAAGGTGCGTCCGGCTCCAGCTCGATGCCAAGCAGGATCTCAGCCAAAAGGATGTACGACCCGAAGCGCGGGTGGATCAGGCAGGTGTTTTTCCCGATCCAGCCCAGGCCGGCGCGCTGCGCCAGGTCGCGCTCCAGCAGCGGTCCCGTGTCCGTGGTCCAGTATATCGGTACGGGGCTGCCAACCTGCGCCTGGATAAAGGCTGCCAGCACCTTCAGGCGTTGCGGCAAAACCAGGTGGTAATCACTTCCCCAGGCATAGGCGGCGATTCGTCCAACCGGGCGGGGAGCATGGTTTTGGGCAGCAGGCCCGGGCTGCGGGTATCCCACGCCCAGCACCAGGATGGAGCGGCATTCGGGCAGAACCAGGCGCGGGTCGGCCCGGCGTGGGTCAGACAGGTAGCTCATGGAAGCATTCCGCCCCAGGGACAGCCAGTGTTCATAGGCCTGCCAGTGGGGCGGAGGTTCGGGCGTGGTGATCCCTGTCAAGGCAAAGCCCAGGCGGCGGGCTTCCTCTTTGATCGCGTTTTTCAGGGACATTTATTTGACTACAAACAGCACCCAGAATTCGTACATGCTCTCGTTGACCAGGGGAATATTGTAGCCATTCTCATTCTGCAGCACGAACCATACTTGGTAGGTGCCTGCCTTGCTGGGAGCTTTCAAAGTGACGGAAAGTTCAACACTATCTCCTGGTAAAACCTTGGCAGGAAAGGCCGCCGGGGAGGGCGCTGTGAAAACACCATTTTTACCCGTGTCGGAGACATAACTGTAAACGATATGGTACTTGGTGGTCCAGGTGCACGGGCCGAGGTTCTTGAAACTCCAGGTCTTGACAAAGGGCGCGCCAGCCACCACTTCGGACCCATCCGGGAAGTTGACATCGCTGACAAAATTGGCATTGTCACAGGCAGTCGACTGGGTGACGAGCGGTTTTGTAGTTGAAATGGAAAAAGGTGTGTTTGTAGGACCGGCAGTCAGGGGGGTGCTGGTAAGCAGCGGCGTATTGCTGGCTTCCGGGGTCGGGCTGATGGCGGGGGTCTCGGTGAGGCTGGGCGTGGGTGAGGACGCCAGGGCGGTCTGGGATTGCGCCACCTCGACGGTTTTCCAGATCTGGGTATAGGCCAGCGAAGGATCGGTGGTGGGTGTGGCTCCACCGCAGGCGGCCAGCCCGATCAAGATGAGAGTCATCGAGAGCCAGGCGATTTTGATAAGTCGTGACATTCTTGCCTCCAAAAATCTTTACTTTCCAGGGAACTACCTGATAATGTTGGTAGTTTCCTCATTATAACAGAATCAAACTATCCGAAATGGCGCCGTGATCGCTTTTTTACTTAGTATCTATCCGAAAATTATTGAAGAACCGCATTTTGAGTGTGTGCGGCGGAGCCGCACACACTCAAAATGCGAACTCCTCCTGAAT
>CAIKOL010000271.1 GCA_903829085.1 uncultured Anaerolineales bacterium | reverse complement strand
CTTGTGCCCGTGACGGGTATAATGATTTTTTTTGGACATGTTTATGAAACCCACCTTTCGTAGAGATCGCTTCACCTGGCTGGCATACATCCTCCTGGCTTACTACGGATATTTCCTCAATATCCTTGGCCCTGTTACCCCTTTTCTCAAAGATGAACTCCACCTGTCGTATACGCTGAGTAGTCTGCATTTCACGGCCTTCGCCGTCGGCATTCTGATTGTTGGCTTGAGTGGTCATATTCTGATCCGGCGTATTGGTCGTTGGCGGGCTCTTTGGCTGGGTGCTTTTGGGATCAGTGCTAGTGCCTTCGTACTCCTGGCGGTTCATTCGGTGGTGCTTACCATCGCGGCTTCATTTTGCATGGGTTTGGTGGGTTCGCTGATCCTGGTGATCGTCCCGTCGACTCTATCCGACCGGCATGGAGAGCTGCGCGCCGTGGCCTTTTCGGAAGCAAACGTGGTTTCATCGTTGGCCTCCACGGCCGCGCCGCTCATGGTTGGGGCTTTCGCCCATCTGATCGGTGGTTGGCGGCTTGCATTGGCAACGGTAGCCTTTGCCCCCCTCTTGATGCTCGTTGGGTTTGGTCGCGTTTCTCTTGATCAGTCCACTCCTCAGCCGCAAGGTTCTCCTTCTTCTCGGCGGTCCTTGCCTGTTTTGTTTTGGGTGTATTGGCTGGGAATTGTTCTGGCTGTGTCCGTGGAGTTCTGCATGATTTTCTGGAGCGCAGACTATCTGGAGAATAGCCTGGGCATGCTGAAAGTGGATGCGGCCGAGGCCATCAGTCTTTTCCTGGCCGCCATGATTGTTGGGCGGCTGGCTTCAAGCCGTCTTGTTCAGCACTTTTCAGCGCGCAGAGTGGTGATCGCCTCTATATTGGTCGCCAGCACCGGTTTCCTGGTATTCTGGGCAGCCGGTACAGCCATTCTTGGGATGGTTGGGCTGTTTGTTACGGGCTTGGGTGTCGCTGGCTTGTATCCCCTGGTTCTTTCATTGGCTATAGGCGCGGCTCAAAATAACACTGTTCAGGCCAGCGCGCGTGCCACTCTGGCTTCGGGTACCGCCATTTTAGCTCTTCCATTAGTCTTGGGCCGTTTGGCTGATCTGGTTGGCATTCGCCTGGCCTTTGGCGTCGTTGGCATTTTATTGGTTGGTATATTTCTCGTCATGCTGGTTACCGCGCGTAAGGTTCAGCCAGGCCAGCCCGCCTGACGGGGTCACCAGGCATAGCCTCGAAGAACGACTTCAGCTCCGAGGCTTGGTCCATTCTGTAAATCCACTTCCCCTTTGACAAAACAGAACTTTTGTTCTAAAATAAACCTGTTTCCAGCCGCGTGCTGACAGCTTTCACCAGGCACACCCTTTGCGTGCAGGCTGCACCGCACCATGCTCCACACATGAGTCTCCGGCCAGCCTGGTTTCATCCATTCCTGTGGAATACCGTTTCATGGTTCTTTAAAAACCGAATATCCTGGGAGCCTCCTCCCTGCTTTAGGTGCAAAGGAATTGTTCCGCTTATTTTCCCTGGCACGAACAATTCCAGACCCCAATCCCGCTGCTCTGCCGGGGCACAGTCTCGGTGATCTTCCGGGGTCCGCTCTTTCTCTTTCATAACTATCTGTTTTTTTGTGTTCTCACCTGCACCCCTGGCACCGCCCGCCACCCTGTCCAGACCCGACAGGGTCATGAGGGCAGGTGTGCACCGAACGCACATCGTCCCGATGGTCTTTCGGGAGTGCAGTGCAAGTGTTGTGGAGAATTCCTCCCGGGGCGAAATCCCAGAGCTCTTGTGGGGGTAGGTTGTTTGTTTTGCAAAAAAACAACCTGCGCCTAAAAACTCACTCCTGTTGGGGTTGTTAGTAATGAAGAAGCCCTCGAATAAAATTCCACGGATCGGGCAGGTTGTTTGTTCCCTCGTTGTTCCGCGTATCAAACAACATCCCGGTGCTCTGGCGGGACAACTGTCCCGGGTCCTTTCCGGGGTAACATCCCGATGCTTTTGCGGGACAACTGCCCCGGTGCACTGGCGGGGTAACTATCCCGGTGTACTGGCGGACCAACCTCCCTGGGTTCCTCCCCGCAGCCTGCCTTTGTCCCCCCAACACTCCCTGTTTCAAGCCTCACACGCTAATTTCCAAAGAACCCCTGTTTATCTTGCTCCTCGTTCCCCTGAAGCAGGGTACAATCAGAAAGAAAACGTAACCCGGAAAAAACCTTAAATTCCCGTTTACCAATTCTGCCTTTCGCCTTACGAATTACGACTTGCCAATCCCTTCCCCCAGGAGTTTTCCATGACCATTACCCTCGACGGCTCTTCCCTAACCATAGAAAAACTTGTCGCCATCGCCCGCAACGGCGAAAAGGTCTCCCTTGCTCCCGCTGCCCTCGAACGCATCCGCCTCTGCCGGGCGATGCTGGAGGAAAAACTGGCTGCCCACGAGACCATGTATGGCACCAACACCGGCATCGGCGAGTTCTCTGAGATGATTCTTTCCGACGAGCAAGTGAAGGAATTCCAGAAGTACCTTATCTACAACCACGCCGCCGGCATTGGCGACCCTGTCCCCGTCGAGCAGGTGCGCGCTGCCCTGGTTGGTCGCATCAACGTCCATGCCCACGGCAACTCCGGCTGCCGCCCCGAGATCACCCTCACTCTGGTGGAAATGCTCAACAAGGGGCTCACGCCGGTGGTCTGCAATAAGGGCTCGGTCGGCGCCTGTGGTGACCTGGCTCCCATGGCCCAGGCCATGCTGCTCCTGTTGGGGGAGGGCGAGGCCTTCTTCAATGGGGAACGGTTGCCCGGATCCGAAGCGATGCAGCGTGCCGGCATCCCCGTTCCAGGTCTCCAGGCCCGTGACGGTCTGGCTGCCATCAACGGCTCCAACCTGCTCACTGCCATGTCGGCCCTCCAGATTTACGATATGGAACGCTTTCTCAAGCAGGCTGAGATTGCCGCGGCCATGTCCATCGAAGCCCTCCTGGGCAACATGAAACCCTACAACACCAAGCTGCACGAACTGCGCGGTTTCAAAGGCGCCATTACTTCTGCCAGCAACATTTTAAAGATTGTCGCCGGCTCGGACCTGACCACCGGCAGGATGAAAACCAAGGTGCAGGATGCCTACTCCATGCGTTCCACCCCCCAGGTGGTCGGCGCGGCCCGCGATGCGTTGGCCTACGCCCGCTCGCAGGTGGAGATAGAACTGAACGGTGTCGGCGATAACCCCATCTTCATCCCGGAATTGAAACTGACCCTCACTGGAGCCAATTTCCAGGGCTCTCCCGTGGCCCTGCCCATGGATATGGCTGGGATTGCCATCACCATGGTCTGCGTGATGGCCGAGCGTCGCCTCAACCGCCTGACCAATCCGGCTCTCTCGCAGGGTCTGCCCGATTTCCTGGCTCACAGCCCCGGCTTCTACTCCGGCCTCATGCTCAGCCAGTACACTGCCGACCATCTGATCGTGGAACAGCGCATCCTCTCCGCCCCTGCCAGCATCCAGTCCATCCCTGCCGCCGCCGACCAGGAGGATTTTGTTTCGATGGGCATGAATACCGCCCTCAAGAACGGCCAGATCCTGGATAACGCCTGGGGGGTGCTCGGCATAGAGTTCATGGCAGCCGCCCAGGCCCTCGACTTCCGCGAGTTTACACCCGGCAAGGGTACGCAAAAAGCCCGCCAGGTTATCCGTAAATATGTGGCCCACCTCGAGGTGGACCGCCCGCTCTACCCCGACCATAACGCCATGAAAGCTCTGGTCAGGTCTGGCGAGATCCTGGACGAAGTGCAAAAAGAGATCGGGAATCTCAACTAAAATATTGTCCATGCCAAAATTATCTCAGCTCACCCGCACCTCCTTCCTGCTGGCGTTCTTTTTCACGGCTGACAAAGGCCTGGCCTTTATCAAGTCCATCCTCTTTAACAAGATTGTTGGGCTGGAAGGCATGGGGATTTTTGGCGCCTCCAACAACATCCCCGATTATCTTTCGGCGCTGCTCTCTGGTGGGGCGCTGGGGATGGCGTTCATCCCTGTCCTGCGGGAATACCTTGACCGTCAGGGTCGTTCCGCGGCCTGGGATTTGTTTTCCCGGGTGATCAACCTGGCATTCCTGCTTACAGCCGCAATTTCGGCGCTCATCATCGCCCTGGCTGGGCCGCTGGTGAAGTATATTATTGCCCCGTACTTCACCCCTGAAAAGCAGGCCTTGACCGCCTCATTGATGCGCCTTGACCTGCTTGCCATCCTGCTCTTTTCCATCAGCGGGCTGGTCATGTCGGGCTTGCAAGCCAACAAGCATTTCCTTCTTCCCGCCCTGGCTCCAATTTTCTACAACCTGGGACAGATTTTCGGCGTGACTGTCCTGACACCCTCCCTGGGACTGCATCTCGGCCCGCTCACCCTGCCGGCCTTTGGGCTGGGGTTGTACGGCATGGTCTACGGTGTCATCCTGGGGGCGGCGCCGCATCTGTTGATCCGGGTTCCGGGTCTCATCCATTATGGCTTCCGCTGGCAGCCGGTCATCGGGTTGAAAACACCCGCCGTCCAGCGGGTACTCATCCTGCTCTGGCCGCGTGTCCTCACGATGGCCAGCATTCAGGCTTATTTCGTCGCCCGTGACAGCCTGGCCTCCCGCTTCGGTGGGACCGGGGTGGGCGCCCTTAATCTTGGATGGACCATCGAGCAGGTCCCGGAGACGGTCATCGGGACTGCCATTGCCATTGCCCTCCTGCCCACGCTGGCTGAATTCATCACCGCTGGCAGGATCGATGCTTTCCGTGAGACGGTCAACCGCGCTTTGCGTGTCATGCTGGCCCTCAGCCTCCCGGCAGCCGTCTTACTGGCAGTTTCCATTCGCCCGCTGGTAAATGGTTTCTTTGGCTACCAGGCTGACCAGCTCAACCTTGTCACTTGGTGCACTTGGGCTTTCCTTTTCGGTTTGTTGGGCGACGCCTGGCTGGAAACAGCGGTCCGCTCTTTCTATGCCAACCAGGATACCCGCACCCCGTTGGTGGCTGCGTTTATCCAGGCACTCTCGTTCATCCTGCTAGCCTGGCTTTTCTCCAGCTGGATTGGTTTACCTGGCGTCCCCCTGGCCGCCGCGGTTACTTTCACCTCCCAGGCGATCATCCTGCTCTCTCTGCAGGATCGTAAATTCCCCGGTTTGCTGAAGATGGACGGGACCCTGCTCCGCGCCGTGCTCGCGGCTCTTGCTGGTGGGCTGGTCGCCTGCGCTGGAATCCGCTTTCTACCCCTCTCTCCGCTGTTTTCCGCTTTGATTGCCCTGCTGGGGGGGGCTGCGGTCATCCTTCCGTTCATCTGGAAGGAAGTACGCCTGCTACTTCACCTGTAATCTTGGGGTATAATCGCCGCCATGTCTGATTCTGAATTGAATGATACCCAGCCAAATAATACTGTGCCTGATACCCAGCCGAATAATGCTCTGCCTGATACTCAGCCGAACGATGTTCTCCATGATACCCAGCCCGGTTCCCCGCTGGCTGTTAAAAAGAAGAAATTCCCATCCTGGCTTGTGGCTTTGTGCGTGCTTGTCCTGATCGTGATTGGCGCCTTGGGCGGGTACAGCTCCGGTATGGGTCAGCGTTATGCTGCCCAGGACACGGTGGTATCCGGGCAGCTCGATGAACAATTCCAACTGGGCACCCAGGCAGTGCAGGCGGGGAATTACGAACTGGCCTTGCAGTACTTTAAAGGCGTGCTCGTCGCAGACTCGAATTTCCCCGGTATCCAGGCAGCCTATACTGACCTGCTTCTGCGTATGCAGGTGACTCCCACACCTGTATTTTCTCCCACCCCGCTTGTCTCCCCCACCCCCGACTTGCGCGGCGCGGAAGATATTTACAACACGGCTCTCCAGCTGCTTAATACCAGTGACTGGGACGGGGCGCTCACCAACCTCGATTCACTCCGTAAATCAAATCCCACCTATCGCACTGCCGATGTGGATGGCATGTACTATATGGCCCTACGTCAGCGTGGTGTGGCAAAAATTGCGACCGCTTGCCAGGATGTCAACCTGGAAGGTGGTATCTACGACCTTACCCTTGCTGAACAATTCGTTGGCGCTGGCAATCTGGATGCTTATTCAGAGAGCCTGCGCACGTATGCCCGCCTTTACATTATTGGTTCCAGCTTCTGGGACCAGGACTGGCTTCAAGCGCAGAACTTTTACGCCCAGGTGATGACCGGGTATCCCAATATGTCCGATTCTTCCTGTCAGACCGCCACCTCACGCTGGGTGGAGGCTACTCTCAAGGTGGCCGGACAATTGGTGGCTTCTGGTGACAATTGTGGCGCTTCGGACCAATATGCCACTGCATTTTCGGTGAATGATCCGCTGAATGCTACGGCATATCCGACCGCCACCCAGGTCGAGAACAAGTGTCATCCCCCCAGCAGTGGTGGAGGGGGAGGAACTACCACTCCTACTGCAACTCCTGGAGGAACTCTCACCGAAACGCCTACTCAAGAGGCCTCGCCCACCTGCGATTCTTCTTCTGGCACTCCCTGTCCATGACCTCAGATAGGCTGTGCAAAAAGTCGGGATGATATCCCGCCATCACTTCATTATCTTTTCTGGCTTTCAGGCACTCCACTCAGGTCATAGGCCATCGCTCCGGTAATTCTCACCGGGATGATGCTCCCTAATTCAGCCTTCCCTTCCACGAGAACCATTCCATCAATTTCCGGAGCGTCGCGATAGGATCTCCCTATTGCGATCCCGTTCTTTTCCTGCCCCTCGATCAGAACATCCAGCTTTTGCCCTACGAAAGACTGGTTGATCTGGAGCGAGATACCCTGTTGCAATTCCATCAGCCTTTCAAAACGTCTTTCCTTCACTGTGGCTGACACCGGGTCACCCAGTGCTTCGGAGGCTGTTCCTATTTCCGCTGAGTATTGGAATGCCCCCACGTGGTCGAAGCGCATCTCTTCGATAAAATCCAGGAGTGTCTGGAACTCCGCTCTTGTCTCGCCGGGATAGCCAACGATGAATGTCGTGCGGATGGCCAACTTGGGTAGCCTGGAGCGCATTTTGGCGATCGTCGAATGCACCCAGTCAATATTGGCGGGACGGCGCATGCGGGTCAGGGTGGCAGGGGCCGCGTGCTGCAGGGGTATATCGAGGTAGGGGAGTACCTGCGGGTGGCTGGCCATCACATCGATCAATCGGTCGGTGACATAACCGGGGAAGGCGTACAGGATCCTGATCCAGTCCACCTCCGGGATGGCGACGGTCATCTTTTCCAGCAGGGTGGCAAGCCCATCTTGCAAGCCCAGGTCGTGCCCATAATCAGTGGTATCCTGGGCGATCAAGACGATTTCACGCATGCCCAGGTCGCGCAGGCGGCGGGCTTCTTCGAGGATTGTTTCAAGCGGGCGGCTGACGGTGGTTCCTTTGATCAGCGGGATGGCACAGAAGGCACACGGACGGCGGCAGCCATCTGCAATTTTCAAGTAAGCACTTGCCCCTGCAATGGAAGCGCGCAACGCGCCATTTTCGTCGGTACCGATCGTGGGGGTTTCGGGTAAGTGGTAGAGAGGTTCGGGGCGCAGTCCGGGGTTGCCAGTCTGCGCTTGTTGGATTCCTGAAGCCGGTTGAGGCCTGCTGCGCAGTTGCCGCACCACCTCCACAATATCCATCCAGCGGCGGGTGCCGAGGATGCCATCCAAACCTGGAACCTGCCGGGCAACTTCTGCCCCGTACCGCTGGGTAAGGCATCCAGCCGCAATGAGCAGTTGATCCGGGCGTTTGGCTTCGGATAGTTCACGCAGAACGGAATATGATTCTTCGCGTGCCGGGCCGATGAATCCGCAGGTGTTAACGATCAGGATACTGGCCTTTTCGGGGTGCCTGACCGCCCTGAAACCGTCGCGTTCCAGCAATTGCACCATTGAGTCGGAATCAACGTCATTCTTTGCGCAACCAAGTGCCGTCAGATGAAATGTTTTTCGGTTCATAACAATAAGGCTTTCATTTTCAAACAGGATCAATACTGACGCAACTGCCAATTACTTGTTGGGCGTGGGAGTGATGCGCGGGGTGGCACTAGGACGCAAAGTGACAGTTGGGGTGGGGGTTATCGTCGGTGTGGGTGTAAACGTAGCTGTGGGGTTTAGGATCGCATTGGCGGTATAAATATGATCGACGACTTCGCCCAGGTTGCCCATCAGTCCCAGGTTGTTCTGGTTGTACAGGATGCTGATGGCTCTGCCGTTTCCGGTCAGTACTTCGATCTGGGTGTTGCCGTCGAACGGGGTTGCTGTACCGGCAGTAACGCGCCCTTCAAACACAACTTTGCCATCCACAGTCACGCGTACCCAGGCATCCTCCTGGGCGATGACAACCACCTGCACGGGCCCCTGTCCTGCTGCCGGGAGAGTCAACACCGGTGTCTCGCCTGCAAAAGGAGCAACTGAACTCGATCCGTTTCCCGATATGGTTGGAGTGGAAGAATCAGTAACCACCTCCAGCGTTGAGTTCAAAATGTTGGAAATGGGAGGCACCGTTGCCTGAGGCGTGATACCCGCGCGCAGATTAATGACCCGGCTGGTGCCCCAGATGGCGAATGTGAGCAGGAGTAATACCAACCCGCCACCAACGAGGACATCCACGGAGAGATAACGCTGGATGACTGCTGGGATTTTAAGGTGAAAAGGCGGGCTCGTTTTAACCGATTTATTAGAGGCAAATTCCTGGAGCTTTTCATCTGGTTTGAGTTGTCGTTCCATCCGCTGGGCCTGCAACCCATCCGCAAAAGTGAGCAGGAGCGCATCCAAATCCAGTTCGATAAAACGGGCATAGTTGTTCAACATACCTCGCGCTTGCACCGAGGATGGCAACTGGCCAAACTCTCCGTCTTCCAGGGTTTGCAGGTAGTGCTTGCGAACGTGGGTGTGCCTTTCGATTTCTTCCAGGGTCAAGCTCAGACTTTCGCGACGTTGGCGTAAAATCTTGCCAATGTTCGTGAAAATGACTTGGGATGGAAGGGCTTTCAGCTCAACAACAGGAGTTACCTCGGGAGGTGCAGAAATTTGCTCGGTTTCTGATTGAAAAGGTTCCAATAAGGAATCAGCCTCCCCTGTTTCCACCGGTGCGGAGCCTGCTTTAGGTCTGGAACCTACCCGCTTGATTCGCGCCAGCAGCCCGATCGGTTTATCACCAACCGCTTGGGGTTCTGGAGGCATGGTCTTGCTTTCAAATTCCTGAGCGGGGGTGGATTGCTCAACCGGGAGTATTGTTATGTCTGTAAGGGTTGCCTTGGCTCCGGCGACTTCTGCGCGTTGGCGTGCAATGCATTCCTCAAGCGGGAATCCCAAGAACTCTGCATAGAGTCGCAGGAAAGCCCGCGCTTGCACTGCGGACGGCAGGGAATCATAATCGTCGGCTTCAATCGCCTCGATTTGATAAGCGCGGATATGGGTAGCCTGCACCACTTTCTGGATGGTCAGGCTCTTGGCTTCGCGTGCCTGTTTGAGTTGCTGTCCGATGGATTCTGTCATATAAGTTAATGAAACATCACCGGCCACCCTTGTTGGTTGGACCGGTGATGTCTATTGTTGCTCTATTCAGGGATTAAGCGGCAGCTTCGGTGTTCCCGCTTGCTTCGACAGGCTGCTCTGCTGGTTTTATTTCTTCTGCCTTTGGAGCAGTTTCTTCGATCGGAAGGCTGGGCTCAGCTTCGCCTTCGTGGTAGACTGTCACTTTGATTTCCGGGATCATATCCATTGTCAGGCGGATGCGTACAGTGTGTTCGCCCAGGGTGCGCAAGGGCTGCATATCCAGTTGCTGGCGCTTGATGGCGTAACCAGTCTTTTTCTGCAGGGCGTCTACCACTTCCTGTGAAGTGATGGAACCATACAGTTTGCCTGTCTCGCCTGCGCGAGCGCCAAATGTCAACTGCACCTTTTCAAGTGCCTTGGCCACCACGCTCATCTCTTCGTTGAGAATGACACGCTTCTCGGCAGCCTTCGTTCGGATGTGTTCAGCAGTCTTGATGGCACCAGGCGTTGCCAGGACAGCCATTTTCTGCGGGAGCAGGAAGTTGCGACCATACCCGTCGGCAACTTTTTTCACGTCGCCTGCCCGTCCAAGTTTGTAAACGTCCTTGATGAGTAATACTTTCATTTTAAGCCCTTTCTTTTGATAGGATGGTGGAGCGAAGGGTACAACGCTCCGGGGGCTGATTTTACCAGATGGTTGTGAGTATGGGAAGGTTTCTTGACATATCGGCGTATCCACTTCAATCAACAGATGCTGATTAAACTTCGCTATTTTAGCTTTTAAGGCTGCCCGGTATTTCTTGAAAATCTCACCACTTTACAACTCTCGCTTTAAAAAGCAGTATAATTTCGGGAATTATGGATGAAACCCCTTCTTTAATACAGATAAAAGGCATTCGGGATGGCCTGTTGATAACTCTAGGCAGCGCAGCCTGGCCGGTCCTGGTAGCTGCCTTTGTGAAGAATGTGGATGAGCGTTCTTCGTTTTTCCACGGAGCGCGTGTGGCTCTAAATGTAGGTTCTAATGAGTTGCGGGTAGCCGAATTATCTGGCTTGCGTGACCAACTCTCAGAACGCGGGATTGCCTTGTGGGCGGTTTTAAGCGAATCCCTCATTACTGAGACAACTGCCCAGAACTTGGGATTGGCAACCCGCCTCTCGAAACCTCGCCCTGAACCGACCCGGGAGGTGGTAAAGGAATTACCTGCCGATGCGGCCAAATGGGTCAAAGGCCCGTTACGCTCCGGAGCGCGTATCCTTTTCGAAGGCAACGTGGTAGTGCTGGGGGATGTCAACCCGGGTGCTGAAATTATTGCTGGGGGCAGCGTGGTTGTCTGGGGACGGTTGCGCGGGGTGGTACATGCCGGCGCACAGGGAGATGAGAAGGCAGTTGTTTGTGCATTGGAAATGGTTCCAACCCAGTTACGCATCGCCACTGAGATTGCCGTCTCGCCCAAGAAACAAGGTAAAATCCAACCTGAGGTGGCCTGTCTGAAAGATGGCCAACTGGTTGCAGAACCCTGGCAGAATCTGGGAAGGAATTGACAGGATGGTGAAATGACAGCAAAGGTAGTGACAGTAGCTTCTGGGAAGGGTGGGGTTGGTAAAACTACCTCGGTGGCGAATATTGCCGTGGCACTGGCTTCGCGCGGGCAGAAAGTGACCTGTATCGATGGCGATATCGGCCTGCGCAATTTGGATGTGATTCTGGGTCTGGAGAATCGCATCGTTTACGATCTGGTGGATGTGATTGAGGGCCGCTGTCGCTTGCGTCAGGCGATGATCCGCGACAAACGCCTGCCCGACCTCTATCTCATCCCTGCTGCGCAGACTCGCGATAAGACCGCCATTTCACCAAGTGACATGGTGCGCCTATGTGATGAACTGCGTCAGGAAGTGGACTGGATCATTATCGATTCCCCGGCCGGGATTGAACGCGGTTTCAAGAATGCCATTGCCGCCGCCGACCGCGTGCTGGTGATGACCAACCCTGAGGTATCGGCGGTGCGCGATGCAGATCGGGTGATCGGCATCCTTGATGCCGAAGAAAAGGGTCCGGCAGCCTTGGTGATAAACCGGTTGGATCCGGCCATGGTGAAACGTGGAGATATGCTTTCAGTTGAAGATGTGCTCGATCTGCTGGCGGTAGAATTGATTGGCATCGTTCCCGAGGATGAGAATGTAATTGTGGCCTCCAATCGAGGCCAGCCGCTGGCGCTGGAAGGAAAAACCAAGGCTGGTCAGGCATTCCAGAATATCGCCCGGCGGTTGATGGGGGAGCAGGTGCCCTTTTTGGAACTCGAAACTCAAAATCTTTTTCAGCGTCTCCTGGGAAGGAAGTAATTATGGGTTTTCTTTTTAGACGCAAGAAGAGCGCTAACAGCGCCAAAGAACGCCTGCAATTGGTGTTGATCCATGACCGTACTGATTTGACGCCAGCAGAATTGGAGTCGTTAAAAGACGATTTGATTCAGACCATCTCCCGCCATATTGATATTGATCCAATGGCAGTGACCATTAATGTGGCTCACGACGGACGCTCCCAACGCCTGGTGGCTGATATCCCGCTGCGGACCGTTGGACACAGGCGGGGACGCGAGCCTGGGAGGGCGGCGGGTTAGCCCTTCGCTGTAAACATGTTTCGTAGTGGTTTTTGGCGACATTTCGATTTCTGGCTGCTGGGGGCGGTCATTGTGGCTCTCGTGTTCGGCGTGACCATGATCCTATCCGCGATTGCCGGGAATGTTAACCTGGCGACCCTGGTGCCTCGCCAGATGATCTTCGGCGGCATCGGGTTTGTGGTGCTTATCCTCGCATCCGCGATAGATTATCGCTTTTGGTCCGGCGCCATTGTTCCAATGTATATCGTGATCGTGTTTTTTCTCCTGCTCCTGTTCGTTATCGGCACGACCAGTTTTGGTGCCACGCGTTGGATCGAGACCGGGCTGGTATCCATCCAGCCAACCGAGCTGGCCAAGATCATCGTGATCCTGGCATTGGCCAATTATTTTTCCAGGAATACAAATGCTCCTCACAGTTGGGGTTGGATGATCAAGAGTCTGCTCATCGCTGGCGGTATCGCCGGGTTGATCTTCATCCAGCCAAACCTAAGCAACGTCATTGTCGTCATGGCTCTCTGGGCTGCCATGACCTGGGACAGCGGACTCGAATTGAAGCAGATTGGGATCATGTTGCTGGCTGGTCTTGCCTTGGCCGTGATAGCCTTCAATTTCATTCAACCATATCAACTCCAGCGTATTGTCACTTTCTTCCGCCCGGATTTGAGCGCCCGCAACGGTGCCACCTATAATGTGATCCAGGCGCTGATTGCCCTCGGTTCAGGCGGATGGACTGGCAAGGGTTACGGCCTAGGCACACAGACGCAACTGCGTTTCATGAAAGTTCGCCATAACGATTTTATCTTCTCTGTGATTGGGGAAGAACTCGGTTTTGCCGGAACGCTCTTTGTCATACTCTTGATCGGTTTTATTATTTATCGCTGTTTGCGGGCTGCCCGGCTGGCTCGTGACCCGTTCGGTTCCGCCATCGCCTACGGCGTCGCCATTCTCATTTTCTTCCAGGCGGCGGTGAATATCGCAGTAAACTTGAACCTGATCCCGGTTACCGGGATTCCACTTCCATTCATCAGTTATGGCGGTAGCGGTCTGATCTCCCTGATGCTGGGGATTGGACTGGTCGAAAGTGTTGTCATAAGGCATAAACCGCTGGACTTTTAATGGAGTGACACCTTTGCGCAAAATCAGTTTTGGGTGAGTTGTTGGTACTACTTTTCGGAGGCTTTGTTGGATTCTCGACCCGTTCGCACACGTTTTGCACCTTCTCCCACCGGTCGTATGCATCTTGGCAGCGCCCGCTCGGCTCTCTATCCTTTCCTTTTGGCGCGCCGCGTTGGCGGCACCTTTATCCTGCGCATTGAAGATACCGATCAGAAACGCTTTGTCCCTGGTGCCGAGCAGGAATTGATCAACGGCCTGCACTGGTTGGGGATCAATTACGATGAAGGCCCGGATGTGGGTGGTCCATGCGCCCCTTACCGTCAAACCGAGCGGCGTGAGATCTATCACGAATTCGCCTGGAAACTGGTCGAATTGGGGCATGGTTTCCCCTGCTTCTGTACCCCTGAGCATCTTGGAAAAGTCCGTCAGGAGCAGATGCACAACAAGCAAAACCCGCGCTATGATGGCACCTGCCGTCACCTGGACCCGGAAGAAGCCCGCCGGCGGGCTGCCTCTGGAGAGAAATTTGTCATCCGCTTCAAAATGCCCAAGGATGGCAGCATCACCACCTCCGATCTGTTGCGTGGCTCCAGTACCACCGAAAACTCCGCCCTCGACGATTCTGTTCTGCTCAAATCAGATGGTCTGCCCACCTATCACCTGGCTGCCATGACGGATGACCACCTGATGGGGATCACTCATGTCATTCGCGGCTCAGAGTGGCTGCCTTCTTTACCGTTGCACGCTCATATCATCCGAGCCTTTGGCTGGGAGGAGCCGGAATTTGTGCATCTCTCGGTTTTCCTCAAGCCCAGCGGGAAAGGTAAGAT
>CAIKOL010000270.1 GCA_903829085.1 uncultured Anaerolineales bacterium | reverse complement strand
GCATCAATATATGGCTGCAGGTTCAGCAGTACCCCCTTGCTCTGGTAATCCAGGTAAAGAGGCGCGTCAATGGCGAACATATCGGGCGGCGTATTGGCTGCCAGCAGGGTCTTGAGCTTGGTCCAGTACGAATCCCAATCCGAGACCTCCACGCTGACGGTGATGCCCGGGGTCGCTGCCTCGAAATCCGCGACGATCTGTTTCCAGACCGTCAGTTCGGCTGGATCGCCCCACATCATGAAGCTGAGCTGGGTGCTGCCGGCTGGTTTCGCGCCGCAGGCGCTCAGCAGCAGGATGACGACCATGGTGAGAGAAAACAGGACTTTTTTCATTTCTTCCTCCTTATCATAGTTTGACTACGCTATCCAGATTCGTTGGACGATCCGGATTCAACCCTTTGGAAATGGAGCGTTCAAAAGCGATCAACTGACCAATTGGCAGGTAGAGCACATTGCGGGCGGCCTCGTCGAGGCCTGATCCAAACTGCACCTGACCGCCTGCCTCGGCAATATCCAGGAGGCGTCCCCCCAGGGCTTTGACATCCTCCAGCACCGCAGCTTCTTTTAGCCCGTTGACCGTCGAACGCAACCCGATGGTCAGCGCGTTGGGCGTGATCATGCTTTTTGGCCCGTGGCGGAACTCCATGAAATGGAACGGTTCGCTATGGCTGAGACTCATTTCTTTCATCTTCAAGCTCAGTTCACAAGCCAGCCCGTGCCGTGGGCCGGAGCCCAACCAGTAGAACCGGTCGATGGATGCATCGCTTCCCAATTCGGCTGCCAGGGGGGCATAATGATCGAGCAACTTCCTCCCGGCGTCGGGCAGGCGGGAAAACGAGTCAGCCATATCAAGGCGCTTGGCCCACTCGGCAGCGATGACCGTTGCAGCCAGGTACAGGGTGGAGAAGGCGCGCGTCTGGGCCACCGATTGCTCCTGGCCGGAAGGCAGGAGGATATTCACTTTTCCCATCTTTGCCAGCGGCATATCCGCGTAGCAGGAAAGGGTCAGCAAGTCACCCCTTTGCGAGGTGAGGAAGGCTTCACAGGCGCGCAAGGTCTCGGTGGTCTCACCCGAACGGGAGACAGCCACCAGCAGGGTTTGTCCGTCTGCGTAGGAACTGCGGGGAGACAGCCAGAGTTCAGAGGCTGGGAACGCCCGTACGGAAAGGCCGGTCAATTCCTGGGTCAACGTGGCTGCAGCCAGCGACAGGTAGTACGTGGAACCGCAGCCGGTGAAGATGACCTGGCTGTACCGGCGGGCAGGCTGAAGGCCTATTATTTCATGGCGGCTTTCGTTCAGTACATCCAATGCGGCAGCCCAGGCTTCAGGTTGGGAATAAATTTCCTGGCGGGTAAAGTGTCCGTTTTCCATAGGTTAACCAACTTTCATAAGAATTTTTTCAGCGTTGCGGAAGTAGACTTTTTCGAGCACATCCTCGGGCAGGGCAAGACCGTGGACAAACCAGCGCCCCTGCAGGGGATTGGGAGCAGCATTATAGTTGAAGTATTCGTCATCCGTTTCGAGGAAGCGGTAGATGACCCGGTAGGCTTCGGGGTAGGGTCCCATGTCTGAGCCGAACAGGATGCGATCGGCGTAGCGCAGGAAGAAACGCCGGGCGGTGTAGGGCTGGCGGCCTAATTCACCAATGCGGGCCGAGATATCCACGGAAAAATTAGGGCAGCGGTCGAGCAGCGCCCCCACCCAGGTCAGGTTCTCGGCATAGCAGCCCACGTGCGCGCCGATGAAAGTGGTGCGCGGGTGGCGCGCAACGAGCGATGCCAGCCCTGCGACGATATGCAGGAACGGTGGGAAAGGCGGACTGGTAAAAGCCCAGTCGGGATGGTTGCCAAGTTCCTCCCAGCGTTCGTTGTTCTCGTCGATCGGGTCGAAAAAAGCCACCGGGTCGGCTACATGGATGAGAACCGGCAGGCTAAGTTCAGCGGCTGTTTCCCAGATGGGATCGAGGCGCGGATCATCCACATCCACCAGTTTCCCATTGTGATCCTTGACGAGCAGGCCGAGGCCTTTCCAGATCTTCAACCCTTCCGCGCCGCGTTCTTTCTGCACCCGCAGCCTGCCGGCTGCCCAATCGGGGAACGCAGTTCCCTTTTCCGGCCACCGGCTCCAGTCCACGCCGCCGAAGATCTGGAACCGCCCGGGAGCGGGTTGTTTGAAGTGGTCGAGGTGGGCATTGAGCAGAGACTCACCCCAGCCGCCGTCCAGGTCCACCAGGTGCACGATGCCCGCCTGGTCAAGCATGTCGAGCAGCTTGGGCAAAGGTTTCTGGTCCCAGCCGCCCCCGAAATCCTCGCCCAGGTGGTTATGGGCGTCGAAGGCCGGGAAGCGTGGTTTCTCGACCAGGGTGGTCCTGGTCACGAGTTTGGATTGAGGAGTAAAGTCTTGGAGTTCCATGATCGGCATACCCGCCAGACAGGATCAAGAAAAGATAACGCGGACGCCGCGGGAGCGGATGGCATCGGTAAATTCCGGCGCGGCAGTCTGGTCGGTGACCAGGGTGTGGATGCTTTCCAGCGGAGCCAGCAGGACTGCCGCGGCGCGTCCGAACTTGGTATGGTCGGCAACCACG